>CAYZFH010000193.1:0-6205 GCA_964477375.1 uncultured Rhizobiaceae bacterium | reverse complement strand
CCGAGAAGCCCATCGGCAGCTATCTGTTCTCCGGCCCCACGGGTGTCGGCAAGACGGAGGCTGCGCGCCAGTTGGCGCGCATCTTGGGTGTCGAGATGCATCGCTTCGATATGTCGGAATATATGGAGCGGCACAGCGTTTCGCGCCTGATCGGCGCGCCGCCGGGCTATGTCGGCTTCGACCAGGGCGGGTTGTTGACCGATGCGGTCGACCGTCAGCCCTTCGCCGTCCTTCTGCTCGACGAAATCGAGAAAGCGCACCCGGATGTCTTCAACATCCTTCTGCAGGTGATGGATTACGGCAAGCTGACCGACCATAACGGCAAGACGGCCGACTTCCGCAACGTCATCCTGATCATGACCACGAACGCGGGCGCGTCGGACCTGGCCAAGCACGCTATGGGGTTCGCGCGCCAGGATCGGCAGGGCGAGGACGACGAAGCGATCAAGCGCATGTTCACGCCCGAGTTCCGCAACCGCCTGGACGCGGTGATCCCGTTCGCGAACCTGCCGCCGGACACCGTCCTGCGCGTCGTCGACAAGTTCATCATCCAGCTTGAGGAGCAGTTGGCCGACCGTCAGGTCTCGATCCAGCTCACCGACGAGGCGCGTTCTTGGCTCGCGAAGAAGGGCTACGACCCGTCCTTCGGCGCACGGCCCTTGGCGCGCGTGATTCAGGAGCATGTGAAGAAAGGCATTGCCGAGGAGCTGCTGTTCGGCAAGCTGTCCAAGGGCGGCACCGTCAAGGTGCGGCTCGAGGACGACAAGCTGGCTTTCGACTACATGCCGGCCGAGCCCAAGCAGGGCGACAAGGTGCCGGTCCTGGTCGAATAAACTAGGCTAGTTTTCGCCGCCGTCCTTCCGGAACGGGCTGTATTCCGACAACCCCGCCATCTCGGCGTGAACGTGTATGCGTTCGCGTTCCAGGAATTTCTCGACCGCGTCGCGGAAGCCGGGATCGGCGATCCAATGGGCGCTGTGGGTCTCGACCGGTAGATAGCCGCGCTGGATCTTGTGCGTGCCCTGCGCGCCGGCTTCCACCCGGGTAAGTCCCTGCCGAATGGCGAACTCGATCGCCTGGTAATAGCAGGCTTCGAAATGCAGGAACTTGAACTCGCCGTCGCAGCCCCAGTTGCGGCCGTAGAGCGTGCCGTCGCCCATCAGGTTGAGCGCGCCCGCCAGGGGCCGTCCGTCGCGTTCGGCGATCACCAGCAGGATGCGATCGGCCATCGTCGCGCCGATCTGGTGGAAGAACTCCCGCGTCAGATAGGGATTGCCCCATTTGTGATCGGCGGTCGCCAGATAGAAGCGGTGAAACGCATCCCAATGGCGCGGTTCGATCTCGCCGCCGGTTAAAGGGCGCACGGTCACGTTGCTGTCCGCCACTTCGCGCCGCTCTTTTCGGATCGTCTTGCGCTTGCGTGAGGAGAGCGCGCCGAGGAAATCGTCGAAGGCGCCGTAACCCCGATTCTCCCAATGGAACTGTTGCCCCGCACGGCGCAGCCATCCGGCCTCGCCCAATGCGTGCGCCTCCGTCTCGGTCGGGAAGGTGACGTGGACGGATGAGATCTGATTTCCACCCGCGATCCGTTCCATGGCGCCGATCAATGCGTCGCGCACGACGCCGGTCGTTTCGACGCTAAGGTTGGGGCGAACAAGGAGACGAGGGCCGGTGGCCGGGGTGAACGGCACGGACACTTGCAGCTTGGGATAATATTTTCCACCCGCGCGCTCATAGGCCTCGGCCCAACCCCAATCGAAGACGTACTCGCCGTAGGAATGACTCTTCAGATACATCGGCGCGGCGCCGATCATGCGCCCCGTGCCGTCGGCCGCGACGAGATGATGCGGCGCCCAGCCAGTTTCCGCCGTGGCCGAGCCGCTGTCCTCCAACGCCGCCAGGAAGGCGTGCATCAGAAACGGATTACCCGCCCCGTTCGCGCCGATGCCTGCGCAAGCATCCCAATCGGCCGCGGGGATGGCGTCGATCCGGTTTACGAGCTTGATGGTGATGGCGTCCTGCCCGTCGGGCATCGTGTTCCTTGCGGTGGATAGTGCACCAGGGCAGCCATCTTACCCTGTCGGAGCTTCTTGACCGAAGTATGGCGGGCATCGTTCGATGACGCCGTCTTTATTCTAGGAGGCACTCCATGGACTCGGCTCCCCGTAGCAAGGCTTTGGCGATTGGTATTGTGGTTGGCGCACTCGTGCTGGCTGCGGGCTCGGTCGTGGCCGGGTATCTGGCCGGCAAGGGCGTGCTGATGTCGCGCCTGGAGGACCGCTACGTCACGGTCAAGGGCGTGGCCGAGATGGAGACCCAGGCCGATCTGGCAACCCTGCCCATCCGCTTCTCGATCACGGCGGGCGATCTCAAGGCCGGCATGGGCACGCTCGACGAGTCGGCCAAGATCGTGACCGGCTATCTGAAGGAACAGCAGTTCAAGGATGAGGAGATCACGCTCCAGCGTGTCGAGATCCAGGACACGTTGGCTCAAGGCTACCGCAACGACGTCAATCGGAACGCGCGCTTCATCCTGACCCAGAATGTCCTGGTCCGTTCGGGCGACATCGAGCGGGTGCGCAAGGTCTCGCGCGAGATCGGCGAGTTGGCGCGGCGCGGCGTGGTGCTCAACGACACGCCGGGGCCGAATTACATCGTGACCGCCGAGAAGCTGAACCAGATCAAGCCGGGCCTGATCCGCCAGGCCACCGAGCGGGCCAAGGTGGCCGCCGACGAGTTCGCCCAGACCTCGGGCAGCAAGGTGGGCGGCATCCGGCGCGCCAATCAGGGCGTCATCGTCATCCTGGCCAGGGACGATTCACCGTTCGAGGGTGAATACCAGGCGGTCGACAAACGCATCCGCGCGGTCACCACCGTGGACTATTTCCTGGCCAAGAACTGAGGACGGCCCTTGCCGTCCTTGCCTGCCCCTTCCTACGTTTCATAGGATGGCGAACGGGCATTTTCCGCTTTTCGGCCCATGGAATCGGCCCGCAGCGCTCTGTTTGCTGCCATAGCTGGAAAGCCGGTTCGGAAGGAGACTCACGTGGCTACGACTTATCGCACCATTAAGGTGAAGCCGCTTACGGGCGCCTTGGGCGCCGAGATTTCGGGCGTGGACCTGTCCAAGGACGTCAACCAGGAGACGTTCGCCGAAATCCATCAGGCTTTCCTCGAGAACTGCGTCATCTTCTTCCGCGACCAGGACTTGAACTTCGACACGCAAAAAGCCTTTGCGCGCAAGTTCGGCACTTTGGTCATCGATCCGTTCGTGGTCGCGCCGCCGGGCCATCCCGAATTCATGGTGATCCGCAAGGAAGCGAACGAGACGAAGAATTTCGCCAATATGTGGCACACCGACGCCAGCTTCATGGACAAGCCGCCCTTGGGCTCGTTCCTGTACGCGGTGGATGTGCCGGAGTTCGGCGGCGACACGATGTTCGCGAACCAGTATCTGGCCTACGAAGCGCTGTCCGACGGCCTGAAGAAGATGCTGGACGGCATGAAGGCGGTGCACACGGCCCACTCCTACAACACCGGCGTCGATGCGGGCGAATACAACGAGGGGCGCTCGATCAAGCTGCGCTTCGATGATGTGATGTCGAAGGCTGCGAAGGGCTCGATCGAACATCCGGTCGTGCGCACCCATCCCGAGACCGGGCGCAAGGCGCTCTACGTCCACTGCGCCTATGTGGAGCGTTTCGCCGGATGGACTGTGGAAGAGTCGAAGCCGTTGCTTGAATACCTTTATGCCCACGCGGTGAAGCCGGAATTCACCTGCCGCTTCCGCTGGGCCAAGGGCTCGCTCACGCTGTGGGACAATCGCTGCGTCCAGCATTACCCGATCAACGATTATCAGGGTAAGCGCCGCGAGATGAATCGCGTGACGGCCGAGGGCGACCGGCCGTTCTGATCGGAGCGGTTTGAGAATTTGTGAAAAGGCCGGGCGCTATGCCCGGCCTTTTTCGTCAGGCGATTTCGAAGATGCCGTCGATCTCGGTCGCCACGTTGCCCGGCAGGTCGGCCACGCCGACCGCGAAGCGGGCATGCTTGCCGGCATCGCCGAAGATCTCGCCCATCAGGTCGGACGCGCCGTTGATCACCTGGGGGTGATTCGCGAAGTTGGGCGTCGAGTTGACGAAGCCGCCCAGCTTCACCACGCGCTTCACGCGGTCGAGGTCGCCGCCGCAGGCGGCCTTGAGCTGGGCGATCAGGTTGAGGGCGCAAAGCCGCGCCGACTTCTGGCCGTCCTCGAGGGTGAGGGTTTCCCCCACCTTTCCGACATGCACGTACTGGCCTTTGAAGCGCGGCACCTGGCCCGAAACGAACACCAGATTGCCGGTGACGACGTAGGGGATGTAGTTGGCGGCGGGCGCGGGCGCGTCCGGCAGTTCGATCTTCAATTCCTTGAGGCGCGCTTCGATGCGTCCGGCCATGGCTTTTCTCCCTTTGACGAGGCGCGGGAGCTTAGTCCGTCGCCGCGGCCCGATCCAGCGCCCGTCAGGGCGTCAGGATCGGGAAAAATGGGGTGCGAGAGTTCGTATCGCACCCCAAGTGACAGGGAGGAGCACGAAAGCTGAAGCGGGGAGCCTCAGCTGCAACCGCTGGTCGAGCCACAGGTGACGCATTTCATGCAAGTCCCGTTGCGGACCAGCGTGAAGTTGCCGCACTCGCCACAGGCGTCGCCCTCATACCCCTTCATCCGTGCCTCACGAACTTGGTCGAGGCGGGTATCGACGGCGACAGCGATCACGGCATCCACAGCAACGGCTTGGGACGTGCCGTTGCCAGTGGTCTCTAGGGCTCCGCCGTTGGTGGCGGCGCCATTTCCGTGGGCGTGAACATGCGCATGGCCATTCCCATGCGCATGACCGGCTTCGCCGTTACCCGTGGCGCGGCCGGACAGAACGTACAGGTTGTTGCGGACGTAGCCGGCGCTGGCCACGCGCTTCACGACGTCGAGTTCTTCGGACAGGTCGCCTTCCCGGTTGCCCGTGCCCAGGCTGTCGGGGCGGGTGTCTTCCGGCTTCACGTGCGCCAGGTCGGTCCGGCCGAGGTATGAGATGGCCAGCTCGCGGAAGATGTAGTCCAGCACCGAGGTCGACATGCGGATGGCGTCGTTGCCTTCGACCATGCCCGAGGGCTCGAAGCGCGTGAAGGTGTAAGCCTCAACGAACTCCTCGAGCGGCACGCCGTACTGCAGGCCGATAGAGATGGCGATGGCGAAGTTGTTCATCAGGCTGCGGAAGGCGGCGCCTTCCTTGTGCATGTCGATGAAGATCTCGCCGACCTGGCCGCTTTCGTATTCACCGGTGCGCAGGTAGACTTTGTGACCGCCGACGATGGCCTTCTGGGTATAGCCCTTGCGGCGCGAAGGCAGGCGGCGGCGCTCGGTGACGATCCGCTCGATGATGCGCTCGACAACCCGCTCCGCCACCATCGGCACCTGTTGTGCCGGCGGGGCTTCCAGGACCTCTTCGACGAACGACCCGTCTTCGTCCTCCAGCACGCTGGCCGAGAGCGGCTGGGACAGCTTGGAGCCGTCGCGATAGAGCGCGTTGGCCTTGAGCCCCAGGCGCCACGACGCCATGTAGGCGTCCTTGCAGTCGGCGACGCCGGCACTGTTCGGCATGTTGATGGTCTTGGAGATGGCGCCGGAGATGAACGGCTGTGCCGCGGCCATCATCAGGATGTGGCTGTCCACCGACAGCGCGCGCTTGCCGATGCGGCCGCAGGGATTTGCGCAGTCGAACACCGGCAGGTGTTCCTCCTTCAGGTGCGGCGCGCCTTCCAGCGTCATGGCGCCGCAGCAGAAGGTGTTGGCCGCATCCAGATCGGCCTTCGTGAAGCCGAGCGCGCTCAGCAGGTCGAAGGAAACGTCGTCCAGCTTGGCCGCATCGATGCCGAGCGTGCCGGTGCAGAACTCGGCGCCCAGCGTCCACTTGTTGAAGGCGAACTTGATATCGAAGGCGGAAGCCAGCGCACCCTCGATGGTGGCCAGCGCCGTGTCGGTGAAGCCCTTGGCCTTCAGCGTGTCGTGGTTGATGCCGGGCGCGCCCTTGAGCGTGCCGTGGCCGACCGCATAGCGCACGATGGCGTCGATCTGGGACGAGTTGTAACCCAGCGTTTCGAGAGCAACCGGCACGGTCTGGTTGATGATCTTGAAGTAGCCGCCGCCGGCCAGCTTCTTGAACTTCACCAGCGC
>CAYZFH010000192.1:5887-6207 GCA_964477375.1 uncultured Rhizobiaceae bacterium | reverse complement strand
CCGTCCGTACTAGAGGCCGCCGTGGTCGCACGGCCCGACGAAAAATGGGGTGAGACGCCCTGCGCCTTCGTCACGCTGAAGGAAGGCAAGGACGCGACCGAGGCCGAGATCATTGCCTTCTGCCGCGACAACATGGCGCGCTTCAAAGTGCCGAAGCACATCGTCTTCGGCCCTTTGCCCAAGACCTCCACGGGCAAGATCCAGAAATTCGTACTGCGCGACCGCGCGAAAGAGATCAGCGGCTGACCGCTGGAAGCAGCGCCGCACCCCGTCGAATTTTTGATTGCGGACAACCGTTCGTACCGCCGACCGGGCGGTGC
>CAYZFH010000192.1:0-5877 GCA_964477375.1 uncultured Rhizobiaceae bacterium | reverse complement strand
CGGGGTGACGGAAGGGGTATATGCGAGCAGCCGCACGAAATTCGCCGCTTCGATTTCGATGAAATGAGATTGCAGGGGACCATTCGTACCGCCAGGTGGGCGGTGCGATGCCTACGCCGGTGGACGGGGCCGGTGAAATCCGGCCCCGTGTGCGTCAATCAGTGCCCGAGTCGGGCGATCTCGTCTTTGACGCGGAGCTTTTGCTTCTTGAGTAAGTGGATGACGTTGTCGTCTGGCTTCGGTTGAGTCTCGAGCTGGTTGATGGAACGCTCCAGCTCGGCATGCTTGGCCCGAAGGGCCACGATGTGACTATCCAGACTCACGGTCAAAACCTCCTCCTACTGCGTAGTGATCGGTTTCCCCAAGTCCGAAAATGATACGCCTCTCACGGAGGCGATCAACCCCTTCCCTATGACAAAAGCGTGCGCGCTTTATCCGCACCCACATCCGGAAAGGCCGCGTTCAGAACCGTGGCCAGATGGCCGCGATCGGCGTCATCGGCCTTGATATTGCATGCCTTCAGATAGGCGCCGAGGCTCGCCGCAGCGTCCTTGGCCTTGGCATCCGCGGATTTACCTGCGTCCTTCGCTGCGGGGGCGATGGCTTCCAGCATCATCTGCTCGATCCGCTCGGCATCGATCTCGCGGCCGAGGATGTCCTTCCCCAGGCCCGCGGGCAGGCCCTCGGGCGTGCCCTTGAAACCTTCCTTGATGCGGCGGCGGATGATGCGCAGCGCGTTGACCACTTCGGCCTGCCAGGGATCGGCCACTTCGCGCGCCTTGGCCACCGTGGCGGCATCCAAGGCACCCCGGCCGGTCGATGCCGTCCAGCAGCAGAAGATCAGGATATCCACGTCCACCTTGAGCTTGTCCTGCAGCGCAATGACGGCGGGCGAAAAACCCTGCTTGCCGTAGATGGCCAGGGTGTAGTCCCAGAACTCGCTTTTGGTGGGGAATTCCATGATTCGCCTCGCTTCCGTGGATGGGGGCCAAGTCGAGACCCAGGCGGCAAGCCGGGGCGTACAACTGTCGCCGCCATTTTGCTATGGTGGCGCCGGGGTGTCACGGGACTCGGTGGGATGAACGACGACGATCAAGAGTTCCTGCAGCAACGCCTTGCAGAATTGAAAAGCGAGCATCGCGATCTGGACGACGTCATCGACCGCTTGAGCGAAAAGCGGCCGGTCGACCAGCTTCAGATCCAGCGCCTGAAAAAGCGCAAGCTGCGGTTGAAGGACGACATCACGAAGATCGAGAGCCGGCTGCTGCCGGACATCATCGCGTAGGCACGTTCAGCGCCCCGGACCGAACGGCTTTGGCCCGAAGGGCGGGCGCGGGAAGCCCTCGAACATCTTTTTGAACTGGCCCAGGAACTGGGGCACGCGCATGACGTCGTCGATGCGCCGGTCGAGGAACCGCCACGTCGTCTCGAAGCCTTCCGAACTGTCCTCGAGCCAATGCAACAGCGTGGTCGAATAGACCCCCGCCAACAGCATGCGCTTCGTATAGAAGTTGAAATCGACCGAGGCATCGCCGATGCCGTGCCAGATCGTATCGACCGTGCGGTAGAGCGAAGACAGCGAGACGCCGGCATAGACCGGCACGGCCAGGATGACGAGCGCCCGCCGGATGGCCTCGCGGTTCTGCGCGTTCTGCTCCAGCCGCGTGCGGATGGCGAAGGCCACTTTCTCGCGCACCTTCATACGCGACAGGTCCGCCGCCTCCAGCGCCGCCAGCATGCGCGCATCGGCCTGCTTGCTGTGGAACTCGATGGCCTCGATCACCCCGCCCGGAAACGCCTGATGGGCGGCGGTGCGCTCCAGCCCCGCGTCTTCGGCGCCCGTCTGCAGCGCATTCAGCGTCCAGCCCTCGAAGGGCACATGCTTCAGCGTGGCGTCCAGGATCTTTTCACGCAGAGGATCGTTGCCGTCGTTCTTTTTCTTCGCGGTGACCATCAGTCCGCGGCCTCCTCGACCGTGTGAGCCTCGCCGCGCGCCTCGAGCGCGCGCCGGACTTCCTCGACATAACCGAACAGGGACAGGCCTTCCATCCGCTGGGGATAGAGGATGCCGTCCAGGTGATCGCATTCGTGCTGGACCACCCGCGCGTGGAAGCCGGACGCTTCGCGCTCGATCTTCTCGCCGTCGAGGCCGTAGCCCGAATAGCGGATCTTGGTGAAGCGCGGCACCGCGCCGACGAAGCCAGGCACCGACAGGCACCCTTCCAGCCCCAGCTCGCGCTCCTCGGTCAGGGGCTCGATCACGGGGTTGATCAGGACGGTCAGGGGCTCGGGCTTGTCCTCAGGCGCGTCCGTGGCCCGTTCGGCCGGGACGTGGAAGATCACCACCCGCACATCCTCATGGACCTGGGGGGCGGCCAGGCCGGCGCCGTTGGCGTCTTCCATGGTTTCGACCATGTCGGCCACAAGGGCCCGGATTTCGGGGGATGTGGGGTCGGAAACGGCCCGGGCGGCCCGTTTCAGCACCGGATTCCCCATTTTCGCGATATTTCGGATGGCCATCGGGTTAATATGGGGGCGGTGCGCCGGGGGGTAAAGCGGGCTTTCCGCAAACCCTTCACAAATAGGGTCTTTTATGGTACTAGGCGCGCCCTTAATCCGTTCATAGCGGAATTTGCGTGGCCGGCGCCTGCCCGAGGGGGGCAAGCGCGATAAAAGGAGTGATCGTCATCGTCCAGGTCATCGTGCGCGACAATAACGTGGATCAGGCCCTGCGCGCCCTGAAGAAGAAGATGCAGCGCGAAGGCGTCTTCCGGGAGATGAAGCTCCGCCGTCATTTCGAGAAGCCCTCCGAGAAGAAGGCGCGCGAGCGCGCCGAAGCGATCCGCCGCGCGCGCAAGTTGCTGCGCAAGCGCATGGAGCGCGAAGGCTACTAAGCCTTCACCCGCTCCCTCACCGGGAGCGTTCCCTTTTCAAACGGCGCCACGCGAAAGCGGCAGGCGCCGTTTGCATGTCCGGATTTTCAGGCGCGATAGACGCCCGTGACGGGATCGAAGCCCGTGGGCAGGCGGCCGAGCGGCGTCGTCATGGGCGACAATTCGCGCGGCAGATATTTCCCCCGCCCTTCCTTGCCCTTGAAGTCGAAGTTCGTGCAGACCGCCTCGCCGCGCGAGAAGGTCATCACCGGCCAGCCCTTCACCTGGAAACCTTCATAGGGCGTCGCGTCCATCGCGTCGTGCAACAGCGACTGCGAGATGGTGACTTCCTTCTCGGGGTCCCAGATCGCGATGTCGGCGTCGCCGCCAACGACAATCGAACCTTTCTTGGGCGACAGGCCGTAGATGCGCGCGGGATTGGTCGAGGTCAGCGCGACGAAGCTGCGCAGGTCGATGCGCCCTTTCGTGACGCCTTCGCTGAATAGAATGGGCATGCGGACCTCCAGGCCCGGGATGCCGTTGGCGATGTGCTTGAAGTCCGGCTTGTGCGAGTGGAAGAACTTGCCGGTCTTGTCGAACTTGAACGGCGCGTGGTCGGACGACAACACTTGGAACACGCCCGTCTGCACGCCGTTCCAGACCAGCGCCTGGTTCGCGCGCCCGCGCGGCGGCGGGCTGCACATGTAGCGCGCGCCTTCCAGGTCCGGCTTGTCCAAATCTTCCGCGGCCAGAGTCAGATACTGCGTGCAGGTCTCGCCGAAGATGCGCAGGCCCCGCGTCTGGGCCCGGCGGATTTCCTCCATGGCCTCGGCGCCCGAGACATGGACGATCAGGATCGGCACGTCGACCAATTCGGACAAGGCGATGGCGCGGTGCGTGGCCTCGCGCTCGACCGGCATGGGGCGCGAGACGGCGTGGAACTTGGGCGCCGTGTGGCCGTGGCCGATCAGCCGGTCGGACAGCCACTTGATGGCCTCGTGGTTCTCGGCATGGACCATGACGAAGGCGCCCTCGCGGCGCGCGACGGCCATGATGTCCAAGATCTCGCGGTCGTCGAGCTTCAGAAGATCGTAGGTCATGTAGATCTTGAAGCTGGTGATGCCGTCGCGGATCAGCGCCGGCAGCTCCTGGCCCAGCACCTGCTCGGTCGGGTCGGAGACGATCATGTGGAAGCCGTAGTCGATCACGCATTGCTTCTCGGCACGCGCCAGGGCGTCGTTCACCACCGCGCGCAGCGACATGCCGCGATGCTGGGCCGCGAAGGGGATGACCGTGGTGGTGCCGCCGCAGGCCGCTGAGCGCGTGGCAGAGAGGAACGTGTCGGCGTTCAGGATGCCGACCGAGGATTTCTGCTCGATATGACAATGGGCGTCGACGCCGCCAGGCAGGACCAGCTTGTCCTTGGCGCTGACCTCTTCCTCGCCCTTGGCGAGCTCGGTGCCCAACGCCGCGATCTTGCCGTCCTTCACGCCGATATCGGCCTTGTAGACGTCGGACGCGGTGGCGATGGTGCCGCCGCGGATCACCAAGTCGAATGCAGCCATCGGGACGTCCTCCGTCTATTGGGCCTAGCTATTGGGCTTGCGCTTACGGGCTCGATTTCTGGGCGTAACGCTCGACGTGATAGTGCTGATGCGCGATCGCAGGGCAGAAGCTGTTCACGATCGGCAGCGCCTGGTCGAACAGTTCGCGCCGGTCGTGCGTGTGCGACATCAGGCTTTCCTTCGCGGCCTCGGCCTTCCGCTTCAGATCGGCGATGTCGATATGGACCAGCTTGCGGTTCCGCACGGCGAACTTGCCGCCGACCATCACGCTGTCGACGCTGGTGCCGTCCTCGGTCAGCACGACCTGGTTGATCGGGTTGACCAGCGGGATCCAGTTGATCGCGCCGAGATCGAGGAACACGATGTCGGCCTTATAGCCCTTTGCGATGCGGCCGATCTTCTCGAAGCCCAGCGCTTTCGCGCTTCCGATGGTCGCGCCTTCGAAGCATTCGATGGCCGAAAGCCAGCGCCCCGTATCCGGGCTCTGCGCGCGTGACGACAAAGCCGCGAGCCGCATGGCTTCGTACATGTTGAGATTGTCGGAGCACGTCACGGAATCCGTGCCAAGGCCGACGTTCACGCCAAGGTCGCGCATCTGCTTCACGCGCGCGATGCCGTTGCCGAGGCGCATGTTGCTGCTGGGGTTGTGGGCGATATGCGCGCCCTTGTCCGCCAGGCGGCGCATGTCGTCCTCATCCACCCAGACGCCATGCGCACCGGTGAAGTTGGGGCCGAGCGCGCCCAGCTTGTCCAGATGCGCGGTCACGGTGGCGCCGTAGCGCTGCTTGCCCGCCACGGCCTGCACCTTCGATTCGAGAAGATGGGTGTGGATGCCGACATCGAAGTCGCGCGCCATGTCGCGGCAGGCCAGGACGAATTCATCCGAGCAGAGAATGGGGATCGCGGGTGCGATGGCCGGGCGCACGCGCTCGCGGTCGAAAGACCAGGTGTCGAGCAGCGGGCGCAGCGGCGCCAGCGCATCCTTGGTCGGCGCGGCGCGGATCGTCTCGACCTGGCGGCGCAAGGCGGGTGGGAACGCGTCCAGGAAACCCGGCAGCGCGTAGTACATCGTCATATCCGACGCGCAGGGCGCCACCACCGCGCGCATGCCGGCGTCCCTATAGGCGCGCGCGGTCGCCTGGATGCCGTCGACGGTCGCGATGGGAATCTCGATCACCAGGTCGTAGGCCGCGGTGCAGCCCTTGAGCAGCATCTCGCACGCACCAACCAGCGCGCTGATGTAATTGTCCTCGGGCCCGCGCCGTCCGGTGATCCACGAACCCGCGGCCAGCAGAAGTTCGAGCGTCCACAGATCGCCCGCCGACTTGGACAGGTTGCTGTGGCTGTGGGTGTGGGAATTGACCAGGCCCGCATGCAGCAGGAAGCCCTCGGCGGACACCACGCGCGCGTCGGCGGGTGCCGCCAGGCCCGGCGGGCCC
>CAYZFH010000191.1:1250-6226 GCA_964477375.1 uncultured Rhizobiaceae bacterium | reverse complement strand
TCGACGAGCGTCGTCTTGCCGTGGTCGACGTGGGCGATGATGGCGATGTTGCGGAGTTCCATGGGCCTTGGCCTAAAAATACAGCGCGGTCGGATCGCTCCGGCCGCGCGTGGCAGGGAATATCGTGTCTCGGCGGTAGTTCGGCAAGGGTAATCGCGCGAAATGCCCGCTTTCGCCTCCCTTCAGTGCAGCTTCTGTGCCAAGATTGCCGCGGTTTCCGCCGCGCGGATCGCTCCTAACATCATGACACAGAACCGCAAATCCCGCCGAGCTGCCGTATCCAAGGGCGTAGCCGCGAATCCTGTCCCGACGGCGCCTCAGCCCGCCGCATCGGGTGGGAAGGCGGACGTGATCGATCCCAAGGCCGTCTTCCAGGCCGGCCTCGCGCATTACAACGCGGGCCGCCACGCCGAGGCAGAGATCGTCTTTCGCCGGCTGATCGCGGTGCTCGAGAAGGGCGCGGCGCCCGCTACGCGCGATGTGAGCCTGTCCCAGGCGCTGAACGCCCTCGGCGTCATGATGCGGGTCCAGCATCGCTATCCCGAAGCCATCGCCCTCTATGAGCGCGCGTTGCAGTTGGATGACAAGAATCCCGGCGTGTTCAGCAATCTGGGCAACGCGCTGAAGGATGCGCACGAGTTGGACGGCTCGATCGAGGCGCACCGGCGCGCGCTGGCGATCAGCCCCAACGATGCCAAGATCAACCACAACCTGGGCGTCTCGCTGGTCCAGGCGGGGCGTTTCGCGGAAGGCATCGCGGCCTACGACAAGGCGCTTTCGATCACGCCCGATTTCCCCGACGCGGCCTGGGACCGCGCGCGCGCGCTTCTCTATCTCGGTGACTTCAAGCGCGGCTGGCCCGCCTACGAGGCGCGCTGGGACCTGGCCGAGCAGAAGGGCCGCAAGAGGCCGGGCACGCAATGGCGCGGCGAGAATTTCGCCGGCAAGCGCCTGTTCATCTATGGCGAGCAAGGCTTCGGCGATTCGATCCAGTGCATGCGCTACCTGCCACTGGTGAAGGCGCGCGGCGGCACGGTGATCTTCGAATGCCAACCCGCGCTCATGCCGCTGGCCGAAGGGCTGGGCGCGGACGAGCTGGTTCCGCGCGTGCCCGGCACGCCGCCGCCGCAATACGACCTCATCCTTCCGCTTCTGAGCCTGCCCGCGATCTTCACGCCGGACCTGGCGTCGATCCCGGCCGCGGTGCCGTATATCCGCACGCCGCCGGGCCGCGCGACCAAGTTCGACGAGGCGTTCGCGCGCGCGGGTTCGAAGCTCAAGGTCGGCATCGTCTGGTCGGGCAGCATCACCTTCAAGGGCAACCGCGACCGCGCCCTGCGCCTGGCCACCTTCCTGCGCCACTTCACGTTGCCCAACGTCCAGCTCTACAGCCTGCAGAAGGGTCAGCCGGAGGTGGAGCTGCGGCTCGCGCCGAAGGACGCGCCGATCATCGACCTGGCGCCGCTGTTGGGCGACTTCGCCGACACGGCGGCGGCGATCGACGGGCTGGATTTGGTGCTGATGACCGACAGCGCGGTCGCGCATTTGGCGGGCGCCATGAACCGGCCCGTATGGGTGCTGATCTCCTTCGTCGCGCATTGGCTGTGGCTGGCCGAGCGTGAGGACAGCCCTTGGTATCCGTCCATGCGCTTCTTCCGGCAGGTCCGGCCCGGCGAATGGGGCCCGGCGATGGACCTGGCGCGCGCCGAGTTGGAGGCGGTGGCGGCCGGCGACCGCTCGCGTTTGCCGCCCCGGCGCTAGAGCGCCCGCCGGGCGCGCGCTTCGGTCTCCTTCGCGTCGCCGTCCGCGTTCAACCGTGTCCAATCCATCGCGCCGAGATCGAAACCGGTCTGGCGGCGCAGCACGTCGACCGTCGCATCCGACGCATCGCCGCGTCGCGAAGCGATGCGCGCCTCCAGCACGGCTTGCGATCCTTCGAGCCACAGCCCGTTGAATGCGACACCGGCCTCGCGCGCCACGGCTTCGATGGCGGCGCGTTCGGCGTACGCGGCGAAGACCGCGTCGGCCACGACTGCATGGCCCGCGGCTAAAGCCGAGGCCGCCCGTTCGCACAGACGCGCATAGACCGAAGCGCTGGCTTCGCGCGTGTAGGATTCGGCGGGCAGCCGCGTGGCGGGATCGACACCGGCCATCTCCTTACGGATCAGGTCGCTGCGCAGGACGACCGCGCCGGGCGCCGCGCCGTATGCGGGCGCTAACGCGCGCGCCAAGGTGGACTTGCCCGTTCCCGACAATCCGCCCACCGCGATGAGGCGCGGCGGCGGCGGGGAAAGAAGGGATAGCGCGAGGTCCAGATATTCCCGCGCCTCCTCGGCCTGCTGTTCGGCCTTCTCGCCCTTGGACTGCGCGCGCGCCGCGCCCGCGACATGGGAGCGGATGGCGGCGCGGTTGGCCAGGAACATGGGTATCAGCGGCAACCCGTCCCACTCGCCCGTATCCGCCAGATAGCGGTTGAAGACGATGTTGGCCTGGGGCCGCAACCCCCGCTTCTCCAAATCCATGATGAGGAACGCCAGGTCGTAGAGCACGTCGATGCGCGCGATGGCGTCGTCGAACTCGATGCCGTCGAAGGGCGTCGGCCGTCCGTCCAGCATCACGATGTTGCGCAGATGCAGATCGCCGTGACACTGGCGCACCTTGCCCTGGGCGCGGCGGCGTTCGAGCAGGGCCTCATTGCGCGCCAGCGCCGCACGCAGTTCCGCGTCGAGACGTTCGACCTTGCCCATATCCAGGATGTCCCGCCCATAGGCGCGGAAGGCCTCCAGGTTGGTGTCGAACACCTCACGCAGCGGTCCCGCGCCGCCCGCCTCGCGGTGGATTTCGATGCCGGCGTGGAAGCGCGCGATCTCGTCGGCCAGCCGTTCCATCACCGGCGCGTCGAGCTTGCCGTCGTCGGCCATGTGGTTGAGCACGGCGTCTTCCGCGAAGCGTTTCATCACGACGACCCAGTCGAGCGCCTCGCCCTTGCCGCCGAGTGCCAAGCCGCCGCCCGCCTCGCGCGTCAGCGGAGCCACGCGCTCGTAGATCTCGGGCGCGGTGCGCCGATTGAGCGCCAGTTCCGATTCGCACATGCGCCGGCGCTTTTCTGGTGTGGAGTAGTCGAGATAGGGCAGGCGGATGGCGCGCTTCAGCTTGTAGGCGCGCGGGCCTGCCAGGAAGACGATGGAGCAATGGGTGTCGATACGCTCGACGTCCTTGGCGCCGTCGAGGTTCGACGGGTCGGAGAGGAATGCGATGATGTCGTCTTGCTCGGCCATAGGGCGAACTTAGCCCAGTTCCGAGACGGTTCAACCCGCGGCGGTCAGTCCACCAGGATCAGCGCGTCTTCCGGACGCCAGGAAACGAAGGTATCGGCTCCCGCGCGCCATTGCGCGCTGCTCTCGCCGTCATTGGCGATGCCGGCCATAACCGTGCGTCCGTCGCCCAGGTCGATCACGATGCGGCTTTCATCGCCGTAATAGGCGATGTGCGCAATGCGTCCTCGCAATTTCAGGCCGTCCCCTGGCGGCGCGGCGGACAAGCGTACCCGCTCGGGCCGCACCATCACGGTGACCGCGCCGGAAACGGCCCGGTCCGTCCGGCCGGCCAAAAGGCCGAGAGCGGGACACTCCACAACGGCGATGCCGCTGTCCTGGTGCGCGACCGTGCCGCCGAAGAAATTGGCCTTGCCGATGAAGTCGGCGACGAAGCGGCAATTGGGCGTCTCGTACAGGCCGCGCGGATCGGAGATCTGGCGGATATGGCCTTTCTCCATCACGGCGATGCGCCCCGCCATCGACAGGGCCTCGTCCTGGTCATGCGTCACGAAGACGAAGGAGATACCGACCGTCTCCTGCAGCCCCACCAGTTCCAGCCGCATCGTCTCGCGCAGCTTGGCGTCGAGCGCGGACAGAGGCTCGTCGAGCAGCAGCACCTTGGGCCGCTTCACCAGCGCGCGCGCCAGCGCCACGCGCTGCCGCTGGCCGCCCGACAGCATGTCTGGCCTGCGCGCCTCCATGCCTTCCAGCCGCACCAGCGCCAGCGCTTCTCCGGCATGGCGCGCGGCATCCTTGGCGTTCATGCCGCCCGCGCGCAGGCCGTAGGCCACGTTCTCAGCCACCGTCATGTGCGGGAACAGGGCGTAGGACTGGAACACCATGTTGACCGGCCGCCGGTTGGGCGAAACGCCGGTCATGTCCTTGCCGCCGATCGTGATACGCCCCAAATCGGGCGTCTCGAAGCCGGCCAGCATGCGCAGAAGGGTGGTCTTGCCGCAGCCCGACGGGCCGAGAAGGGCGAAGAACTCGCCCTGCGCCACTTCGAAACTGGCTTCCTCCACGGCGGCCTCGGCGCCGAAGCGCTTGCTGACGCCTTCCACGGTGATGACGGCGCTCATCGCCGTGCCTCGCGGTCGTGACGCGATTGGATCGCGATGCCGCCCAGCACCAGCACCACGGTGATCGCGATCAGCACGCTGGCGGCGGCGTTCATCTCCGGCGGCACGCTGAAGCGGACCATGGAATAGATCTTCAGCGGCAGGGTGGTAGAGCCCGGGCCCGAGGTGAAGAAGGTGATGACGAAATCGTCGATGGAAAGCGTGAAGGCGAACAAGGCGCCAGTGACGATGCCCGGCATGGCGAAAGGCAGGACGACGCGCCGCAGGGTCAGCCAGTCGCCGGCACCCAGATCGCGCGAGGCTTCCTCCAGCGCCGGATCGAAGCCCTGCATCCGCGCCCGCACGACCACGGCCACGAAGGGGATCGAGAAGGCGATATGGGCGGCCGTGATCGTCATGAGTCCGAGCGGCAGGTCCAGCAGCGCGAAGAAGGCCAACAGCGCGATGCCCATGCACACTTCGGGAATCACGATGGGCAGATGCAGCCAACTGTCATACGCCGCGCGGCCGGGAAAGCGGAAGCGCGCCAGCGCCATGCCCAGCGCCGAGCCCAGGATCGTCGAGACCAGGGTCGAGCCGC
>CAYZFH010000191.1:0-1150 GCA_964477375.1 uncultured Rhizobiaceae bacterium | reverse complement strand
AACAGGAAGGTCGCATAAAGCAGCAGGAGAGAGAGGGCCGAACCGTAGGGCCAATCGCTCGATGCGCCGAACTGCTGCGCGATCAGGTTGCCGATCATCATGCTGTCCGAGCCGCCCAGAAGATCGGCGGCGACGAAGTTGCCCAGCGTCAGGATGAAGACCAGGACGGTGCCGGTGACGAGCCCCGGCATGGACAGCGGCACGATGATGGAGCGGAAGGTGCGTCCGTGTCCCGCGCCGAGATCGAGGCTGGCTTCCAGATGCGCGCGGTCGAGCTTCTCGAGCACCGCGTAAAGCGGCAGCACCATGAATGGCAAATGGATGTGGACCAGCGCGATGATGACGGCCCAATCGTTATAGAGAAGGTTCAGCGGAACGAACGGGCCGAGCGCGTCCGGCCAGCCCAGCGCGGTCAGCCCCGCGCCGGCTTTAGCGTGCATCCATTCCAGCGCGTTATTCAGATGACCCTTCGTGCGGAGGACCGCGATCCACGCATAGGTGCGGATCAGAAGGTTGGTCCAGAAGGGCAGGGCGACGAGGGCCAGGAGCGGCGTCTTCCACGCGCGCGGGGCGAAGGCGATGCCCAACGCCAAGGGGAAGCCCATGACTAGGCACACGGCCGTGACCGCCGCGGCGATCCAGACGGATTTCCACAGGATGCCGAGCGTCACCCAATCGAAGGCGCGCAGATAATTCTCGGACGTGAAGGAAAGGATGGTCTCGCCGGCGTCGCCCTGCTCGCTGATGCTGTAAAGCGCGATCAGGATCAGCGGTAGGGTGAAGAAGACGATCAGCCACAGCGTGCCCGGCGCGAACAGCGCCAGGAACAATGCGCGCCGTTTCCGCCAGGTCTCCATCGCGCCCTATCAGGCCCCGCCCAGGTTACGCGGAGCGGATCTTGGTCCAGGCCGCGTCGTAGAGCTTAGTGACCTTGGGCCCCAGGTCGATCAGCGACTCGCATTTCGCCAGGGCGGCTTCCGAGGGATAGATCGCCGGATTCTTCAGGTCGCCCGGGTTGATCAGCTTGCGCGCGGCCAGGTTGGGCGTGGCGTAGCGGATCGTGTTGGCGATGCCGGCATTGACCTTGGGGCCGTTGACGAAATTGATCCAGGCCAGGGCGTTGTCGGGATTGGGCGCGCCCGTGGGGATG
>CAYZFH010000190.1:0-6242 GCA_964477375.1 uncultured Rhizobiaceae bacterium | reverse complement strand
CCGATCGACGTCTCGCGCGACTATCTGGAGCGGGCCGGCGCGGAACTGGCGGCCGAGTATCCGACGCTCCGGATCCACACCGTCGTCGCCGACTACATGGATTTGGAACGTCTGCCGGTGGGCAATGGCGGGCGGCGGGTCGGTTTTTTCCCGGGCTCCACGATCGGAAACCTGACGCCGTCGGAAGCGCGGCGTTTCCTGCGCCGGGCGGCACGGCTTCTCGGTTCGGGCGGCGCCTTGATCGTCGGCGCGGACCTGGCCAAGGAAAAAGACGTCCTTGATCGTGCGTATGATGACGCAGCGGGCGTCACGGCCGAGTTCACCCTCAACATCCTCGACCGCATCAACCGCGAGTTGGCCGGCGATTTCGACCGCGCGTTCTTCCGCCACGTGGCGTTCTACAATCCCGAGGCGTCGCGGGTGGAGCTGTATCTCGAAAGCACCGAGGCCCAGGTCGCGCACGCCGCGCAAGAATCCTTCGTCTTCCGGCGCGATGAGCGCATCCATGTCGAGTACTCGTATAAATATTCCATAGACGGATTTCGCGCCCTGGCCCATGCCTCCGGTCTCGTGCCGGCGCAGGTCTGGACCGACGCCGACAGCTTGTTCAGCGTCCATTTCCTGGACATCCCCTAACGAACCCTCTTGGCGCGATCCGCGGCGGGAGGCAGACTTCCGCCATGGAGCGCGACGAGTCGGGGCCCGAGGCGGAAGAGGCGGAGGCACGGTCCAGCCTGGCCGGCCTCGTGATCGCGATCCTGCTCGTCCTCGGCGGGATCTATCTGATGCTTCAGATGCGCGACAACGCGAAGCTGCAGGATTGCGTCGCGTCCGGACGCCGCAACTGCGTGCCGGTCGAGACGCACTTGTCGAAGTGAGGCGCGCCTAGGGCGCCTTTTCCAGTTCGTGCGGGCGCAGCACCTGGGTCACGAACATGTCGACCTGGGGTTCGTACTGCCGCCACAGGCGGCGCAGTTCCTTCTCCGGTTCTTCCTTCCAATCAACCCGCAGATCGACCAGCGGCCAGCTATGTGCGCTGGCGATCAGAAGGGCCGCGGCCATGATCGGCTTGGTTTCGCCGCCAGCCGCCAGCCCGCCATCCACCGCGGCCAGCAGCCGCTCGGGGAAGGGCCGCCTTTCCGCGGCGGCCTTCTCATAGGCCGTCACCATGCCGCGCGGCACGTCCGCATTCGCGATCGCGTTGCCCACGGAGACGCAGTTCTTTCCTTCGTGCCCCGAATTGATCGACTTGATCTTGGGCCCGCAATAGAAGGCCGTGCGTCCTTCGCGATCGATGGCGGCGATCTGCCGTAGATCGGGAAACTCGCTGTCCTTGACCAGCGCATCCACTGTCGCGCGCGCGTTGAGTCCCTTCGACAGATGATCGAGGCCGATGGGCCCAAGCCGGATATCCGTCCGGTGCTGAGTCAGGATCGCGCCGGCGCCTGCGCGCACCCAGGGGCAGCGGTTGCCGACGGCGATGCTGGAGGTGGCGATGCCGATGCCGAACATGCCGGTCTCGGGACAGCGCGCGGCGAGGGAAAAGGTCATGGCGATTCCGATAGGAGAATAGGGCGGGAGCGCCTGCTTACACGAAGGAGGGCTTGATCGCGAGTCGCTCTCTATAAGGTCTGTTTATGAATAGTTAACGCATTCCGCTACGGACAATTAATGCAATCCAATGCCACCCGCCGCGCTAGCGTTATTTCGTTTCGAGTGTTCGTGCTTCGCTGCACCGGGGGGTGGAAGCTGGCCGGCTTACCCGAATCGCTATTCTCCATCGATGGCTGGAATCCCGTAACGATTCCCGCCCTCGGATTTTTTTGCGTCCAAGCGGCGGCCAAAACGGCCGCCGATTTTTTTGCCGAATCTCAAATTCAAAAAAAACACAACCGGGAGTGAACGATGGTATCCGCCGATTCCGCGACCGGGGCGCCAGGCGCATCCGGACTTCTCGATCGTGAACGAATCATCGCCAAGCCGGGTTTCAACCGCTGGCTCGTGCCGCCCGCCGCCCTGGCCATTCACCTTTGTATCGGCATGGCCTATGGCTTCAGCGTCTTCTGGCTTCCGCTGTCGCGCGCGATCGGCATTCAGAAGGCGCAGACCTGCCCGGATATGACGTTCTTCGGCGCGCTGGTCACCACGACCTGCGATTGGCGCATCGCCGACCTCGGCTGGATGTACACGCTCTTCTTCGTGATTCTCGGGTCATCTGCCGCGATCTGGGGCGGTTGGCTGGAGCGCGTGGGCCCGCGAAAAGCGGCCTTTGTTGCGGCCTGCTGCTGGTGCGGCGGTCTTTTGATCTCGTCGGTCGGCGTGATGACCCATCAGCTTTGGATCATGCTGCTTGGGTCCGGCGTGATTGGCGGCGTAGGGCTTGGACTCGGTTACATCTCGCCTGTCTCGACGCTCATCAAATGGTTCCCCGACCGGCGCGGCATGGCCACGGGCATGGCCATCATGGGCTTCGGCGGCGGCGCCATGATCGGCGCGCCGTTGGCCGATATCTTGATGAACACGTTCCGCACGCCCGACAACGTGGGCGTTTGGCAGACCTTCGTTGCCATGGGCGCGATTTACTTCGTCTTCATGATGGGCGGGGCGTTCGGCTATCGCCTGCCGCCGGTGGGCTGGCGCCCGGAAGGGTGGACCCCGCCCGACGCCGGCGCAAAGGCCATGATCACCCACAGGCAGGTGCATCTGCGCGATGCGCACAAGACCAAACAGTTCTGGTTGATCTGGGCGGTTCTGACTCTCAACGTGTCGGCGGGCATCGGCATGATCGGCATGGCCTCGCCCATGTTGCAGGAGATCTTCGGCGGCAGCCTGATCGGCATGCCGGAGATCAAGTTCACGGCGCTGGACGAGAGTCAGAAGAAGATGGTGGCCACGATCGCGGCGGCCTTCACTGGCCTTCTGTCACTGTTCAACATCGGTGGCCGGTTCTTCTGGGCGTCCTTGTCCGACAAGATCGGGCGCAAGATGACCTATTACACGTTCTTCGTGCTGGGCATCGTGCTCTACGCGTCTGCTCCGTGGGCGGCGCATCTCGGCAGCAAGGCGCTGTTTGTGGCGTTCTTCTGCGTCATCCTGTCAATGTATGGCGGCGGCTTCGCCACCGTTCCGGCCTACCTAGCCGACGTTTTCGGCACCCAGTTCGTGGGCGCGATCCACGGCCGGTTGCTGACCGCGTGGTCCACGGCGGGAATCATCGGCCCGGTGGTGGTGAACTACATTCGTGAGTTCCAGATCGACGCGGGGGTGCCGCGCGAACAGGTCTACGACACCACGATGTACATCCTGGCCGGCATGCTGGCTCTAGGCTTCCTGGCCAACCTGGCGGTCAAACCCCTGTCCGAGAAGTGGTTCATGAAGGATGAGGAGGTTGCGGCCTTACAGGCCAAAAACAAGGCGGGTTCATACGCCACGGGTTCGTTCGGCATCGGCAAGGGCGTGCTGAATGTCCAGTCGGTGCTGGCCTGGCTCGTGGTTGGTATTCCGTTGGCCTGGGGTGTGTGGATCACCATCGGAAAGGCGTCGGCCTTGTTCCGCTGACCGCACTTTATATCCTGTGACGTATGCGGCGGCTTCGGCCGCCGCATTTTTTTGGAGTCAGCGATTCCAACCGCGTCTATAGTGCGCGCGCGGAGGAATATTTGGCTCGAGCCAGAAAGAAGACACGTCCGGCGCGGACGGGCCGGCGCAACGTGTGGATCGCGTGCGGCGCGATCCTGACGGTTTGCGCGGCGGCCGCGCTGTGGCATGGGGTCGGTGCGATCCCGATCAAGCCGGATGTAAAGCAGCCGGCGCAGGCCAGCATCGCCTTGCCGCCCGAGAAGCCGCCGGCGCCTACGGCTCATAAAGAATCGTCATTCGCTCAGAAAGATCCGTCGGTCAGCAAGCCGCAGGAGGCCCAGGCGTCATTACGCCCGCCGCCGCCCGCGCGGACACCGGCTGTGCCGCCGCCCGGCGCGGCGGAGCCGGCCACCCATACAGTGATGCCGCCCTTGCCGCCGCGCGCGGCGGGCGAGCCCGCCTGGCTGCGCTATGCGGTGCCGCCGCGTGAGACGGAGGGCAGGCCCATGATCGCGGTCGTGATCGACGACATGGGCGTCGACCACCGCCGTTCGATCCAGGCCCTGGCTCTACCCGGGCCGATGACGATGTCGTTCCTGCCGTATGCGAAGGATCTGGGCCATATGACACGCGCCGCGCGCGCGGTGGGGCATGAGCTGATGCTGCACATGCCGATGGAGCCGCTGAGCGCCAAGGAGTATCCGGGGCCGAATGCGATCGTGACCGGATTGGACCCGGTGGAGCTGCGCCGCCGCGCCGATGCCATGTTGGACAGTTTCACGGGCTATGTCGGCGCGAACAACCACATGGGCAGCAAGTTCACCCAGGACGCGGCCGGCATGCGCATCGTGCTGGAAGATCTCGATGCGCGCGGCCTGTTGTTCCTCGATTCGCGCACCATCGGCAACACCGCGGGCGCGTCCGTCGCCCGCTCGCTGGGGATGCCGTTCGCCGAGCGCGACGTGTTCCTGGACAACGATTCCTCCACGGGCAACGTGCGCGCCAAGCTGTCTGAAGTGGAAGCGGTCGCGCGTCGCCAGGGCCACGCCATCGCTATTGGCCATCCGCATGACGGTACGGTCGAAGCGCTGTCCCAGTGGCTGCCCGAGATCGAGCGGCGCGGCTTCGTGCTGGTTCCCGTCAGCACCATCGTGAAGGCGCGCATGGAAGCCTGCGGCGGCCAAGCTGGTATGGTAAAAGTGTCGAGTTGCTAACAGAGGGGATTCCCATGCGTGCCATTACACGAATTTCGCTGGCCGGACTGTTCACGGTGGCGCTTGCAGGCGCCGCCTTGGCCCAAGAGACCTATCCGGATTTGCGGGGCACCTGGCTCGGCAAGGGATCGGCGATCATCGTCGGTTCGCCCAAGCATCATGAGAAAGGTCAAGCCAACACGCCGCGCCTCAGCGAGCAGAGCTTCACCTTCACCATCACCGATCAGAAGGGCGACCGTTTCTGGGGCACGATCGAGAGCCCCAAGGGCAAGGAAATGATCATCGGTATCTTGGCCCACGATAAGAAGCGGGTGCTGGTGTCGGATGCGCTGGGAACGGCGGAAGGAATCCTGCTCGACGCCAACACGTTCGAATGGTGCTACGACCAGCACAGCAAGGACGCCACCATGCTGGCCTGCAATACGGTGCGGCGTCAGACCAAATAGCGTTTCTTTTCCGGTAATTTCCCCGGAACCTTAAAGCGGCCCGTCCGTTCGTTGGGTAAGGCTCGCGCTGTGCAAGCGGTGCGGTTTTCCCGGCGAACGCGAAGGGACGCATCATGCGGACACGGAACCGTCGCTTTTCCTGGCTTCCCGCCGCGGGATTGGCGCTGGTGGTCGCGGCGTTGTCCACCAGCGCTTGGGCCATGCCCGCGACTTGGGTGCAGCTGACCCCCTACGAAGGCCGGTTCACGATTTCCTGCCCCACCACGCCCGCGCATGAGACGTGGCAGGAGAAGGGCGTGGCCGCGCCGCGCACCGTGCAGATTTACCAATGCGGCAATGCGGGCATCACAGTCGTCGTGGCCTATGCCGACTACGCGCCCGGCAGCCGGATCGATGCGAATGCCGAGCTGGCGGCCAACCGCGACAGTTTCCTGGACCGGGTGAAGGCGACGCCCATCTCGAGCACGCCGTTCCTCTATCAGCCCGGCGACAAG
This sequence comes from uncultured Rhizobiaceae bacterium, assembly GCA_964477375.1. Lineage (GTDB taxonomy): Bacteria > Pseudomonadota > Alphaproteobacteria > CADEGL01 > CADEGL01 > CADEGL01. The sequence goes on along the minus strand of CAYZFH010000190.1, from coordinate 509 downwards.
AAGCTGCCCGCGCTTGATGTCGAGGCTACGGGCGAAGGCCGCAACTATCGCAGCTTCGGCATCGTCGACGGCGACCGCGTCTATCAGATCGTCGTCGGCGCGCCGGATGCGCCGCAGGCCGCGATCCGCATGCAGGAAGTCCTGCGCTCGTTCCAACTGAACATGGCGTCGAAATGAGCCCTCCGAAACCAGGCCCCGATCCGGATCAGCCCGTGCCGCCCGACCAGCCGCCAAAGCCGCCGGTCGAGTTGCCGCCGGACCAAACTCCGCCGCACCAGCCGCCCGGCGCGCCGCCGGCGGATCCGCAGAACCCGCCGGCAGTCGCGTAAGCGCGGTTACTTCACCTCGTAGAGAGGCTTGCCCAGCACTTTCATGATCGGCTCGATGCCGAGGCCCGGCTTGGTCGGAGCCGAGGCGCGGCCGTCCTTCGCCTGCGGCGCACCGTTGGCGGTGCGGAACGCGATCTTCACGTTGGCGATGGTGCAGGCGAAGCGCAGCTCCGGCGGCGT
>CAYZFH010000189.1:4762-6252 GCA_964477375.1 uncultured Rhizobiaceae bacterium | reverse complement strand
AAGGCCGCACCCATCAGGAAAAGGATCGGCGTGGCGAACAGATAGGGGAAGAACGCGGCGCGCTCGTTCTTGTAGAGGCCGGGGGCGACGAACATCCAGATCTGCGTGGCGACGACCGGGAACGAGACGAAGGCGGCCATGAAGAAGGCCACCTTCACGTAGGTGAAGAAGGCTTCGGTCAGGGCGGTGTAGATCATCCGGTGGCTGCCGCCGGATGCCTCGATGCGTTCGCTCAGCGGCGCGACCAGGAATTTGAAGATCGGCTCGGCGAAGTGGTAGCTGACCAGGAAGGCGATGATGAAGGCGATGGCGGAATAGATGAGCCGCGTGCGCAGCTCCATCAGATGCGCCATCAAGGGCATCCGCGCTTCGTTTTCGCCTTCGTCCTTGGTTTCCGGCTTGGTGTCCGACATCGCCCCCGCCCTGCCCGTCAGGTGCGCGTTTGCGTTTCGCCTTGCGGCGTCACGGGTGCGGCGGCTTCGGTCGCCGGCGGCGGTACCGCCACCGGCTTGGGCGGCTCTTCGATCTTGAGGGCGTTCTCAACCGTGCCGGACGGATCGATTGCGCGCGCGATCAGGTCCGGGTTGGTGGCCTTCTCCAACTCGCGTTTCACTTCGTCCAGTTCGGCCTGGCGCACCATCTCGTCCACATGGCCCTGGAAGTCGCGCACCATGCCGCGCGCCTTGCGCGTCCAGTAGGTGAACAGCTTGAGAGCTTTGGGCAGGTCCTTCGGGCCGAGGACGATCAGGGCGATGACCCCGATGACCAGCAGTTCGGACCAAGCGATGTCGAGCATGGAGGCCTATCGCGCCGCGCCGCGCCAGCGCGGCGGCGGCCGTTCGCTCAGGTCTTGACCGCGTCGTCCTTGCGGACCGGCTGCTCGCTTGAGCTGGCGTTCGCGCTGATGGACGGCTGCTGCGGCGCTGCGGTCGTGTCGGAAGACTGGCCGTCTTCGTTGCTCACGCCCTTCTTGAAATTCTTAATACCTTTGCCGAGGTCGCCCATCATCTTCGAGAGCTTACCGCCGCCGCCGAACAAGATGAGCACGATGGCCAGGACGATGAGCCAGTGCCAGATGCTGTTGAACCCCATGCGAGGTACTCCACTGAAACTGCAGATAAAACGCGCTGCGCGGCCGGATCATGGCAGAAGACGCCATAGGGGGCAACGAGCGCCACTCCCTGAATCTAGGGTGCCGAGGTAGGAAATACAAAGGCTTGGCTGGCATCGAGGGATACCTCGACGGCATCGCCTTCGGCGAACGTCACATGCTTGGGCACCCGGCTGTGCAGATGACAGGTTCGGCCTCCACCGACATCCATGCTGAGGTGAAGGAGCGTGCTTCGCCCGAGCAGGCGCGCGGCTGTGACTTTGGCGTTGGGGCAGTCCGGCTTGATACCTGATGCCCTGGTTAGATGCAGTGCTTCCGGCCGGATAAGAACTTCTACCTTGGTCCCATCTGGGAGCCTTCCCGTATCGAGGGCGCCGAA
>CAYZFH010000189.1:0-4662 GCA_964477375.1 uncultured Rhizobiaceae bacterium | reverse complement strand
GAGAGCATGTGCGGATAGGCGTCGGCCAGATCGTCGACGTGAAACTTCGCCAGCGTCTCCAAGGCGCGCGCGCGGCGCGCGGCCGGCGCCAGCGCGTGCAGCCCGAACGCCACGTTGGCGGCCACGGACAAATGCGGGAAAAGGGCGAAGTCTTGGAACACCATGCCGATGCCGCGCAGCTCTGGCGGGACGTTGGCGCCTCCGCCCCCGCATGCGGCCAGCTCGCCCGCGATGTGCAGATGGCCTTGCTGCAGGATTTCTAGCCCGGCGGCCAGCCGCAGCATTGTCGACTTGCCGCAGCCGGATGGGCCGACCAGACACAGGACCTCACCGGGACCGACGGTGAAGGAGACGTCCTTCACCGCCTCCACCCGATCGTAGGCGTGGCTGACATGCTCGAAGGACAGCGCTGGTTTAACCACCATGGCCGGGCCTCGAGCGCGCGATGCCGCGCGACAGAATGATGACGGGCATGAGGCCGGCCAGCACGATCATCAGCGCGGGTGCGGACGCCGCGCGAAGCTGTTCGTCGCTGACCAGTTCGTAAACGCGGATTGCCAGCGTGTCGAAATTGAATGGCCGGATCATCAGCGTCGCGGGCAGTTCCTTCATCACGTCGACGAACACCAGCATGGATGCCGTCAGGACGCTGCTCCAGACGAGGGGCAGATGCACGCGTGAAAGCGTCGACAGCGGCCCGCGCCCGAGCACGCGCGCCGCGGCCTCCATGTTGCCCGTCACCTTGGCGAAGCCGGCTTCGACGCTGTTGAACGCGACGGCGAAGAAACGCACCAGATAGGCGAAGATCACGGCTGCGATCGTGCCGCTGAGCAAGAGGCCGGTCGACACACCGAGATTGGCGCGCGTCCAGGCATCGAGCGTGTTGTCGAACCAGCCGAACGGCAGCATGACCCCGACAGCGACGACCGAGCCCGGCACGGCGTAGCCCGTGCTGGCCAGCCGTGCGGCGAAAACGCCGAGGCGGCTCGGGCTGAGGCGCAGCCCATATGCCACGGTCACGGCCAGTGCGACCACTAGGATGCCGGCCACGGTCGCCAGCACCAGGCTATTGCCGGCGAAGCGCAGGAAGCGAAGATCCGAGAAACCGTTGGGGCTTTCGACGGCCCATGTCAGCAGCGCGCCGATGGGAATGCCGAAGCCGACAATGGGTGGCAGCGCGCAAGCCAGGAATGCGCCGGCGCAGCGCGCGCCCTTGAGCGGGTAACTGGGCAAACGTTGGTAGCGTGTCGAGCCGTGGTGGAAACGGGCCGTGCCGCGCGACGAACGCTCCAGCACCAGCACAGCGAAGATGAACAGCATCAGGATGGCCGACAGTTGCGCCGCTGCGGTCGGCGAACCGAGCGCAAGCCAAGTGCGATAGATGCCGGTCGAGAAGGTATCGACCGCGAAGAACTGCACCGTGCCAAAATCGTTGAGTACTTCCATCAGCACGAGCGCCAGCCCCGCTGCAATGCCGGGCCGCGCCAGCGGCAGCGCGACATGCAGAAAGCTGTGCCACGCCCCCCGCCCCAGCGTGCGGCTGACCTCCAGCGCGGCGACGGATTGGTTGAGGAAGGAAGCGCGCGCAAGGAGATAGACATAGGGATAGAGCACGAGGGTGAGCATGGCGATCGCGCCGCCGAGCGAGCGGATCGGCGGGAACCAGTAATCCTGCCGCGTCAGATGGAACGTCGTGCGCAGCCAGGTTTGAACCGGCCCCGGCACATCCAACAGGCCCGTATAGGTGTAGGCGATGACATAGGCCGGCATGGCGATCGGCAGAAGAAGCGCCCATTCGAAGATCCGGCGGCCGGGAAAACGGCACATGGTGACCAACCAGGCGGTCGAGACGCCGATGATCAACACGCCTGTGCCGACGCCCAGCATCAGCCAGATCGTGTTAGCGACATAGCGTGGCAGGACGGTCGAGGCGAGATGGCTCCACACTTCGCCGAACGGCGCGAAGACGTGGCTCAGCACGACCAGCACCGGCAGCGTGACCGGAATCGCCACGATGCACGCTACGAGGGCCCAGCCATCGACGCGCCAACGGCGGGCGGCGGAAAGCGTCGCCGTGGCGCTCATGCGCGGTCCGTCAACGAATCAGCGGAAGACGGCGTGAGGCCGTCAGTCGCGCACGGCTTCCCGGGGATCATCAGCGCCCTCTTCGTCGTCCGGCACCATGTCCCCTTCCGTCTCATCCGGCAGGACGGGACGGTTCTCGCCCGTGTCCTCGCCATCGCGCGAGGGTTGGCCGCCGATGGCGGCCAGGGCGGGACGCTTGTCGAGAAGGCCAGCGGCCTTTAGCTCCTCGATGCCGGGCAAAGCCTCCAGGCTTTCGAGGCTGAAATGAACCAGGAAGTCGCCGCTGGTCATCCAGGTCAGCGGCTGGCCGGGCGTCTCGCGGCGCTTGCCGGGTCGGATCCAGCCGGCCTCGAGCAGCGTGTCGATCGTGCCCTTGCTGACCGTCACGCCGCGGATGTCTTCGATCTCGGCGCGTGTGATCGGCTGGTGATAGGCGATGATGGCCAATGTCTCGATGCCCGCGCGTGACAGCTTGCGCGGCAGTGTGACCTCGGTGCGCAGATACTGCGCCAGGTCGGTCGCCGTGCGCAGCATCCAGCGGTCGTTCACGCGCACCAGGTTGACGCCGCGCGGAGCGTATTGCTCCTGCAGTTCGATCAACAATGCCTGAAGGTCGGCATCCTCGGGCATGCGCGCCTTGATGGATGCGTCGTCGAGAGGCTCGGTCGCCGCGAAAAGGACGGCTTCGAGGATTCGGAGATGTTCTGTTTGCTCGGTCATTCTTGTTCTTGTGCCTGCGCCTTGCGCAGGTAGATGGGGCCAAAGGTTTCAGTCTGTCGCAGCTGGATCGCGCGCACACGCGCGAGTTCCAGGCTGGCGGCGAAGGTGGCGGCCAGGGCCGAACGGGTCATCAACCCGCCTTTCAGGCCCGGCGGCAGGAAGCTGTTGAGCGTGCGCCAGTCGGCGGCCTGGCCGATCATGCCGGACAGCCGCTCCATGGCGTCGTCCATGGAGAATAGCTCGAGCGTCGGCAAGATGTGCAGCGTCTGCTTCTCCTTGCGCCGACGCTGGTCGCCATAGGCGCTGAGAAGCTCGAAAAGCGAAACCTCGTAGGGGCGATGTGCAATGACGGTGATGCCTTCGGGCGCGCCGCGCGCGAACACATCGACGCCCAGTTGCGGGCGGCCCATGAGACGCTGGCCGGATTCGCGCATGGCTTCCAGGCGCTGGAGCTGGAAGCGCAACGCTTCGGCCATGGCCTCGCCGCTCGGCGCGGCCTCGGCCTCTTCCGGCGTCTGGGGCAGCAGCAGTTTGGACTTCAGGAACGCGAGCCACGCCGCCATGACCAGATAGTCGGCGGCCAATTCCAGGCGCAGCTTACGCGCCTTGGTGACGAAGACGAGATACTGCTCGGCGAGGTGAAGGATCGAGATCTGCGCGAGGTCGACCTTCTGGTCGCGCGCTAGATCGAGCAGCACGTCGAGCGGCCCCTCGTAGCCTTCCAGGCTAACGACGAGTTGGCTGTCGACAGCCCCATCGCCTTGCGGGGCCTCCTCGAACGGGGGCTCTGTGTTCATCCGAACTCGCTACTCGAGGCCTGTCAAACCGACGATAAGGCGCAACACGAAAGTTGCTGGTTCGCCCACGAGCCAGTCGAAGATATTTAGGTCCAGCCCGAGCTGTTGCCCGAGCAGCGGCAGAATAAACAGCCCGCCGAGGATAATAAACAGTCCGATACGCTCCAGGCGGGCCAACGGCCGGGCCAAGGGACGCGGCAGAATGCCCACCAGGACCCGCCCGCCGTCCAACGGCGGGATGGGCAGCATGTTGAAAACGGCCAGCATGACGTTGAGCTGGATCGAATTGACCAGGTTGGCGTCCGCCCATTGCCCGATCGTGTCCGGCAAAAGCGCGCTGCCGTGAAGCGCCAGCGCCGAGAAGAACGCCAACGCCAGGTTGATGCCTGGTCCCGCCGCGGCCACCCAGATCATGTCGCGCTTGGGGTGACGCAGGCGCGAAAAATTGACGGGCACGGGCTTGGCCCAGCCAAACAGAAACCGCACGCCCGACAGCAACAGAAGGGCTGGAACCAGGATCGTGCCGACCGGATCGATATGGCGCAGCGGGTTGAAGGTCACGCGCCCTTGCCGGTAGGCCGTGTCGTCGCCCAGGCGCCATGCCACGAAACCGTGCGCGGCTTCGTGCAGCGTAATGGCGAAGACGGCCGGCAAGACCCAGATCGAGGCCGTATAGAGGATGTTTGCTGTGTCCAAGATGGCCTTCGCTTAGGCGGTGGCGAGAAGCGCGTCAAGCGCGGCCGTGGCTTCGCGCGCGTCGAACGCCATGGGCCGCCCTCGCCTCGCCTCACCCGCCGCGATGCGGCGCCGGGCGGCCCGGGTCAAAGCCGCGCAGGCGGCGGCGATCTGCTCCATCTCGCCGGCATCGCCGTTGCAGTGGAGCGCCACGTCGCAGCCGGCAGTCAGCGAAAGGCGCGTCCGCTCGGCGAACGAACCGCCCAGCGCCTTCATGCTGAGGTCGTCGGATAGAAGCACTCCGTCGAAGCCCATCCAGCCGCGGATCACGTCAGCGATGATACTGGGAGAAGTCGTGGCCGGATGCTTGGCGTCGAGCGCGGTG
>CAYZFH010000188.1:0-6285 GCA_964477375.1 uncultured Rhizobiaceae bacterium | reverse complement strand
CCAATATCGAGGTGATCGACCGCAAGCGGATCGCCGAGCTGAGCGGTTCGGAGCACTATGTCGGCGGCATCATCGATCACCGCAGCTATTACATTCAGCCGCTGAGCTACGCGCGCGGCTTGGCCACGGCGGCCGTCAAGGCGGGCGCCGTCATCCACGAGCATACGCCGGTCACGAAGCTGGAAAGCGCGGGCGGCAAGTGGAAGGTGAAGACCGCCACGGGCACCGTCACGGCCGACAAGGTGATCATCGCCACCAACGCCTATTCCGACGATCTGTGGCCCGGCATGAAGCAGGAGATCATCCCGGTCGGCTGCTACATGTATGCGACCGAGCCCCTGGGCGAGAACGTGCGTAAGACGATCCTGCCCAGCCTGCATCCCATCTACGACACGCAACCGGCCATGGTCTTCGCGCGCTATGACCGCGATCACCGGCTCGTTGTCGGCAGCCTGGGCTATCTGCCGCCCGGCGACGCGGCGTCCGCGCGTCACTGGCCGCATCGCACGCTGCGCTATCTGTTCCCGCACCTCGGCGAGCAGAAGATGAGCTACAAATGGGCGGGCACGCTGGGTTTCACCAACGACGCCATCCCGCGCTTCCACGAGCCCGCGCCCGGCATCTCGATGACGCTCGGCTATAACGGCCGCGGCATCGCGCCGGGCACCTACTGGGGCCAGATGCTGGCCAAGCGCGCCATGGGCATGCCGGCCAGCGAATTCCCCCTGCCCGTCACGCCCATCAAGCCCGCGCGCATGCGCAGCCTCTGGATGTTCTTCTACGAAAGCGCTTTCAGCGCCTACCGGCTCAAGAGCCTGTTTAAATGAAGCTGCCCGGCGACGGCCACGACCACCAGGACCTTTCGCGCTCGCTCTGGCACGCCTCGGCGACCGAAGCGAACACCGCCGCGCCGCCACTGACCGGCGCCGTGCGCACGGACGTGGCCATCGTGGGCGCAGGCTTCACCGGCCTGTCTGCGGCGCTGCACCTGGCCGAGCGCGGCGTGAACGTGCGCGTGCTGGAGGCCAAGGAACCCGGCTGGGGCGCCTCGGGCCGCAACGGCGGCCAGGTCATCGCCGGATTGAAATACGAGCCCGAATATCTGGAACAGCATTTCGGCGACGCCGGCGCGCGCATGGCCGAATTGTCCGGCAGCGCGCCGGATTTCCTGTTCTCGCTGGTGCGGCGCTTCGAGATCAAATGCGACGCCGCCGATTCAGGCTGGATCCAGCCCGCGACCAATTCTAAGAACCTGGCCGCCGTCACCGCCCGCGCCCGGTCGTGGGAAAAGCGCGGCGTCAAAGTCACGCTGCTCGACAAGCAGAAGATCAGCGAACTGATCGGCACCGATTTCTATGTCGGCGGCTGGATCGATCCGCGCGGCGGCAGCGTGCAGCCCTTGAGCCTGGCGCGCGGCCTGGCCCGCGCCGCGATTCAGAAAGGCGCGCAGGTCCATGGGCATTCGCCCGTGGTCTCCATGATCCGCGACGGCAAACAGTGGCGCCTGACGACGCAGAACGGCGGCATCGTCGTGGCCGATACGGTGTTCCTCTGCACCAACGCCTACACGACCAACGAGCTGTGGAAGGGCCTGGCGCAGTCGGTCATTCCCGTGCGCGCCTTCCAGGTGGCGACCGCACCTCTGACCGATAATCTGCGCCGCACCGTTTTCCCGCACGGCTTCCTGGCCTCGTCCGACGCCAAGCGGATGTTGACCTACACGCGAGTCGATCGCGACGGGCGTATCGTCATGGGCGGCCGGGGCACCTTCGATCACAAGGCGCATCCCGAGATCTTCGACAAGCTGCGGCAGGACGTGCAGTCGCGTTTTTTCCCGCAGTTGGGCGAGCCGCGCTGGGACTATGCCTGGTCGGGCTGGATCGCCATGACGGCCGATCACCTGCCGCATCTGAATGAACTGGCGCCCGGCCTCTATGCCGGTCTCGGTTATAACGGCCGCGGCGTCGCGCTGGCCTGCGTGATGGGCAAACAATTGGCCGACCGGGCGACCGAGGCCAACGCGGGCAAGACCGGCTGGCCGGCGGCAGCGATGAAGCCTCTGCCCTTCCACGCCTTCCGCCAACCCGCACTGCGCACGATCCGCTCGTGGTGGCGCTTCCGCGACGATCTCGACAAGCGGCTTTACGGGTAACGCCATGGACGATATCCGCGCCCTCACCTTCGACGTTTTCGGTACCGTGGTGGATTGGCGCGGCTCGCTGATCCGCGAAGGCCAAATGCTGGAGCGGAACAAAGGCATCGAAGCCGACTGGCCCGCCTTCGCCGATGCTTGGCGCGGGCTTTACCAGCCGTTGATGGAACGGGTGCGCGGCGGGCAACTGCCTTGGACCAAGCTCGACGAGCTTCACCGCATCGGTCTCGACAGCATCCTCTCGCGGTTTGGCCTGGGTGATCTGGAAGAGCATGAGATCGACGAATTGAACCGCGCGTGGCACCGGCTCGACCCGTGGCCGGACGTGGTCGAAGGGCTCAAGCGCCTCAAACGCAAATACGTGCTGGCCACCCTGTCCAACGGCAACGTGGCGCTTTTGGTCAACATGGCCAAGCGCGCGGGCCTGCCGTGGGATGCCGTGCTGGGCGCCGAGGTCGCGCGCGCCTATAAGCCGCAACTCGAAGCCTATAAGCGCACCGCCGAATTCCTTGGCTTCAAGCCCGAGCAATGCATGATGGTGGCAGCGCACGGCGGCGACTTGAAAGCCGCGTCCGAGTGCGGCTTCCGCACCGCGTTTGTCGCGCGGCCGCTGGAATACGGCCCGGAAAAGGACGGCGACGCGGGTGCTTCGGGCAATTGGGATGTGAAGGCGACTGACTTCAACGATCTGGCGAAGCAGCTCGGTTGCTGACGCCTTGACCCGCTTCGACCGGCAGTCGTAGCGTTTTGGGCCGTTAGGCTTGGAGAATTGCGATGGCTTACACCCGTATCGAGGTCCGCCCGATTTCAGGCGCGCTGGGCGCCGAAATTCACGGCGTCGATCTGTCCAAGCCGCTGAACAACGAGACCTTCTCGGAGGTCCATCAGGCGCTGTTGGATTACCTGGTGATCTTCTTTCCCGGCCAGCACATCACGCAGGCGCACCAGAAGGAGTTCGGCCGCCGCTTCGGGCCGCTGAACACCCATCCCTTCGTCAATCCCGACCGCGAAGGCCAGCAAGATCCCGAAGTGTTCGAGGTGCGCCACGAGCCGGGCGAGACCTATATCTTCGGCGAAGGCTGGCACATGGATCACACGTGGAAGGAGAAACCGCTGATGGGCGGCATCCTCTACGCGCGCGAAGTGCCGCCCTATGGCGGCGATACGCTCTTCTCCAACCTGTATCTGGCCTACGAGACTCTCTCCGACGGGCTGAAGAAGACGCTGGAAGGCATGAAGGCGGTCCATGCGGCCAATCCAGACCTTTATGTCGGCGACCCCAACGTGAAGATGACGCGGCAGCAGATCGATGCGCTGTCCGCCGTTCACCCTGTCGTGCGAACCCATCCGGATTCCGGCCGCAAGCTCCTGTTCCTGCACCCGCACATCGTCAAGCGCTTCGACGGCATGACGGTCGAGGAAAGCCAGCCGCTGCTGAAATATCTGTGCGATCACGCCGTGCGGCCGGAATTCACCTGCCGCTTCTCGTGGAAGGCGAACGACCTGGCCTTCTGGGACAACCGGGCCGTGATGCACAACCCGATCAACGACTACACGGGTTTCCGCCGCGTCATGCACCGCGTGGCGGTGGAGGGCACCAAGCCGGTCTGAGGTATCAGCCCAGCTCGGCCACGGCGTTCATCGACGGCTTGCCGTCGGGACCGATCGCTTCCAGTTCCACCTTGTCGCCCGCGGGCACGCCTTGGACGCGGAACGGCGCCAGGTCGAACAGCGGCGCTTTGGCGCGGAACGAGAAGCCCGCTACCGGGCGCTTGGCATGCCGGCGCGCCAGTTCGATCAATAGCGTTGCCGTCAGCGGCCCATGCACGACCAGGCCGGGATACCCCTCAACCTCGGTCGCATAGGTGCGGTCGTAATGGATGCGGTGGCCGTTAAAGGTCAGCGCGGAATACCGGAACAGCAGCACAGGGTCCGGTGTCACCAGACGAGTCCACGCCCCTTCCGGCGCAGACGGCAGCGGTGCCACGGCAGGAGCCGGCGTGCGCCCGCCCTCGCCGCGATAGACGATGTCCTGCTCTTCCTCGATGCAGGTCCGGCCGTCCTGCTTGATCTCGTAGCGGACGGTGACGAAAACCAACGGGCCCGTCTGGCCCTGCTTCTCCGCAATGGCGCCGATGGTGCCGATGCGCTCCGCCGGTTTGCCGATCAGAAGCGGATGGGTAAAGCGCAGGCGTGCCCCCGCGAACATGCGGCGCGGCAGCGTGACCGGCGGCATGAACTCGCCGCGGCTGGCGTGTCCGTCGGGACCGATCTTCGATTGCGGCGCACGCGGCAGGAAATAGAGCCAGTGCCACATCGGCGGCAACGCGGAGCCGTTCTCGAGCCGGGTTTCAGTATCGTCCAGGGTCGCAAGCATGGCCAAAGCGGGCGTCAGGCGGATTTCATCCGCGACGTGTTCGGTCTTGCCGGTCCAGGAATCGTAAGCGCCCATCGTCACAACTCCACGGGGCCTGCGACGACCTTGTCGTCGCGCAGCTTGCCGATCTGCCCGTCGCTCATGCCCAAGAGGCCTGAAAGGATTTCGTCCGTATGCTGGCCCAGGACCGGCGCGGGTTGCGGTTCCAATCGCGGAGCGGCGCTGAAATCCAGCGGCGTGCTCGGAGCCAGATACGAACCGATGCCCGGCTGTTGCACCATGGCCAGCATGGGATTGGACGCCGTCGCGCGCGGGTCCTCGGCCAACATTTGCGTGACCGTCTGATACGGCCCCCAGCAGACACCGGTGCCCGCGAAGGCGGCCTTCACCTGCTCCAGCGTGCGCTCCGCAAACCACGGCTTCAGCGCGGCCGTGATCTCCTTGCGCGCCTCGAAGCGCGCGCCTTCGGACTTGTCCAGGTTCACGCCGCGCGTGGTCGCGATGATGCTCATCGATTCGCCGGAGCCGGTCGCCTTCACCAGCTCGCTCCACATGCGCTCGGTGATGGCGACGACATAGGCATAGCGCCCGTCCTTGGTCGGAAACTCGCGACCGTAAGCGCCATAGAGATAATTGCCGGTCGCTGGTCGGTCGCGGCCGTTGATCGTGCTTTCGCCGATGTAGCCCAGGTTGCCGATCATGGCGAGCGCCACATCAGACAAGGCCAGCTTCACCAACTGCCCCTCGCCCGTCCGGCCGCGATGCCGTTCGGCGGCGACAAGGCCCAGCGCCGCCATCATGCCGGTGGCCAGGTCCCAGGCGGGCAACGCGTTGTTGACAGGATCGTGGCCGCCCTCGCGCTCCGGCCCCGTGCTGAACGGCACGCCGACCGCGCTGTTGACGGTGTAGTCGACGGCCGACGAGCCATCCGGGTTGCCCAAAAGGTTCAACATGATCAGATCACCGCGCCGCTGCTTGAGCGTCTCGTAGGACAGCCAGCCGGTGACAGGGAAATTCGTGAGGAAGATTCCGTTGCCGGGGCCGGGTGCGGTGATCAGCGCGCTGACAATCTCTTGCCCTTCGGGCTGGCGCGTGTCGACGGCGATCGAGCGCTTGCCCTTATTGAGGCCGGCCCAATAGATGCTTTTGCCCTGTTCGGTCAGCGGCCAGCGGCGCGCGTCGAGCCCGCCTCGCGGGGGATCGAAGCGAATCACGTCCGCGCCCAATTGGGCCATCGTCATGCCGGCCAAAGGCGCGGCCACGAAGGCCGACCCTTCCACCACCCGCAAGCCTTCCAGAAGTCCCTTCATTCCGCCTCCCGCGACCGCGCCGCACAGTGCCGCAGGCGGATGCGGGCGGCAACCCTTCGCCTTGCTTCGCCCCGCGCCCATTGGCACTCTCGCCACCCCGTCCCTATGAAGGTGCCGCCATGGGTCAGCTCATTCTCTCCGTCGACGAGCTGCGCGCGCTTGACCGGCGCCATCACTTCCACCCCTTCACCGACAACAAGGCCCTCGGCGCCGAAGGCACGCGAGTCATCACGCGCGGCGAAGGCGTCTACATCTATGACGCGCAGGGCAACCGCATCCTGGATGCGTTCGCGGGACTCTGGTGTGTGGCGTTGGGTTATGGCCGTAAGGAACTGGCCGAGGCCGCCTACCGGCAGATGGAAGAGCTGCCCTTCTACAACACGTTCTTCAAGTGCACGACGCCGCGCGTCACCGAGCTGTCGGCCGCGATCGCGGAACTGACTCCG
>CAYZFH010000187.1:0-6292 GCA_964477375.1 uncultured Rhizobiaceae bacterium | reverse complement strand
GAACGGAATCTCGATGCCCAGCTCGTCGAAGCGCTTCTTCATGCGGCGGCGGAACTCACGCGCGACGGTCCATTGCATGATGGGCTGGGTCTTGATGCGCGAGCGGATCACGACCGCCGAATCGCCCAATTGATCGACGCCAACTACCTCGATAGGAGCCAGGATCATGGCTTTGTACTTGTCGTCGGTCCTCATGCCCTCGCCGATTTCCTCGATCACGGTCATGACGTGGTCGACATCTTCCTTATAGCCCACACCCGCATCGATGACCGCGTAGGAATAATCCTTGGTCATGTTGATGACGGTGGTCACCTCGCTGAACGGCACCGTCAAGACGGAGCCGTCGAAGGCGCGCAACTGCACGCTGCCGATATTCAGCGCCTCGACGAGACCCGACTGGCCGCCGAGCGTCACCACATCGCCGACGGCGATACTGTCCTCCATCAGCATGCTGAGGCCCTTCAGCACGTCCTTGGCCAGGCTCTGCGCGCCAAGGCCGACGGCGATGCCGATGACGCCCGCGCTGGCCAGGAGCGGCGCGATGTTCACGCCCAACTCGGACAGGACGATGAACAGGACCATGACGCCCAAAACCGCGACCAGGATGCCCCGCAGGATGGGCAGGACCGTGCGCAGACGGCTGCGCCGTGCGACATCGCGCTCGGCGGACAGCTTGTATTCGATGAAGGCGCCCGCGGCCTCCCACACGGCGAAGGCCAGCAGCACGACCAGCAGAATGGTGGCGACACTGCCCGCGGCTCCGCGCCCCACATCGGTCGCCAGCACGCCGAGCGGATCCAGGTTCCAGGCATGGAGGACCGCGAAGAAGGCCACGACGCCGATCAGGACCTGCGCCGCGATCTGCAGGCTGACGACATAACGGTTGGCACGGGATTCGAGGAACGGCAGGCGCTGCTTCAGCGCATCGGAAATGGTGAAGCCGCGCGCGATGAGCTGCGAGACCGCGGTCGCCAGGATGCGTGCGGCGACGATGATGGCCAGGGTGAGAAGCGAACCGCGCGCGATCAGTTCGAAACCGCCCTTGATGCCCGCAACCCAGACGATATAGGCGCCGATGACGTAGAGAAGCGCCAGAAGATGCCAGACGCTGGCGACGAGCGAGCGCAGCCGGTAGAGCGTGCTGGGCGGTTCCGTCCGCCGGCCGCGAATCCAGGCCGCGACGGACGTCCGGTTTTGCAGCACGAAAACGACGGCCATGGCGGTCAGCGCCAACCCGACCACATGGAAGGCGGCCTTGGCCGTGCCGCGCGGCAGGCCCAGCAGCGGCAGGGACAACGCGATCACATAGCCGTAGACGCCCAACGCCGTGAACCGGCGCAGCCAGATATAGATATAGCCCGCTGTCTCGTCGCTGAGTCGCAGGAAGCGCAGCGCCGGCGCTTCTGGCACCAGCGCCATGCGCACGGCCGCCATCACCAGACAGGTCAGGATATGGGCATTGACCAGATCGAGGGTGGCGACGCGGAACCCCTTCGGCTGCTGAAGGAACGGCAAGGCCGCATAGGCGATGGCCGCGAAGACGGCGATGGGCACGAGATCCACGATCGTGCGCGCGAGGAGGCGCGCGAGGCGCAGAATGACGCCCCGCACCGGCGGCTCGGCCAGTTTCTGGCGCAAGCCGCTCAAAGCGCGGCCGGTCAGCCATTGGCCCAGGAAGCCCACGGCCAGCACGCCAGCCAGCTTTAGAAGATTGATAACCCACGGCGTGTCGATGCGGGCCTGCCGCAGTCGGTTGCCCGTATCGGCCAGCTCATCTGGAATCCGCCGGATCATGGTGCCGATTTCAGACAACTGGGCGCTCAGCTGCTCGACCGACTGATCGAGGAAGGTGAGCAGCGCGCTTTGTGGTTCGCCGCCGCCCACTTCCTTGTCGCGCACGGCGATGAGCGTGCGCAGATCGTTGATCAGCTCGGTGCGCTTGCCATCGTTCTCAAGCGTCGACAGAAGCGACTTCAAATCCTCGGTCGGCACCGCGTTGAGGCGAGGCCCAACCTCGTCATGCGTGGGCTGCGCCGCGGGCGTGATCGGCGTCGCTTCCTGCGGCTGGGCCGCGCTCTGCCCGTTCGATTGGGCGGATTCGGCCGGCTGCGCCGTCTGCGCGAAGGCCGGCGCCGCGGCGGTCCACATCAGCAAACCGAGGAAAAGGCAGCGCGCATTCGCGCGCAGTCGGGCGGTGCGAATCATGGCCGAAATCTACCGGCTGAACGCCCGGGTGTCACACCCATTGCGGGGATTCCATTGGCGTATCCGATACTTAACGGCTAGCGGCCAGGCCGGTTCCCAGCGCCTGCGCCGCGTTCCCAGCCGCGCAGCCTGTGGCCAAAATCAAATGCTTGTGGGTGAAGGATCTCGGCCAGGATTTCGAGCGATTCCACCAGGCGCGGGCCGGAGCGGTTGAAATACTGGTTGCCGTCGAGGAGATAGACCTGCCCCGCCTTCACCGCACGCATTTCCGGCCAACCCGGCAGACGCATCAGCGCCGGCATCTCCGCGCGGATGCGCGGAATATCGAAACCGCACGGCAGGACCAGAATGACGTCCGGGTCGGACGCACGCAGCGCATCCCACTCAAGCCACGGCGAATGGACGCCCGGTGCGCCGAACAGGTTGCGCCCGCCGGCCCGTTCCACCAGTTCCGGCACCCAATTGCCGGCCGCCATGAGGGGATCGATCCATTCGACGCAGGCCACGCGCGGGCGAGCATCGAGCGCTTGCGCCTTTGCCGCGATCGCGGCGATGCGCGCCTCGTAACCCGCGACCAGCGCCCGCCCCTTCTCCAGCACGGACAGCGCCTCGGCCACGCGCGTGACGTCGCGCCACACATCGGCCAAGGCATAGGGTGCCAGGGGCACCACATGCGGCGCGGCGCCCGTCCAATCGGCCAGCGCTTCCTCGAGATCCTTGAAACTGACCGCGCAAACCTCGCACTGCGTCTGTGTCACGATCACGTCGGGCTTGAGCGCGCGCAAGCGCTCGGCATCGACGCGATAGACCGACAAGCCTTGCTCGACGATCGTGCGTACTTCGCGATCGATCACGGCACTCGGGCGATGATGCGCGATCTTCGTTTCGGTCACGGACGGCAGGTGCGCCACGTCGGCGGGGAAGTCGCATTCATGCGAACGCGCGACCAACGCATCCCGGAAGCCGAGCGCGCAGACGATCTCGGTCGCGCTGGCTAGAAGCGAGACGACGCGAGGGGAGCTCATCGGCCAGCCGTCCAGGAAGACACCGGATATCGCGCGAGCGGTTTAAGGCAGGCCGCGCGAAGGCTGCGCTTTCTGCGCGCCATCGCCAGGTTGTAGAACGCCCGATAGACCAGCCGATTCTTGCGGATGAAGCGCTTGAGCATCTCGGCTCTGCCGCCGCCGCTGCCCCCCGAGCCTGGCATGCCCGCATCCCAGGCACGCTCGTAAAAACTCTGCTGAGGAATGCGCCCGAGCGTGGAATCCGCTTCTCGGCGGACAATGCAGACGATGCGATAAACCGCATCGTCGAGCCCGCCATGGGACACGGGATAAAGGAGACCGGGCTCGTAGGCCAGAATCTCCACGGCGCCCGCGCCCGGATCGTGCCGCACGAGGTGCAGACGTTCCAGCGGCCACGCGTTCGCGCGGTAGTGATCGTGGAGAAGCGTCGGGGACAGCATGTACCAAACGGCGTCCATGTTGTTCGCGGACGGCGCCACATGGACCAGACGCCCGCCGGGCCCGACCAGGCGGCCCAAATGAACGAAAGCGTCGGGCAAGCGGAATGTCCGCTGTGATTCGCCGAAATCGAAAACCGCCGCGAAACGACCTGCGAGATGCGCCGGTGGCTCGGGCCGGTCTAGAGCGCCGTCTTCGGCCAAGACATAAACGGTGGAGAAGCCGAGCGCGCGGAACAAACTTTCGGTGGTAAGAGCGCCCTCGGGCAAAGTGGAGAACGCGAGGCCGATATGCGCCGCGGCCGCCTGCAACGCCGCCTTGTCGAACGAAAGCCGCCCGCCGGCCACGAACGCCTCGCCCGCGAAAGGACGCGCCTTGGCTTCCTCGAGAAGAAACGGCAAATCGGTCGCTTCAATCGCCACAAACCGCCCCTTACAGACCGGTCCGCGATGCCAGCGGCAGGCGCGGGCGAAGACCGCGCGCATGGCCGCGGGGCTCCGGCGGCTTGAAACCGGCTTCGCGCCACAGCGGCGCGCGATCGGCGGTCGACGACGGTGTTTTTCGCGCCACGCAAAAGACCTGGTAACCGGCCTCGTCCAGCCGGCCGGCAGGACCGGCGCATGGCCGGGACGAGTCGTACCGATAGCTTTCGATGGTCGGACGCCGGTCTAGCCATGGATAGCGCACCAGTTCCAAACGCTCTACCTCGAAGTGGTTCGCCGTATAGAAGGCTTCGAAGAGACGCGGCGTGAACATGAAGAAGCCGTGGTCCAGATGGTTCGTCGAAGGTGAAAGATGGATGACCCGTCCCCCTGTCCGAACGAGACGCGCGGCGGCGACGAACATATTGGGCGTGTGGAAGACATGCTCCGACGTTCCGCGGTCGAAGACGACGTCATAGCGCCCGCATGCTGCGGATGGAACGTCGGGCGAATTGAGATCGTGAAGGACGCTCGCCCCTTCATATGCGCTGACGTCCAAGCTTTGGACGTCCGAAAAACCGAGGGCGCGCAGCAACTCGTCATCCGTCAAGGGCTCCGGGCGATCCGGTAAGCGCCCCGCCGGCTGGACATTCAACCGTGCGGCCAAACGCCGGAATGCCGGCGCATCGACGGTCACGTCCTGCCGTCCGAACGTGAGAACGGACCCGTGAAAAGGGCGCTCCTTGGCTTCGCGAAGAAGGAAAAACAGATCGGCGGCGTCGATCGCCATGGTTCACTCGCATTTCGGCGTGGGCGGGAACATTAGCACGAATCGCGCGCGGCGCGCACGATGGATTTGTATATTTCCTTTGTAAATCAAATAGTTAAATGAGACTTGGCGACTCCCCTCTTGGCGCCTCTACTACACTGGCAAGAATGGAGATGAGCTATGTCGGCGCATGAGTACAGTTTCAACAAGATCGACGGCGGCCCCTTGCCGTTGAAAGGCTATCGCGGGAAAGCGATGCTGGTGGTGAACACCGCGTCCGAATGCGGCTTCACGCCCCAATACAAGGGACTGGAGGCGCTGTGGCGCCGCTACGGCTCCAAGGGACTGGTTGTGCTGGCCGTGCCGTCCAACGATTTCGGCGCGCAGGAACCCGGCACCGAAGCGCAGATCCAGAATTTCTGCGAGCGCAATTATCAGGTCTCGTTCCCGATGACGGCGAAGGTCAAGACCATCGGCGCCGGTGCGCACCCCTTCTACAAATGGGTCGTGGCTGAACTGGGCGAGGATGCCGCGCCGCGCTGGAACTTCCACAAATACCTGATCGACCGCGTAGGTAACCTGGTCGAAGCATGGCCGTCGAAGATCGAGCCCGGCTCGAAGACGGTGAGCGACGCCGTGGAGCGGCTTCTACCCGCGTGATCCGCCCCTGAAACGCGAAAGGGCCGGGCTTTCGCCCGGCCCCCTCACCCCCCGGTTCCCGCCAGGGAATTACAGTGTGACGACGAGGTGGTTGTCGTCCTTCAGTTCGTGCACCTCGAGGCCTGTGACGTTCTGGAGCAGAACGACCGCCTGGAAGTTCTGGCCATTAAGGGCGCCGTCCACGTCCACCGAGACGAGCGTGTTGCCGCCCTGCTCTGTCAGATGGACGAAGTCGGCGACGTCGCCGCCGTTCAAAGTGACGAAAGATGAGAAGTCCAGCTTGTCGCCATCGGACTTGCTGAAGTCCGTGATGGCATCGAGCTGGTTGTAGAACGCACCATCCTGCGCGCTGTGCCAGACGAAGGTGTCCGCACCGGCGCCGCCTGTCATCTGATCCGCGCCCGGGCCACCAATGATGATGTCATTGCCGTCACGGCCGTTGATGATGTCGTTACCGCCCGTGGTGTTGATCGAGTCGTTGAGTGGCGAGCCGGTGACAACGTCGTTGCCGGTACCGCCGGACAGGTCGCGCATACCTTCGACGCTCTCGCCGAACAGACGGGCCGAGATCTGCTCGACGTTGTTGCCGCCGCCGACCTGGGTCTGCCAGGAGATCACGAAACCGCCGTTCTCCAGGCCCTGCACGACCGACAGCGTCTGGTTGTTCGGCAAGGAGGTATTGATGTGGTACTCCGCGCCCGCAAGCGTACCGTCAGCAAGCACGCGCTGGCCGTAGATGCCGGTGCCGTCGCTCTCCTGATCGGACTGCCAGG
>CAYZFH010000186.1:0-6296 GCA_964477375.1 uncultured Rhizobiaceae bacterium | reverse complement strand
ATAGGCCGCTTGGCCCTTTTCCGGCAATCGCGGGCGATTAGGATGCGGGCTCGCGGGCGTGGTCGCGCAGCTCCACCAGGCCCGCCGCGATGATCAGGGTCGCGCCGATGGCCTCGCCCCAGCCGAAGCCCTCTCCGGCCAGAATCGTTGCCGTGATGCCCGCGACCGCCACTTCGAGCAACAGAAGGACGGCCGACCGGCCGGGGTCGAGGCGGCTTGCGCCCCATAGTTCGACCACCACCATGGGCGTCAGCCACACGGCGGAGATGGCGAGCAGGACGGCCACACCCGGCAGGTCGAAGCCGGCGGCCGGCGTTGCCGTTTTGGAAAGAACCAGCGCGAAAACCAGGCCCATGAAGGCCGAGCCGGCGAAATTGGCGATGCTCTTGTCCACCGCCGGAATGTCCGTCGCGCGGCGGAACAGGGTGAGGGAGACCGCCCACAGGAACCCGGAGACGAGACCCAGCCATTCGGGAAACGTGCGCGGCATGGGAAGGCCCTGGCCGTAGCCCAACACGGTCGCGGCCCCCGCGATGCCCAAGAGGATCGACAGGACTCGGAACAGGCCCAGCCGCTCGCCGAGGAAAATCGTGCCCAGGACGCTGGCCCAGACCGGCACCAGGTAGAACAGCAGGGTGACGCGGACGATCTCGCCATAGACCACGGCGTGATTGAAGCTCACGAACGACGAGCCGGCGGCCACCGCCATGGCCAGAAGTGCGGGCGCGTTCTGCCGCAAACTATGGCGCTTCACCATCGCGATGGGCAGAAGAAGCGCGAGTGCGCACAGGCTGGTCGCGAAGGTCGCCCAATCCGCGGACAGGCCGCGCGCCTCGAGCGCGCGCAAGGGAATCCACCAGGCGCCCCACAGCATGGCGCCGCCACCGACCGCGATGAAGGGCAGGAACCGGTTGTTGGTCACGCGCCGCCGTACTTCTTCTTGTAGGCGTTCTGCGCCCGCACGAAGCACGCCGCGTGGGCCCGCACGATGCCCGCGCCGATCTGGCCGCCGTCGCGCCCCGCAATGCCGATATTCATGGCCGGGGTGATGCCGTTCTCCATCACCTTGCAGATGTCGATCCCGGTCGGCGTGCCGCGATACTTCAGGAAAGGAATATGGAAGTCCGTGTTCTCGCCCACGGTGATTTTGTAGAGCGCCAGGTTGCGCTCGACCATCGCCTGCGGATCGCCGCCCTGATAGGCCTGCAGCGGGAACGCCGCGGCCTGCGCGAAGCCGCCGAGGCCGATGGTTTCGGCGATGATGCTTTCGCCGCCCATCCAGCTGATCTCGTCCTCCGTATGGCCGTCGAACAGCTTGGCTTGCACGGTCGGATGGGGGCCGGTGAACCACTCGTCGCCCAGGCCGCTGACCCGGATGCCGAATTCCTTGCAGCTGAAGCCCATGGCGGACACGACGCTCGACCCCTCGATGCCGTGGCCGGCATCGGCGATGGCCTTGGCTGCCGCCATGGAAAGCCGCAGGAAGAAATAATGATCCTCGGTCAGCGCGGCCACGGTCTTCTCGACCGCTTCGCGCTTGGAGCCCGCGAGCGCGAGGAAGGACGGAAACAGCTCGCGCAGGAACAGGAGCGAGGCCGCCGTGTTGCGGCTGTGCAGCTCGTCGCTCATATGCAGCGCGCGCTTCATGATCGGCTTCAGGGGAATGCCACCCGCGGCCCGCACGGCCTCGGACAGAACCGGCGCCACCGTCTCCTGGACATATAGAAGCCGGTCGCGCACCCCGTCGTCATAGACGCCGTAGTTCAGGCGGCGCGGATTGGTGCCCTCGTAGAAATTGCAGAAACCGACATTGCCGAATGCTTTGTTGCGCACGACAAAGACCGGCATGGACGCCGTATAGATGCCGGCCAGGGAGCCGACGGCGCCGAGATCATGGCAGCCGCGCACGCGGATGGCGCCCGCATCGAGCATGGCTTCGGCTTCGGCGGACGACTTGGCTAGACCTTCGAACAGGGCGCCGCCGATGATGGCCGCGCGCTGGCCTCCTTTGTACTCGCGCCACGGAAGCGGCGGGCCCGAGGTCAGGATCGTCTCGCGCGTCATGCCCGGCATGGCTTCGAGCGCCGGCCGAACATCCTCCAGCACGGGCTCCGAAGCGCAGAAGCGGCGGAAGGTCTCGGCGTTCGCGGCGGCGCGGCGGGTTTCCGACATGTTTAAGCACCTAAACTATCTCACACGGGCGAATTGACCCGCACCAAACCGTTGGGCATGATTTTGCCCGCGCCGAGAGTGCGTGGAATTGCGCGGGGACGCAAGATTTCCGCGGGCGCCGAAACAAGATCAACCGTGCGGGATCACCGCCGTCTGGGGAGAGTGGTATGGCCAAGCAAGCGGACAACACGCGCGGCGGCGCCGATCTGGCGAAGATCAAGAAAGACCTAATCGAAAAGGGCGTGCGCTATTGCCTGGCGTCCTATGTGGACGTGCACGGCATCGCCAAGGCCAAGGCCGTTCCGATCGACCATTTTGAACGCATGATGCGCGGCTCGGAGCTGTTCACCGGCGCGGCCGTCGATGGTTTGGGTCAAGGCCCGAACGACGACGAGCTCGCGGTGTTCCCCGATCCCACGGCAGTCGTCCAGCTTCCCTGGCGGCCCGAGATCGCATGGTGCCCCGGCAATCTGAAGTTCCACAAGGATTCGTGGCCCATGTGCTCGCGCACCATCCTGGCGGCGCAGGTCGAACGCGCGCGCAAGATGGGGTACCGCTTCAACCTGGGTATCGAGTGCGAGATCTATGTCGTCCGCCGCGAGGGCGACCGGCTGGAGCCGGCGAATCCGAAGGACGTCATCCCGCGCGCGGCCTACGACGTCATCAATCTCCTGGAAGAGTTCGATTGGTGCGACGAGATGATCCGCTACATGAACGAGATGGGCTGGAGTGTCCACTCGCTGGATCATGAGGACGCCAACAGCCAGTTCGAGTTCGACTTCGCCTATTCCGACGTGATGACGATGGCCGACCGCTACGTGCTGTTCCGCATGATGGCGAAGGAGATCGCCCGTCGGTACGGCTATGAAGCGACCTTCATGCCGAAGCCCTGGGCGGAGAAGACGGGCAGCGGCGCACATTTCAACATGTCGCTCGACGACCTCAAGACCGGCAAGAACGTGATGGGCGACGCCAGCGACAAGCGCGGCTGCGGTCTGTCCAAGGTGGCGTACCAGTTCGTCGCGGGCGTGCTGGCGCACGGCCCGGCCATCGCGGCGGTGACGTGCCCCACGGTCAATTCCTACAAGCGGCTGGTCAAAACCGGCTCGATGACCGGCTTTACCTGGGCGCCGATCTACGTGACTTACGGCTACAACAACCGTACCAACATGATGCGCGTGCCCTGGATCCGGCCGGAGATCGAGGGCGACGCAAACGCGCACAAGGGCGTCTATCTCTCCAGCGCGCGCCTGGAATGCCGCGCGGTGGACACGGCCTGCAATCCTTACCTAGCTGCCGCGATGATGCTGGCGGCGGGTCTCGACGGTATCGAAAACAAAATGGATCCCGGCGACCCCAACCAGGACAATCTTTACCTGGTGTCCGAAGGCGATCTGAAGAAGCGCAAGATCGAGACCTTGCCGCGCACGCTGCTGGAAGCGGTCGAAGCGTTCCAGCGCGATTCCTTCGGCAAGAAAGTGTTCGGTGAGGATCTGTACAACTCCTTCATCGAACTCAAGAGCCGCGAGTGGTGGAACTACCACAACACGGTCTCGGCCTGGGAGCTGGACCAGTATCTGGTGAAGTTCTAGGCGTCCGCGCCCTTCGGTTCTTCCCGCACCGGCGGCGGCAGGGGGGCCGCCGCCTGGTGGCCGCTCATCTCCGCTCCCGCTGTCGGCGGCAGGTGCAGGAAGGCGAAGGTCGACAGCGCCGCGATGCCGCCCACGACGAAGAAGGCCGGTAGGAAATCATCGGCGTTGGGCAAAGCCGCGCCGCCGATCGCGATGTGCAGGACCAGCGCCGCCACGCCGACGCCGACGCTGAGCGAAAGCTGCTGGGCCATGGCGGAGAAGCTGGTGGCCTGGCTCATCTCCTCACGCGGAATATCGGCGAAGGCCAGGATGTTCATGCTGGTGAACTGCAGCGAGCGGAAGAAGCCGCCCAGCAGCAGGAAACCCAGCATCAGAAAGGCCGGCGTGTCGGGCTGGAACAGTCCATAGACCGCGATGAAGGCGCTGCTCAGGACCGCGTTGCCGATCAAGACGCGCCGGAAGCCGAAGCGTTTCAGGATCGGCGCGGCCGTCATCTTCATGGTCATGGCGCCCACCGCGGAGGCGAAGGTGAGCAGGCCGGAATGGAATGGGTTGAGGCCGAAACCGATCTGCAGCATGAGCGGCAGCAGGAACGGGATCGCGCCGATGCCGATGCGGAAGAAAAAGCCGCCGGTCATGCTGGCGCGAAAGGTCGGATAGCGCAGCAGCGCCAGCTTGATCACCGGGTGGCGGTTGAGGCGCGCATGCAGGACGTAGAGGACCGTGCACAGGACGCCGATGCCCAGCGCGGAATAGGCCACGGTTGGTGAGACAAGACCGCGCCCGATCGTCTCGAAGCCGAAGATCAGGCCGACGAGCGCTAGCGCCAGGACGACGAAGCCGCGCACGTCGAGCGGCGGCACCCGCTCTTCCTTCACGTCGTCGATGAAGATGGTCACCAGGATGAAGCCCAGGATGCCGATGGGCACGTTGATCCAGAAGATCCAGTGCCAGGAGAAATAGGTGGTGATGAAGCCGCCGAGCGGCGGGCCGATGATCGGGCCGATCAAGGCCGGCACGGTCAGATAAGCCATGGCCTGGATCAGTTCGCTCTTGGGGATGGAGCGCAGGAGGACTAGCCGTCCAACTGGCACCATCATGGCGCCGCCCATCCCCTGTAGGACGCGCGCCCCGACGAAGTGCAGCAGGGACGAGCTGAAGGCGCACAGGACGGAGCCGATGGTGAAGACCACGATGGCGGCGCGGAAAACCGTGCGCGCTCCCAACTTGTCGGCGACCCAGCCGCTGATCGGGATAAAGACCGCGAGGCTCAGGAGATAAGACGTGATCGCCAGGTTCAGGCGAAGCGGGCTGACGTCGAGCGATACGGCGATGGCCGGCAAGGCGGTCGCCAGCACCGTCGAGTCCATGTTTTCCATGAACAGGGCGCAGGCGACCACAAGGGGGACGATGACGTTCCGTCGCGGCGCCGAGAGCATCAACCCGATGTAGGCCGCCGAAGGTCCGGCATCAAGCGCGACGGGGCGAGGTGGTTTCCTCGATATGCTCCGGCAACTTGGCGTGGATGTCGTACCACTCGGTCATCGACTCCACGTAGATGTGGGATTCCTTGTCCTTGGCATGGCCGGGATGCCCGTCCGCCGTGCCCGGCGTGTACCAGATCAGGTCCGGCTTGGTATCGACGTCGATGTAGATCTGGCAGCCGCAGGTCTTGCAAAATTTCCGGTGCGTCGTCGCCGAGCTCGAATAGGTCGAGAGGTTGTTCGCGCCGGACAAGATGGTGAAGCCTTTGCGCGGCATCACGGCATAGGTCGCGAACATGGTGCCGTGGCAACGCCGGCACATGGAGCAATGGCAGTGATAGACCTTGTCCGCCGGCTCGCTCACGCGATAGTGCACGGCGCCGCATTGGCAGTGTCCCTCGATCGGCTTGAACGCCCCCATCGTCCTTCTCCTTATTAAAACCCCGTTCCGCTCAAGGCGGCGACGCCGCCTGTCACCATGGCCACACCCAGCCATTGTATCCAGCCCATGGGCTCCTTGAGCACCAGCCGCGCCAGAATCACCGTGATGGCGCCGAAGCCCGAGGCCGCCACGGCCGCGATCTCACCGCCCGGCCCCGTGCTGCCCGCGAATAACGCCAGATAGCCGCCGGCATCCAAGACGGCTTGCCCGAATAGGAATGGCCACCACCGCCATTGGCCGAGGCCCCGGCCGCGCACGGCCAAAAGAACGATCAGGGCCGGCACCAGGCTGAACAGGCGGCCGAGCCACAGCGTTTGCAGCGGACCGTAATAGGGCGTGGCGGCCTGGCCGCCAATCACCAGGCCGGTGTAGGCCAAGGCCGCGGCGCAGGAGAGGGCGATGGTGCCGTTGAGAGTCTTGCGGTCGGCCGGTGTCGCGTTCTTTTCGGCCGTCGCCGCGACCGTGATGGCGCCCAGAATCGTAACGGCCATGGCGATCCATTGCAGCGTGCCGGGGCGCGTGCCCATGACGACCCAGAACGCCACGACCAGAACCGGATGGCTGGCCACGATAGGGGCCGCGACCGAGATGGGGCCGCGCGCCAGA
>CAYZFH010000185.1:0-6301 GCA_964477375.1 uncultured Rhizobiaceae bacterium | reverse complement strand
CGGGCAGCAAGGTGACCGAGGAAGCGCGCGCCGCCGCCGACAGCCTGATGGCCGCAGGCACCCGCAAGGCAGTTAAGCGCGCATGAAAAACGGGGCGGCCATGAAAGGCGCGGCCGGAAAGAAGGCCGACGCGCTGACGCGCGCCGAGGCCGAGCGGGAGTTGGAGCGCCTGGCCGCCGAGATCGCGCGGCACGACGCGCTGTATCACCAGAAAGACGCGCCGGAAATCTCCGACGCGGACTACGATAAATTGCGCACGCGTAACGACGCCATCGAGGCGCGCTTTCCCGACCTGGTGCGCACGAACAGCCCCAGCCACCGGGTGGGCGCCAAGCCCGCCGAGGAGTTCGCCGAGGTCCGACACCGGCGGCCCATGCTGTCACTGCAGAACGCGTTCTCCGAGGACGACGTGCGCGAGTTCTTCGAGCGCGTGCGCCGCTTCCTGGGCCTGTCGGCCGACGATGCGGTCGAGGTGGTGGCCGAGCCCAAAATCGACGGGCTGTCGGCCGCTTTGCGCTATGAACAGGGCGTCTTCATTCAGGGCGCCACGCGCGGCGACGGCGAGACCGGCGAGGATGTGACGCGCAACCTGAAGACGCTGGACGACGTGCCGGAAAGGCTGAAGGGCCGCGGCGCGCCGGACGTGCTGGAGGTGCGCGGCGAAGTCTATATGGCGCGCAAGGATTTCCTGGCGCTCAACGAGCGGCGCAAGAAGGTGGAGGAGCCGCCCTTCGCCAACCCGCGGAACGCTGCGGCCGGCTCCGTGCGCCAGCTCGATCCATCCGTCACCGCGCGGCGTCCCCTGCGCTTCTTCGCCTATGCCTGGGGCGAAGTGTCGGACATGCATTCCAAGACCCAGTGGGATTTTCTAGGCAATCTCAAATCCTGGGGGTTCGAGGTCAATCCGCGCGCGAAGCTGTGCGGAGATGTGGACGAGGCGCTGGCCTTCTACCGCGCAATCGGCGAGGCCCGCGCGAAGCTCGACTACGACATCGACGGCGTCGTCTACAAAGTGAACCGCCTGGACTGGCAGCAGCGCCTGGGCGAAGTCAGTCGCGCCCCGCGCTGGGCCCTGGCGCACAAATTCCCCGCCGAGCGCGCGCAGACTGTTTTGAACGCCATCACCATCCAGGTCGGGCGCACCGGCACGCTGACGCCCGTGGCCGAGTTGGAACCCGTGACGGTCGGCGGCGTCGTGGTGTCGCGCGCGACCTTGCACAACGAGGACGAGATCGAGCGCAAGGATGTGCGCGCCGGCGACACAGTCATCATCCAGCGCGCAGGCGACGTGATCCCCCAGGTCGTCGAATCGGTGAAGGCCAAGCGTCCGAAGAACTCCAAGAAGTTCGTCTTCCCCGACCATTGCCCGGAATGCGGCAGCCTGGCCGTACGGCCCGAGGGCGAGGTCGCGCGCCGCTGCACCGGCGGGCTCAACTGCCCCGCCCAGGCCATGGAGCGTCTGCGCCATTTCGTCTCGCGCGCGGCGTTCGACATCGAAGGGCTGGGGTACAAGCACATCGAAGCGTTCTTCGCCGACGGGCTTTTGCGCGGACCGGTCGATATCTTCCGGCTCAAGAATAAGTCAGCCGAGATTCAGGAACGCGAGGGCTGGGGCGAACAATCTGTTGCGAACCTGCTCGAAGCCATCGAGACACGGCGCACGATCGGCCTCGACCGCTTCATCTACGCCCTCGGCATCCGCCAGGTCGGCGAGGCCACGGGGCGCCTCTTGGCCAAGCACTATCTGACGCTGGACGCCTGGCGTACGGCGATGAAAGAGGCGCAAGACCCCGAGAGCGAAGCCTATAAGGATCTGACCAGCATCGATGGCATCGGCCCGTCGGTCGCCAACGACATCCTGGCCTTCTTCGCCGAGGCCCATAACCGAGAGACGTTGAACGATCTGGCGGAGGAACTGAACGTGCAGGAGTTCGAGCGGCCCAGCGCCTCCTCACCCATCGCGGGCAAGACCGTGGTGTTCACCGGCACGCTGGAGCGCATGACGCGCCACGAAGCCAAGGCCCGCGCCGAAAGCCTGGGCGCCAAGGTCTCGGGCTCGGTGTCCAGCAAGACCGACTATGTCGTGGCCGGCCCCGGCGCGGGCTCGAAGCTGAAGAACGCCGCGAATCTGGGCGTGGCCGTCCTGACCGAAGAGGAATGGCTGACGCTGATCAGCGGGTAACCCCGCCGCCTACCTTTCCTCCTTGTCGACCAAAGAAGCCAGCGACGTCATGCCCTTTCCTATCCGTAGGGGGCGTTCGCGCTCGCGATCTCAGACCTTAACCTGAACGGTCCAAGAAGCTTCCGGGATCCCTCGATCAGACGGACTCGCTTAGTGCTTGCTTTTTTCTATGCAAGCATATACTTGCATTATTCAATGCAAGCATGGAGACCGCGAATGGCCGGTGACATCCAAGTAAAGGGGCGAGCAAAGGGAGGGGTTGCCCGCGCTGAGGCCCTGTCCCCAGAGGCCCGAGCCGAGATAGCTCGAAAGGCAGCAGTAGCGCGGTGGGGCAAAGACCTGCCCGTGGCTACCCATGAAGGAACTATCACCACGATGGGCGGCCTGAACATTCCTTGCGCCGTTCTGAATTCCGGCCAGCGGGTGATAACTCAAAGCGGCTTCATGGTGGCGCTTGGTCGCGCCCGGCAGGCCAAGGGACGACAGTACTACAAGGGCGACGTCAATCTCCCCGCCTTCCTGACCGCCCAAAACCTAAAACCATATGTCTCCAGCGCTCTGGAGGTGACGTCGAGCCAGATCGAGTTCCTCTCGAAGAATGGCCACCGTGCTTTCGGTTATGCCGATGAACTTCTGCCGGAGGTCTGCGACGTCTTCATCAAAGCTGATCGTGCCAGCGCTTTGAAAGCCAACCAGAAGCATATCGCCGATCAGGCGCACATCATCATGAAAGCGCTGGCCCACACCGGCATCGCAGGCCTGATTGATGAAGCTACTGGCTATCAGGAAGTTCGCGATAAGCGCGCTCTGCAAGCCATTCTAGACAAGTACCTACGCAAGGAGCTGGCGGCGTGGGCGAAGCGGTTTCCAGACGATTTTTACAAAGAGATGTTCCGGCTGCGCGCCTGGAAATGGCCGGTGCCTAGCGCCCGCAGGCCTGGCATTGTTGGCACCTACACCAACGATCTCGTTTACGAGCGCCTCGCCCCAGGCATTCTCCAGGAATTAGAGGCGCGCAATCCCAAGGACGAACGGGGGAATCGTCGCGGCCATCACCATCGCTTCCTGACTGATGACGTGGGTCACCCAGCTCTCGCGCAGCACTTACACGCTGTCATCGGTTTGATGCGTGCATCTTCGGGCTGGGAACAGTTTTACAGGATGATCAATCGTGCCTTCCCGAAGAAGGGGACGACGTTGGAGTTGGCACTAGACGACTAGCTGCTTCGCGTCGATCGCGTATTCGGCCATGGCGTCGAGCAGCCAGTCGGCCAGATAGACGGCGAAGGAATTGCGGACATAGATCCGCCAGGCGCCGCCTTGCGTCAGTTCCAGGATGCCGACCGTGCGCGCCAGGTTGGTCTGGGCGCATTGGCCAACCTTGAAGGCGCGCGGGCGCAGGTCGAGGCCGCAGGCCTTCTCCAGCACCGCGCGGGCGCTCGGGCCCGACAACTCCAGCACAGTGCGGTTGGCCGTCACGTCCACGACGGATGCGTGGCGGCCGTTGAGCGCCGCATGGAGGCGCGCGGTGAGCTCCACTTCGGAATCCGGCGCGCCCACGACCAGCCATTCGTCCGGACCCAGCCACAGGGCGGAAACATCGCCCGCGGCGGCGACCGTGTTCGCCTTCAGCGGCACGTCGAAGCCGAGCGCCGAGCGCATCGCCCCCAGAACGTCCGCGTCGCGCGGGTCGCCGCGCAGGGTGATCTGGGCAAGATGCGGGATTTCCGCGAGCGTCACGCCGCGCGGGCCGGAGACAGCGCCGCGCGAAAGCGCCGCGCCGTGATCCTGGAGCGGGCTGCGCCGCCGGGCGAAGAGGGTTGCGTCAGCCATGGATCGGCTTGCCTCCCTCGTCGAGGAAATTGGGCGCGACGATGCGGGCCGAAACGGTCTTGCCCGCGAGCGGCGCCAGGATGGTCTGGCCGTGGCGGTCGCGGCCGCCCTTCACCAGCGCGAGCGCGAAGCCGCGGCCGAGATTGGGACTCCAATAGCTGGACGTGACGTGGCCGACCATGCGGACGGGCGATTCCGCCGCGTCCCACACGAGCTGCGCGCCCTCGGGCAGCACTTCGGCGGGATCGGCCGGTAGAAGTCCGACCAACTGTTTGCGGTCGGTGCGCGACGTATCCGGCCGCGCGAAGGAGCGCTTGCCGAGGAAGTCCTTTTGCTTGGAGACGATCCAATCCATACCGAGGTCCAGCGGCGTGACCGTGCCGTCGGTCTCCTGGCCCACGATGATGAAACCCTTCTCCGCGCGCAGCACATGCATGGCTTCGGTGCCGTAGGGCGTGATGCCGTGCTTCTCGCCCGCCGCCATCACGGCTTCCCACAACGCAAGACCGTGATGGGACGGCACGTTCACCTCGTAGGACGCCTCGCCCGTGAAGCTGATCCGGAAGATTCGCGCGGGCAGCCCCGCCACGACGCCTTCGCGCATGGAGAGGAACGGGAAGGACTCCTCGTCCACGGCCAACGCAGGCGCCAGTTCGCGCAAGACATCGCCCGCGCGCGGGCCGGCGAAGGACACGGTCGCCCACTGCTCGGTGACCGAGGTGAGATAGACCTTCATATTCGGCCATTCGGTCTGGAGCCATTCCTCCAGCCATTCGAGCACACGCGCGGCGCCGCCCGTGGTCGTGGTCATGAAGAAATGGTCGTCGGCCAGCCGCGTGGTGACACCGTCGTCGAACACCATGCCGTCGTCGCGGCACATGAGCCCGTAGCGGCAGCGCCCAATGCCCAGCTTCTTGAAGCCGTTGGTGTAGATGCGGTCCAGGAACTCGGCCGCGTCGGGGCCGCGCACGTCGATCTTGCCGAGCGTCGAGGCATCGAGGACGCCGAGCGAGGCGCGCACGGCCTTGGCCTCGCGGCGCACGGCGGCATGCATGTCCTCGCCGCCTTGCGGGTAGTACCAGGGCCGCTTCCACTGGCCGACATCCTCGAACACGGCGCCGCGCGCAACGTGCCAGGGATGGATCGGCGTGACGCGGATGGGATCGAGCCGGTCGCCGCGGTCGCGCCCGGCCATGGCTCCATAGGTGACCGGCGTATAGGGCGCGCGGAACGTCGTGGTGCCCGTGGCGGGAATCGAGCGGCCGGTCGCATCCGACAGGATGGCCAGCGCGTTGACGTTAGAGGTCTTGCCCTGGTCGGTCGCCATGCCGGTCGTGGTGTAGCGCTTCAGATGCTCGACCGATTCGAAACCCTCGCGCGCGGCCAGTTTCAGATCGGACGCTGTGACGTCGTTCTGGAAATCGACGAACGCCTTGCCGCGCCCTTCCGCGCCCGGCACCTGCCAGAGGGCGAGCGCGGGCGCTTCGCGCGGATCGTCCACGGCGGGCGGTTCGGGCGCGCGCACGCCGCCGAAGCCGGCGTCCTTGGCCGCTTCCGCGCCGGCGGCCAAGCCTTCGGCCAGGGCCGCGCCCAGGGCGAAGCAGCCGTTGGCGGCGCCGACGGAGCGCTGCGCCTGCACGGCCACGCCCGGCACGAAGCAGTGCTTGGCCTCGTCCCAGCGCAGCTTGCCCTGGGACTGGCTGAACAGATGGACGACGGGGCTCCAGCCGCCGGAGACGGCCAAGAGGTCGCAGACCACGCCGCGCGCGACGCCGCCGCCGAGCTTGGCGATGGAAACGGAATCGAGCCGCTTGCCGCCCGAGGCCGCGACGACCGCATGACCGTTCAAGATCTCGATGCCCTGTGCGCGCGCTTGCGCGGGCAGATCGCCCGTGGATTCCGGACGCGGATCGACGACCGCCAGCACCTGCGCGCCCGCCGCCGCGAGGTCGAGCGCCGTGCGGTAGCCGCCGTCGTTGGTGGTGAAGACCACGGCGCGTTTGCCGGGCACGGCGGCATAGCGGTTGATGTAAGTCGAGACCGCGCCGGCCAGCATCACGCCCGGCCGGTCGTTGCCCGCAAAGACCAAGGGGCGTTCATGCGCGCCGGTCGCCAGCACCACCTGGCGCGCGCGCACGTGCCACAGACGGTGGCGCGAAATCCCCACGGGTGCTGCGAGACCAAGATGGTCGGTGCGCCGCTCCAACAGGCAGAGATAATTCTGGTCGTAATAGCCGAACACGGTGGTGCGCGGCAGAAGACGCACGTTCGGCATGCCACGCAGTT
>CAYZFH010000184.1:0-6332 GCA_964477375.1 uncultured Rhizobiaceae bacterium | reverse complement strand
CATTGGGCGACGCCCGGCCAGCCGGCGCTGGACCGGATGAAGCTGTTCAAGCTGGCCTGGGACCTGGTCGGCTCGGAATTCGGCGGCCGGCATATGCAATACGAAAAGTTCTACGCGGGCCCTTCCTTTGTTGTACGCAACCACAGTTTCCGGGAATGTCCCTGGGGCGAGATGGCCGGAGTCCTCGACAGGCTTCTCGCCAGTTACGACATACCAGGGGAATACCGAGCCGAATGACCACGAGAAAGAAAAGCCCCCGCCGTTTGAAAGTGCCTTTGTCCGTCAGCAGCCCAGCCTTGCTGGTGGGCGGCTCGGATCACGCGTTCCGCGGCCTCATCGCGAATCTTCACGCCATGGCCAGCCAGTTGATCGAGTTGCGCGCACGAATGGCGCGCCAGCTTGGCATCACGGGTCCGCAGTTCGGCCTGTTTCTCGCCGTCGCGCACTTCGAGGGTGAGGATGGCGTCAATGTTTCGACGATCGCACGGAAGCTTCGGGTGACGCCGGCCTTCGTGACGACCGAAGCCGGCAAGCTGATCCGCAAGCGAATCCTGGCTAAGCGCGACAGCAAGGTCGACCGGCGCGGGGTTCTGCTGTCGGTCACACCCAGCGGGCACCGGGTGCTCGCGGCTTTCGCGCCGCGGCTGCAGACGATCAACGACGAGGTGTTCGGCAGCATCGACGCGCGCGGTTTCCGGACGTTGACGCGCATGGTGGAAGGTTTGGTCGCGGGCGCCGAGCGCGCCTTGTCTTTGGACGGTAAAAAATAGGGGAGGAACGAATGGCACGCACGGCATCGGACGAAACGCTCCGTATCGAAGGCATGGCGCTCAAGCGCGGGACGCGCGAGCACAAACGCATGCCCGTGGCCGAGCAGGCGGACGGAAGCTGGGTCGAGCTTCCGGTCATCGTGCTGCGCGGCGCCAAGCCCGGGCCGGTCCTGCTGCTGGGCGCTTGCGTCCACGGCGACGAGATCAACGGTATCGATATCGTCACGAAATTCGCCAACGCGACCGACTTGAAGGCGTTGAAGGGCACGGTGATCATCCTGCCGGTCCAGAACCCGTTGGCCGTCCAGGCGCAGCACCGTTATGCGGTCAGCACGTTCCTGCGCTCGCCCCTGGACCAAAGCCCCGCTGACCCTTGGGCCGCCTTTCCGGGCGATCCGCTGGGTAATACGGCGGCCCGCGTGGCCTATGCCATCCACACCAAATTCATGCGCCATGCGGACTACATCATCGACATCCACACGCCCACCACGGGCGGGCGCTATGCGCCGTTCGCCTTCATGCCGCCGCCGCGTGTCGGCAAGGCCGCGAAAGAAGCGCTCGAACTGGCCAAGATCTTCGGGCCTGACTTCATTCTCTATACGGAGAAGGGCGTCTACGTGATGGAGGAAAGCCCTCACGTCGTTCTGGCGCGCCAAGGCAAGATCGCCTTCGGCGTCGAGGTCAGCGAAGGCAGCCATATCCATCCCGAGGACACAAAACGCGCCCTCGCGGGTTTGCGGAACGTGATGTGCAAGATTGGCATGCTGTCGGGCAAGGTTAAGAAGCTAGGCCGTAACCTGGTCATCAAGGATCAGGCTGTCGTACGGGTGAACCGTGCCGGTTTGCTGCAGCGTCTTTGCGAGCTGAACGATGAGGTGAAGAAAGGCCAGATCGTCGGCATCGTCACCAACGTCTTCGGCGAGAAGGTGGAAGAGGTGAGGGCGCCTTTGTCCGGACGTGTGGTCCGCGTCGCCACATTCCCCATCGTCTCCGCCGGCGAGCGCGTCTGCCAGCTCGGCGTCCCTTTGTAATCGTCCCTGAAGACCGGGTACGGTTGTTGTTCGGTCCGTTCTGGGGCCGGTGGGGGGAGCGGGCATGGGCGTGCATGAATCGATTATCGGTGAAGTCTGGCGCTCGTCCGAGATGTTCAAGGATTTGGATGCGCTCTGCTCTTTCGGCGGGCGTTTCTGCGGCGAGGAGAGCGAGGCCAAGGCGCTCCGCTACCTGCGCGGCCGCCTGGCCGAGATTCCCGGCGTCACGCTGAGCGAACACGAATACGAATACAGCGGCTGGCAGCGCGTCCGTTCCCAGATCACGCTTTTGGGCAGCGAAGCGCGCACGCGCCCTGCCCATTCCCTGATGTGGTCGCCCGATACGCCGAAAGGCGGACTCGAGGCCGAGGTGGTCGACCTTGGCCGCGGCACCTTCGAGGCGTTCGAGGCAAATGCCGCGCGCATCAGGGGCCGCATCGTGCTGGTGCGCCACGAGCATCCGTTCTGCACCGAAACGATTCACCGGCTGAAGAAATACATGTGGGCACGCGAGCGCGGTGCCGCCGGTTTCCTGATCGCCAACAATCTCGAAGGCGAGATGGTGGTGACCGGCTTCGCCGCCGACAACACGCCCAAGGATATTCCGGCTCTGGGGCTTTCCATGGAAACCGGTGCGGCCATCGCCGCCATGGGGCCAAGCGCCAAGGTGCGCATGGAGATCGAGGCCAAGCGTGGCCCGGCCAAAGCCGTGAACCTGATCGCTGAGGCGCCCGGGCGCGGCAAGGAATGGGTCGTTTTGGGCGCGCATTATGACGGCCACGATCTGGGGCAAAGCGCGCTCGACAATGCGACCGGAGTAGCGGCGGCGCTGGAGATCCTGCGCCGCGTGCAGCCGCATGCCGCCACTCTCCCGCGCGGCCTGCGCGTCATGCTGTTCACGACGGAAGAGTGGGGGCTTCACGGCAGCCGCGTCTGGGTCGACGCCCAGACGCCGGAAGCGCGCAAGGAGATCGCGCTCTGCGTACAGCTCGACACGATCGCGGGCAGTCCGAACATCGCCTGTCTTTCCAGCGAGTTCGATGAGCTGGCCAATCTGGCGGCGAGCGTCAGCGAACGGCTGGCCATGCCGATCAAGGTGGTGCGCCCGATCAAGCGCAACTCGGACCATTACAACTTCGCCCGTCGGGGCATTCCCGCGCTGCGCCTCGTGGCCGGCTTCGACGAGCCGGACGCCGGGGTTCGGCATCTGCTGATGGCGTCCGACACGCGCGACAAAGTCAGCGCGGCCGAATTCAAGAACGGCGCCTGCGTGGCGGCGGAGTTCGTCTGGCACGGGCTGACGCGCACGGGGACGATCGCACGCCACAAGACCGACGAAGAGATGAAGCCGCTTCTCAAAGGGCTCGAATAGGCGCTTCCACCATGAGCAGTCATAGAGGCGCGGCCATCCGCGTCGTCTCGAGCCTTTACGTGCTCTACCTGATGAGCATGTTCTACCGCTCCACCAACGCGGTGCTGGCGCCGGTGCTGCGCGAGGAGATGGGCATCGCCGCCGACCAGCTCGGCCTGCTCACTGGCGCGTTCTACATCTCCTTCGCAATCATGCAGATCCCGACTGGCCTGTTCCTCGACCGGTTCGGCCCCCGCGTCACGATCGCGCTCATGATGCTCATGCCGGCGGCGGGCGCGATCGTGTTCTCCCAGGCGGAATCGGTCACTGGACTGGCACTGGGGCAGGCCATCATGGGCGCGGGCTGCGCCGTGGGGCTTTCGGGCGCGATCGTGATCTTCGCCCGCTGGTTTCCGCCCGACCGCATCGCCACCATGATCGCGCTCTATAGCGGCATGGGAAATGTCGGCATCCTTCTCTCGGCGACACCCTTGGCCGCGGCGATCGGAGAATTCGGCTGGCGCGACAGCTTCGTCTTCATGGCCGCGGTAAACGCGCTTTTGGTCGGTCAGATGTACTTCCTGGTGCGCGATGCACCGCCGGACCATCCGTATCATGGCGAAGCGCGTGAGACCCTTGGGGCTATTTTCCGCGGCCTCGGCGAGGTGCTGGCGCGCGGAGCGATCTGGCCCATGCTGGCCTTAGCGTTCGTATCGTTGTCGATGGTGCTGACGATCCGCGCGTTATGGGCCGGCCCGTATCTAGCCGACGTCTTCGGCCTCGATGCGATCGCGCGCGGCAACATGCTCTTGGTCTTCACCATCGCCATGCTGGTCGGCAACGTTGGTTTCGGCCCGCTGGATAGGCTGTTCGATCGCCGCAAGCCCGTGGTCCTGACGGGCGCCGTCATCAGCGCCGCGGCCCTAATCGGCCTGGCCCTGCTACCCGGGGCGTCACTGTTCGTTGCGATGGCGCTCCTCTGCGTGCTGGGCGTGGCGTGTAATTATATCGTCGTTATTTTTGCCCATGGGCGCGCCCTGTTTCCCATGCGTCTGGTCGGGCGGGCCGTTACACTGGTCAATTGCATCAATATGTTCGGCATCGCCGTGATGCAGGTCGTCACAGGCTTCATCATCCGCAGCTTCCCCGCGACCGGCGGTGGCGCCCCCGAGATCGCCTACCGCGCCATGTTCGGCTTCCTGGCCGCCTGCCTCGTCTGCGGAATGCTGGTTTACACCCGCTCCAGGGACATCCGACCCAGTACCGAAAGGTCTGGGCGCTAGGCCCATCCTGCCCCTTGGTTCGTGCCGTTTCCTGCCTGTATCATCCTCGCCTTACGGCGGCCGGAGCGTTCAGGGACGCGAGCGGCGGCCGATGCCAAAGGGGAGACCACGGGACATGGTCACGGTTCGGAAATATGGCGCGGGCCAAGCGGTCCGGCGCACGGAAGACAAGCGATTCATCACCGGCAACGGCCGCTATTCCGACGACATCAATCTGGGCCGACAAGCCCATGGCTTCGTGCTGCGCTCGCCCCATGCGCATGCCAAGCTGGGCAAGATCGACACCAAGAAGGCGCTGAAGGCGCCGGGCGTCGTTCTGATCCTGACCGGCGCCGATCTGGCGGCCGACAAGATCGGCACGCTGCCGTGCCTCGCCCCCATCAATAATAAGGACGGCTCGACCTGTGCGCTGCCGCCCTATCCGGTGCTGGCGACGGACAAGGTCCGCTTCGTAGGCGACGCGGTGGCTTTCATCGTCGCCGAGACGGCGGCCGAGGCGCGCGACGCGGCGGAGCTGGTCGAAGTTGAGTACGACATCCTGCCCGCGGTCGCGGATTGCGCCGAGGCCGGCAAGCCGGGCGCGCCGCAGCTGTTCGCCGACGTGAAGAACAACATGTGCGC
The DNA here is from genome assembly GCA_964477375.1 of uncultured Rhizobiaceae bacterium. Taxonomy (GTDB): domain Bacteria; phylum Pseudomonadota; class Alphaproteobacteria; order CADEGL01; family CADEGL01; genus CADEGL01. Next base: position 1,276 of record CAYZFH010000184.1, on the reverse strand, counting down.
CGACTGGGAATTGGGCGACAAGGCCAAGACCGATGCCGCCTTCGCCAAGGCGCATCACGTCACCAAGCTGGACCTCATCAACAACCGCGTCATCGTGGCCTCGATGGAGCCGCGCGGCATGACCGGCATGTATGAGCCGGCCGAGGACCGCTACACGCTCTATACCGGCAGCCAGGGCGTCCATTCCGTTCGCGGTGTCATGTCCGGCCACGTCTTCAACGTGCCGACCAACCAGATGCGCGTTATCACCACCGACGTCGGCGGCGGCTTCGGCATGAAGGCCGTGCCGTATCGCGAGCAGGCGCTGGTCCTGTGGGCCGCCAAGCGTCTGAACCGTCCGGTGAAGTGGATCAGCGAGCGTTCGGACGCCATGCTGTCCGACACCCATGGCCGCGACCACGCGACCCACGCCGAGATGGCGTTTGACCGCGACGGCAAGATCCTGGGCCTGCGCGTCCACGGCATCGCCAACATGGGCGCCTACCTGTCCTGTTGGGGCCCGTGCATCCCGACCGAGCCCGCGGGCGCCATGCACGCCGCGGTCTATTCGATCCAGAACCTGCACATCACGTTCAAAGTGATGTTCACCAACACCACGCCGATCGAGGCCTATCGCGGCGCGGGGCGCCCCGAGGCGGCTTATGTGGTTGAGCGCATGGTCGAGGCGGGCGCGCGCGAGATGGGCATCGACCCGGGCGAGTTGCGCCGGAAGAACTTCATCCCGCCGGCGTCCTTCCCGCATAAGACGGTGACGGGCCTGACCTACGACAGCGGTAACTATGAAGTGAATATGGATCAAGCCATGAAGGCCGCCGACTGGGCGGGCTTCGAGGCGCGCCGCAAGGAAGCCGCCAAACGCGGTAAGGCCCGCGGCATCGGCATGGCCTATTACATCGAGATTTGCGGCACGGGCGGCAGCGAGATGGCCGAGGTCCGCATCGATTCGACTGGCGCCGTCACCCTCATGGTCGGCACCCAGTCGAACGGGCAGGGACACGAGACGGCCTATGCCCAGGTGCTTTCCGAACGGCTCGGCATTCCGTTCGAATCGATCAAACTGCTGCAAGGCGATACCAATAGCGTGATCTATGGCTCCGGCACGGGCGGCTCGCGCTCGCTCCAGACCGCCGGGCCGGCCATCAACATGGCGGCCGACAAGGTCATCGCGAAGGCCAAGAAGATCGCCGCGCACATGTTGGAAGCGGCCGAAGCCGACATCACCTTCGGCGACGGCGCGTTCACCATCGCGGGTACGGACAAGAAGGTGTCGTTCGAC
>CAYZFH010000183.1:0-6419 GCA_964477375.1 uncultured Rhizobiaceae bacterium | reverse complement strand
ATGCGCCGAGCTCGGCCAGCGTAGCCGCATGGGTCTCCATGATGACGTGGCTCTGGCCGATGCCGTCGCCTTCCTTGGCCACGACGCCATCGGCACCTTCCGCGGTGCGGTTCGCGACCGCGACGAATTCGCCCGCGCGCAGGCCGCCCGTCAGGGCTCGCCCACCGAACGCGGCTTTCTTCGCGGGCGGTATCGGGCGCGTCGCCACGCGCACGTCATCGAGCGTGCGCCAGTTGCGTTGGGCCACGGCCTGAAGCTGGATGCGTTGGCCGGTAAAGGGCTGCAGCGGTTCTGGTACCGTGCTGATGACGGGCAGGGGGTCGGTCGGAAACAGCTTCGCCAGCGCCGCGATCACGTGCCAATCGTCCGCGTCGCCGGTGAAGAACGCCTTCAGCTTTACCACGTCGTCCAGGCCGCAACATTCGGCCGCTAGTGCCTGCGCCAGGTTGGCCACGGCACCTTCGATCTGGCGGTCTAGGTTGTCGGGATTGCGGATGCGTCCGGCGTCGTCGAAATCGCCCGCGCCGCCGACGAATGTCAGTGCGCCCGCCGTTGCCGCCAAATGGTGCGTGTGCGCCACCGGCAATGTCCAAATCCTGGATGCGTTCATCGGTCTCCCCCTGATCCCGGCTTGGCCGGAAGGGCAGACTAGCATCTTCGGATCGCAGCTTTGAACCCGTGGGGCTTCGGTTCTAGAAACGAATCCCCATGGTCAGCGAGCCGTAGGAATCGCCGTAATTCTGGCCGTAGAACTGCTTGGTCTCGAATACCTGGGTATAGGCTAGGCGGACATTGCCGATCACGACGACCAGGCCGGCCTGCCAATCGCCCATCAGGGTTTTCTTGTCCACGCTGGCGCTGTTTTGGAATGCGTTGCCGTCGAGGAAGATGTTGTAGCCGACCGCGCGGCCGTCGGCGCCGGCAAAGACATACCAGCCCCAATCGCTTTTGGGCTTGAAGTAGCCCGATCCGCCAAGGCCCGAATCCATCCGCGTGGGGCCGTAGTCGTCGGGCATGTCCTGGCCCAGCCGCAGCATGCCGCCGCCGTTGCCGTAGATCAGCGCGTTGCCCAATGCCGCGCCAAGATGCGGCGTCGCATCCATCTCGATGCCGCCGAGCTTGGCCTCCAGCGCGCGCCAACTGCGCTGATACATGAATTGCAGCGTGGGCTCGTTCTTGATCTGGTTGTTCCAGCCCTCGGGCTTTTGCGCGCCGATGACGCTGTGAACGAATTTTTGGGTGTCGCCGGCCAACGAAGCCGGTCCGACCACGCCGAGGCCGACCTGGAACTGGTCGAGACGTTTTCCGTCGGTTTCTCCGATAAAGCCCAGATTGCCGTAGAGCCATCCGGCCCAAGGCCGATCGTTGGTCTGGGGATACGCAATGCTGATGTCGCGCGGCGTGAAAATCTCTTGGCCGAAGGAGTACTGAAAACGGATTTTGGTGTTGTCGTCGAAGACGGGCAGGGACGTGGCGACATCCCGGAGCCAGGAATCGTCTTTCTGCACCCCGGTCAGCCAGGAGAATTGGACACCGCTGGTGTAGTGGCCGTCGGTCGCGGCGAAGATGTCGTTCTCAAACGTGAAGTTGAAGATGGGCCGGCTGTCGTCGTCATCTGCTTGTTGCGCTACGGCCGGCCCGGCCGCCACAGCGGCGATCAGAAATCCTAAACCGGCCCAGGGCGATGTAATCCGGCGTGGGCGCGCGCGATCAATTGGCATTTTTGAAAATGAATCCCTGGCGTTGAGGGCACAACCGCTCAAGGGCACTTCGGTTCCCCGGTGCTTCGCATTACGGGAAGCGGACCATTCTGTTAGGTACCGGCCGGCCAAGATAAGATCGGCGCTGAGGGGGCGGGCCGTACTGTATGGATGCCGGTAAAGCCAAGATCCTGGTGATCGAGAGCGATCGCGCGTTTGGCGATCGGCTCGCTGCCGCGCTGTCCGCTGCTCCGGGCCTATCCGCAGAGATTTTGCGCGCCGACGATCTCCAGTCGGGTTTGGTCAAACTCGAGGCCGAACGCCCAGACGTATTGTTTCTGAGCATGGCGCTTTCCGATGCGTCGGGGCTCGACGCCTATCGCGCTATCGCGGTGCGCGCGCCTCATGTGCCGTCGATCGGGATTATCCCAGCGGGCGAACGTGCGACGGCGACCGCGGCCATTGTGGTTGGCCTGCATGAGGTGTTGGAGCGGGACGAATGCACGCCGCAGGCCGTCGCCCGGGCCATCGATCATGCGCGGGCGCGGCAGCGCCGCAGGACGACCATGACCGGCTTTCGTCCGGACGATCTGGGCGGAGACGACGTTCTGCGGGCGATTCATGAAAATCTGCCCGGCTCGATTTACCGCCGCGTGATGGATGCGGAGGGCCGGGTTACCTATCCCTATATCAGCCCATCGCGGGCACTGGCGGATATCGGCATCACGCTCCGGCCCGATTTCGGCGCTGCGATGTCACGCACCAACCCCGAGGACCGCGGACCCTTCGCCGAAGCGATGCGGGTGTCCGCGCGTGACCTCACGCCGTTCGACGCGATACGGCGCGTAACGTCCGACTTCGGTGATGAGCGGTGGATTCGCTCGGTCGCCCGCCCGCGCCGGATGGCGAACGGTGAGATTGTCTGGGATGGGCTCACCCTCGACATCACGGAGCAGAAGCGCGCTGAAGAGGTGCTTCGGGAAACAGAGCAGCGCCTGCAGAGCATCGTCAACAACCTGCCAGGCGGACTGTTCCGCCGCGTCTTGCATCCGGACGGGCGGATCACGTTTCCCTTCTCGACCGACTATCTGGCGCGGCGTTTCGGGCTTCTTCGCACCGACGACGGCAGCCCCACCAATGTCTTAGCTGACGCCATCCATCCGGAGGATGTGGAGGCGTGGCGCGAAGCGGTCGAGGAGTCGGCCCGGAAACTGATGCCGTTCGATTCCGAGTATCGGATCCGGACGGAGGCCGGTGGGATCCGTTGGGTGCGTTCGATCGCCACCGTGCAGGCAGGGCCGGCAGGAGAGGTGATCTGGGACGGCATCACGCTCGACGTCACCGAAACGCGCCGGATGCGCGAGGAGTTGCAGGAAACCCAGGAGCGCTTCGCCAGCGTGGCCGCCAACCTGCCGGCTGACGTCTTTCGCCGTGTCCGCCATCCGGACGGTCGGATCTCGTTCCCGTATTCAAGTGCCTACATGGAACGCGCATACGGCGTCAAAAGGAAGGAAACCGAGAAAGACCCCTACTATTTCATCAACGCCATCCATCCGGACGACCGGGAGCGCTGGTTGAAGGCGGTTGAGGATTCTGCGGCCTCCATGAAGCCTTTCGATCTCGAATACCGGATCGTTCGGGATACGGGCGAAATCAGTTGGGTGCGTGGGTTGGCCGGCGTCCGGCGCCTGTCCAGCGGCGAGACGGTGTGGGACGGGATCACCCTCGATTTGACCGACCAGCGTCTGGCCGAGCAAGCGTTGCGCGAGACGGAAGAGCGTTTGGCCAGCATCGCGACGAATCTGCCGGGCGGCGTCTTCCGCCGGATTCTGCATCCCGATGGAACGATGAGTTTCCCTTACTCCAGCGAATATATGGAGCGCGAATATGGGATCGGCCGCGCGGCCGTCCAGGGCGATGCCCGTTCGTTCATCGATTCGATCCATGAAGACGACCGGCAGGGATGGCAGGAGGCCGTCGCGACTTCGGCGCACGAAGTCGCGCCGTTCGATCTGATCTATCGGATCATCACGGCGTCGGACGAGACGCGCTGGGTGCATACCACCGCCAGTGTGCGCCGCGCCGAGAATGGCGATGTGATCTGGGACGGCATCACGCTCGACGTCACCGAGCAGAAGCGCGCCGAGGAGGCGCTGCGCCAGACGCAGCGGCTGCTTCATGACATCGCCGCCAATGTGCCGGGCGTCATTTTCCGGCGTGTCATGCATCTTAACGGCGAGATCAGCTACCCCTTCGTCGCCGGCCGCGAAAGGCCGCCGAGAGCCGAAAGGGGCGGAAACCTGCTGACCGCCGCCAAGATCAGCAACGTCCATCCGGACGATATCGAAAAATGGCGCGCGGACATGCTGGATTCCGCGCGCACCCTGCGCTCTCTCGATACGGAGTTCCGCGTCATCTCCACGGTTGGCGAGACCTTGTGGGTGCGGTCGGCGTCGAAGCCGCGCCGGATGGAAAATGGCGATATCGCTTGGGACGGGATCCAGCTCGACATCACCGAGGGCAAGGAAGCCCAGATCCGACTGGAAAGCGTGGTCGCCAATCTGCCTGGCGCTGTCTACCGGCGGGTCTTACGTAGCGACGGCGAACTGGCGCTGACCTATATCAGTCCGCGCGCCAAGGAGATCTTCGGTTTCGACGCCCAGCGCATCATGTCGGAGATCGACGCGTACCCCGAGGTCGTGCATCCCGAGGATCTTTTGGCCTGGCGCGAGGCGGTGCATCGGTCAGCGGAAACGATGGAGCGTTTCGACATGACGGTGCGGGTCGGCAGTCCCCTGACCGGCTACCGCTGGTCCCGCACCATGTCCCAGCCTCGTAAGGACGGCGACGATATCATCTGGGACGGGCTCATTATTGATATCGACGATGCCAAACGCGCGGAGTTGGCATTGCAGGAGCGCGAAACGCTGCTCGGCTCGGTAAACGCCAATCTCGCGGGCGTGATCTTTCAGCGCGTCCTTCATCAGGACGGCAGTACTAGCTATCGCTATATCAGTGAGCGTGCCAAGGAGTTCTATGGTCGCGAGCCCGCGGAGCTGATGGCGGACCCGACCTATATCGGGCTGACCGCGGACGAGGGCGACCGCGCGGTCTATCGCCAGAAGCTTTACGAATCTGCGCGAACCTTAACGCCGCTGCGGTGGCAAGGGCGCGAAACTAAGCCGGATGGCGGCATGCGTTGGGTCGAGGTGTTTTCCATGCCGCGTCGGATGGAAAATGGCGAGACGCTTTGGGACGGTATGACCCTCGACATCACGGACCGCAAACGGGCCGAAGAGGCCCTGGCGGCCGCAACGGAGGCCGCGCGCGCGGCGAGTACAGCCAAAAGCCAATTCCTGGCCAATATCAGCCATGAGCTGCGCACACCCCTGAATGCCATCCTCGGCTTCTCCGAGATGCTGAAGGACGGGCTGCACGGTCCTTTGGGTGCACCGGAGTATGTCGAGTACTCACGCCTGACCCATGAAAGCGGCGTGCATCTTCTCGATCTGGTCAACAGCATCCTCGACATGGCACGCATCGAGGCCGGCCGTTACGAACTTCAGTTCGGCGAAGTTGATTTCTCGAAGCTGGCGAAGACCTGCCTGGCCATGGTGAAGCCGGCGGCGTCCAACAAGAGCGTGCGGCTTGAGAACCGGATCGAGAAGCCGCTGATCGCCGGGCATGTCGACGAAAGCGCCGCGAAGCAGATCCTGCTCAACCTCCTGTCGAACGCCGTGAAGTTCACTACGCCCGATGGGGTTGTCAGCATCCGTGGAACGAACGGTGTGGGTGGCATCGACATCGCGATTTCGGATACGGGCATCGGTATCCGCCCGGAGGACTTGTCGCGCATCGGCCAGCCGTTCCAGCAGGTCGATGCCTCCTTCACCCGCCAACACGGCGGCGCGGGGCTGGGCCTGTCGATTAGCCGCAAGCTGATGGAGCTTCACGGCGGTACGTTGACCATCGAAAGCGCATTGGGCGTGGGCACCACTGTGACGGTGCATTTTCCGACGCCGCAATGAAAACGGGCGGGACCTGCGTCCCGCCCGTTCCTTGGCCCATCTTCGATGCAATCAATCGCCTTGGGCGACTTCCTTGTAAATTTCGCTGCCTTGCTCGCGGAACGCTTTGGAGCGTTCCTCCATGCCTTCTTCGGCGAGCTGCCGAATCTCCTGCGTGATCTTCATCGAGCAGAATTTCGGCCCGCACATGGAGCAGAAATGCGCGATCTTGGCACCCTCCGCCGGTAGGGTCTGGTCGTGGAACTGCTCGGCCGTGGTCGGATCCAGCGACAGGTTGAACTGATCCCGCCAGCGGAATTCGAACCGCGCGCGGGACAGGGCGTTGTCGCGGATCTGGGCGCCGGGGTGTCCCTTGGCCAGGTCGGCCGCATGCGCCGCGATCTTGTAAGTGATCACGCCGACACGGACATCTTCCTTGTTGGGCAGGCCCAGATGCTCCTTGGGCGTCACGTAGCAGAGCATCGCGGTCCCGAACCAGCCGATCATCGCGGCGCCGATGGCGCTCGTGATGTGGTCGTAACCGGGCGCGATGTCGGTCGTGAGAGGCCCGAGCGTATAGAAGGGGGCTTCGCCGCACGCCGCGAGTTGCTTGTCCATGTTGGCCTTGATCTTGTGCATTGCCACATGGCCGGGACCTTCGATCATCACCTGGACATCGTGCTTCCACGCGATCTGGGTCAGTTCGCCGAGG
>CAYZFH010000182.1:0-6437 GCA_964477375.1 uncultured Rhizobiaceae bacterium | reverse complement strand
GGCGTGATGTAGTTCTTCACGCCCGCTGGCAGGGCCACTTCCTGCTCGGGGCCGTCGTCTTCGGTTTCCGCGTCTTCCTTGACGAACGCCTTGTTCATGCCGTGCCCTTCTCCGCCCGCTCGGCCAGAAGCAGCCAGCGCTCCTCCGCCTCCGCGAGTTCCGTGAGGACCGCGCCGTGGCGCAACGATGCCTTCTCGAACGCGGCGCGGTTCCGGGCATAGAGATCGGGATCGGCCATCGACTTCTCAAGGGCGGATTTCTCGGCCTCGAGCGAAGCGATGCGCTGGGGCAGATCTTCCAGCTCGCGTTTTTCCTTCCAGCTCATGCGCGGGGCGCGCGCGGGCGGCGGAGATTGCGGCGATGCCGGGCGTGTGGCCGCCTTGGGCGGAGATTTCGGCGCGCGCGGCGGGCGCTGGCGCAGATAGTCGCTGTAGCCGCCGACATATTCATCGGCCACGCCGTCGCCCTCCATGGCGATGACGCTGGTGACCAGCCGGTCGAGGAAATCGCGGTCGTGGCTGACGAGCAGAAGCGTGCCGTCGTAATCCGCCAGCACCTCCTCCAACAGATCGAGGGTTTCCATGTCGAGGTCGTTGGTCGGCTCGTCGAAGACCAGAAGGTTCGACGGCCGGGCCAGCACCTGGGCCAGGAGAAGCCGGTTGCGTTCGCCGCCCGACAGCGTCGAGACCTTGGCGCGGAATTGCGCGTCGCTGAACAGGAAGTCCTTGAGATAGGACGTCACATGGCGCTGCTGGCCCTGGACCAGCACGGTGTCGCCGCCGCCAGCCAGGGTCTGCCACAGCGACAGTTCGGGATCGAGGCTGGCGCGGCGCTGGTCGAAATAGGAGACCTGGAGATTCGTGCCGTGGCGGACGGTGCCGCTGTCGGGCTGAAGCGCGCCGGTGATGATGCCGAGCAGCGTCGATTTGCCGACGCCGTTGCCGCCGATGATGCCGATGCGGTCGCCGCGCACGATTCGCGTCGAGAAGCCTTTCAGAATCGTCTTGGGGCCGGCCTCGCCGGGAAATTCTTTCGCGACGTCTTCGAGCTCAGCGACGATGTGGCCGCCCGATTTCGCCTCGACCGCGCCGAGCTTCGCGAGACGTAGGCTCTGGCGCTGGGCGCGCTCCTTGCGCATATCGAAGAGCCGCTCCAGGCGGCCTTGGTTGCGGCGGCGGCGCGCGGAGATGCCCTGGCGCAGCCACAGCGTCTCGCTCTCGATCCGCTTGTCGGCGCGGGCGCGCTCGGCCGCTTCGGCCTCCAGCACCGCTTCCGACCAGGCCTCGAAATCCTCATAGCCGCGGTCGTGCTCGCGCAGGGTTCCGCGATCCAGCCAGAAGGTCCGCCGCGACATGCGCTTCAGGAACGCGCGGTCGTGGCTGATCAGCAGCAGACCGGCGGAATGGGCGCCGAGCCGCTCTTCCAGCGCCTCGATGGCGGCGATGTCGAGATGGTTGGTCGGCTCGTCGAGCAGCAGGATGTCGGGGTCGCAGGCCAGCGCGGCGGCGAGCGTCACGCGCCGCGATTCCCCACCCGACAGTTCGGACAGGATGCGGTCCGCGGCGATACCGGCCTCGTCCAGCGCGGCGTCGATGCGGTAGGGCGGCGCCTCGCCCGCGATCTCCGTCAGGCTGCGGGCGATGAAGTCGTGGGCGATCTGGCCGGGCGCAAACACCGGCTCCTGCGGCATATAGGCGATGCGGGCGCCGGGCTGGCGGAACCGCTCGCCCGCGTCGAGCGCCACCACGCCCGCCAGCGCCTTCAGAAGCGTCGATTTGCCGCCGCCGTTGCGGCCGACCAGGCAGACGCGCTCGCCCCGGCCGAGGCCGAGGGAGATGCCCTGAAAAACCGGCTTGCCGCCGTAGGTGACGAGGGCGTCGCGGAGCGCGACGAGAGGGGGTGACGCCATGGCGCGCGGATATTGGTGGCGCAAGCGCGAAGCCGCAATGGCAACTTCGCCACGGTATGGCGCGGCGTCGCGCGCCGCTAGGACCGGCGTTCGGTGACGGCGGCCTGGGTGCCGCGCGCTCGAAGGCCGGCCGCGAGGCCGAGCGCGGCGAGAAGGAGGAAAGCCCCGACGCCGAAGCTGACCCGCATGCCGAACCCGACATCGCCGGGGGCGGCCGCCATGACGCCGCCCTGCCCCGCGGCGACGGCGAAGACGGCGCCCATGACGGACGCGCCGGTGATCAGCCCCAGGTTGCGCGACAGGCTGAGCATGCCGGACACGACGCCGCGCCGGTCGGGGGCCACGTCCTTCATGACGGACGTGTTGTTGGAGGCCTGGAAGAGCTGGTAGCCCGGCGTCAGGAGGGCGATGCAAGCGATATAGCCCGCGATGCCAAACGCGGGCGGGATCGCGGCCAAGGCGAATGCGCCGGCCGCCATGGCAGCGAGGCCGGCCAGCATCACCGAGGGCGCGCCCCAACGGTCGACGATGCGGCCTGCGGGAACGCCGGTGAGCATCGAGACGACGGGGCCGACCGACATGACGGCGCCGACCAGCGCCTCGCCAAGGCCGAGGGTGCGCGACAGATAGAAGGGCCCGACCACCAGCGTCGTCATCATCACGGTCGCCACAACGGCGTTCATCGCGAGGCCGGCGCTTAAGGTCATATCGCGGAACGCGGCCAGCCGCAGGAGCGGCGCCGCCGCTTTCGATTCCGCCAGCAAGAAAGCGCCGAGCCCGGCGGCCGACGCCGCGAGCAGGATGATGTTGAGCGTGCCGAACCGGCCGTGCCCCATCGTCATGGCCAAGGCGTAAGCCGCGAGCGTCACGCCGAGCAGCACGGTGCCAAGCCCATCGAAGCCGGGGCGCGCGGTGTTCGCCTGTGTCGCGGCATTGCGCAGATGGCGATGGGCCAGCCAGAAATTGAGGACGCCCAGCGGCACCATGACGAAAAAGATCGCGCGCCAGCCGGGACCGGCGATCAAAGCGCCGCCGAGCGACGGGCCGAGAGCGGTGCCGACGGCCGACATGGTGCCGAGCAGACCCATGGCGCTGCCGGTCTTTTCCTTAGCGACGGTGTCGCGCACCAGCGCGATTGTCAGCGCCATCAGGATCGCCGCACCCGTGCCCTGCAGCGCGCGCGCCGCGATCAGCGCGGGAAGCGTGGGCGCCGCGGCACAGAGCGCCGAAGCCGCCGTGAAGACGGCGATACCCGCCAGCAGAACGCGGCGGTGCCCCATGAGATCGCCCAGGCGCCCAGCGCCGACGCTCATGACCGTGACGGCCAGCAGATAGGCCAGGACGACCCATTGGGCCGCCTGGAAGGACGCGCCGAACGCATGGGTCAATGTGGGCAGCGCGACGTTCGCGATGCTGACGCCCATCGACGACAGCAGCATCGACAAAGCCAGGCCGGCAAGCGGCCACCGGCTCGCGGCGCGGGTTTTCGTTTCGTCTCTCTCGTTTTCCATTTCGGTTCTTATCGTTTGCCTCTTTCGCCCCTGAAACTAGGCTTCGCGTTGACAGGGCGGAAGATGCATGATTTGCACGTTATGCGTGCATTAGACGCCCTATGTGGCGCGGGCCGTGATATGGTCCCCTGATGGCACCGCGCGACCTGAACCTGCTCGTGACGCTGGAAATTCTTCTCGCGGAGGGCAGCGTCGCAAGGGCCGCGCGGAAGCTCGGCCTGAGCCCGTCGGCAATGAGCCGGGCCTTGGCGCGCCTGCGGGACGCGACGGGCGATCCCCTGCTCGTCCGCGCCGGACGCGGCCTGGTGCCCACGCCCAGGGCGCTCGAGCTGAGGGACAAGGTCGGGCCGCTGGTGGCCAACGTGCGGGCGGTACTCAGCCCCGCCGAGACGCCCGACCTCAAGACGCTCGCATGGACATTCACGCTGCGGACGGGCGATGGGTTCGTGGAGACCTTCGGCCCCGCCCTGATCGCGCGCATGGCGGCCGAAGCGCCCGGCATCCGCCTGCGCTTTGCACAGAAGCCGGACAAGGATGACGGATCGCTGAACGATGCCGTCGATTTGGAAACCGGCGTCGTGCGCGAGGCGGCCGGGCCGGAGCTTCGCACCCAGCTTCTGTTCCGGGATCGCTTCGTGGGGGTGGTGAAAAAGAATCATCCGCTCAGCCGCGGCCGGATCACCGCCGTGCGCTACGCGGCCGGCCGGCATATCGACGTCGCGCGCCACATCGGACCGGATGGGACAGGTGTGAGCCAGGTGGATGAAGCATTGGCTTCCACCAAACTTCGCCGCGATGTCTCCGTCGTCGTCGGCGGCTTCTCCAGTGCGTTGGCTCTCGCGCGCGGTTCGGATCTGATCGCGACCGTTCCGGAACGGCATACCGGCGGCCTGCGCGCGGGCCTGCACAGTTTCGCCCTTCCCATTCCCATGCGCGAGATCGCGGTTTCGATGCTGTGGCATCCGCGGCTGGACGCCGATCCGGCGCACCGGTGGCTGCGCGGATGCATCCGGGACGTTTGCGCTAAACGATAAGGTTCCGGTCGCGCAGGGTGGCCTGGGCGTTGAGCAGACGCGGGCAGAGGATTTCGATATCGGGCGCGCAAGGGCGCGGCACGGGCACGTCCATGACCGCCAGTTCCCATTCGCGGCGCGCGTAGCCCTTTCGCTGCACGTCGTCGGCGACGCGCTCGACTTCGGCCAGATAGGCCAGGTCCTGCTGGCCGACCGTCACGGCCTCGGCATGGGACAGAAACGGGCCGTGGCCCGGCACGATACGCTCGACGCGATGCCTTTCGATTGTCTCCAGCAAACGCTCCGTCGTCCGGCGCGCTTCGCGGAGCGACCACCAGACCATCGGATGCTGGGACGCCATCAGATAGTCGCCGACAAGGAACAGCGATTCCTCCTCGACGAGATAGGCCATGCCGTCGCCCGCATGGCCGGCCGCCTCGACCGTGCGCACGTGCCATTGGCCCAATGCCAGGCGCGTGTCCGGCGCCGCGATCAGGTCGATGCGCGGCTCGCCCTCGAATTGCAGGCCCCAGGAAGCGGCTTCGGCCTTGAGGTTCTTGGCGGCCGAGCCCGAAGCGATGCGCTCGGCCGTGGCGGCGGCGCCCACGGCCTTGGCCTCCGGGCACGCGCCGATGGCGCTGCAATGGTCGATATCGCCGTGGGTGATGAGGAGATGCGTGTCGTGACCCGCGATCATGCCGGTGAGGACGCCGAGATCGTGCCGGCTCCAGATCGCATCGCCCGCCAGCGCATGGCCGTCCTTGCGGATGACGACGCAATTGCACTGCCAGACGACGCCCTGGATCAGCGTCGCCGACGGGGTGAGCGGAATCGTCCGGCCGGGGCGCGTGGCGGAAAGCCTGTCCTCTTCGCGCATCGTCCGGACGTTCGCCTTAGCGATAGTTCGACGGCACCCAGCCGCCGCGGTTCGCTTTCTTCGCCGCCCGGTAGACCAGAGATGCGATGGCCAGGATGCCGAGCGAATGGCCGCTGTGGCAGGCGACGGCGCGCTCGGTGGCCGAGCGGCGCGGCGCCAGTTTGCCCGAGGCCATGTCCTTCAAGTCGGCCTCGAACGGCCCCGGAACCGTGAAATGGCCGTTGGCGATCTCGTGCATGGCCTGGCCATGCTCGTCCGTCACTAGGCGCTCGCATTTCTCCAGGCCCGGATGCCAGGCGCGGCCGCAATCGACCAGGCTGACGAAGGCGCCGGGCTTGACCCAGGCCGGATCGCAGAAGGGCACGGAGTTCTTCGATTTGGGGATGCTGGAGACGACCACGTCGGCCTCGCACGCGGGGCGCGGATCTTCCGTCACCTCGACGTTCCAGCCTTCGGCGCGCGCTTCGGCCGCGAACGCCTCGGCGCCCTTGCGGCTGCGGTTATAGGCGATGACCTTGTCCAGTTTGGGCAGCACGGCCTTCAACGCGGGCAGATGGACGCGCGCCTGGGCGCCCGTGGCGATGAAGCCGACCGAGCGGCTGTCCGGCCGCGCCAGCTTGCGCGCGGCGACGCCGGATGTGGCGGCGGGAATCCAGGTCGACATCCAGAAACTGTCGATGAAGGCGACCGGCTTGGCCGTGCGGTAGTCGCTCAAGACCTCCATGCCGTTCAGATGATGCTCGCCCGGCGGCGCCAGCTCCGACAGGACGCCCATGGAGTTGTGGCAGAGGTTGAGACCGAGCCGCTTGGACCAGGCGTTAAGCGAAAAGAAATAGCTGCCGTCGAGCGTGTTGGAGACGACCTTGGGATGGCCGAACGCCTCGCCCGCCGCCCAGTCGCGGTAGCTCTGCTCCAGCTCGTCGATCATCTCGAGATAGGTGACGCCGGACGCTTCGACCTCGTTGCGGCGCACGTAGAGGATTTCGCCTGTGTCGGCCATTCATATCTCCTTGGTGCCGCGGCGCCGGACCGGCGGGCGGCCTATCGTTGAAAGGGAAATGCGTTATTTCTTCGCGGGCGGGCTTTTGCGGATGGACAGATTCACGCCGCCGGCCTGCGCCGCCGTG
>CAYZFH010000181.1:4940-6497 GCA_964477375.1 uncultured Rhizobiaceae bacterium | reverse complement strand
AGCATTCTGGACAGCCGCGCGCGTCCCGGGCGCGGAAATGGCAAACCCGCGCGCCTTGGCTGGCGCGTGGGCGTGGTTCTTTCTCCAACGCGGCGGCGGCAGGATTGTTTCCAGGCGCAAATCGGGGGGCGCCGCGCGATATTTGGCGGAAAACGGCCGATTTTTCAGGGACCTAGCGCCTTGGCGCACCCGCCCCGCCTTGCTATGGTCCGCGCCGTTCCGAAAGGAGCTGGAGGGGTGGCCGAGCGGTCGATGGCGCACGCCTGGAAAGCGTGTATACGGGCAACCGTATCGTGGGTTCGAATCCCACCCCCACCGCCACGAATTCCCGGGATTCCCCCGGTTTTTGAATAGGATCGTTTCGCCCACCGTTTCCGTGAAATTTCTCCACCATAACCCGACGGCAGGCACGCATGAATTTCACCCGGACGCTCACCACAAACCCCACCTCGCCGGCGCAACGCGCGACCCTGATGAAGGATCCCGGCTTCGGCAGGATCTTCACCGACCACATGGTGACCATCACCTGGACGGCGGATAAGGGCTGGACCGACGCGAAGCTTCAGCCGCGCGCGCCCTTTTCGATCGACCCGGCGAGCGCCGTTCTGCATTACGCACAGGAAATTTTCGAAGGGCTGAAAGCCTATAAGGCGTCCAACGGTGAGATCACGCTGTTCCGCCCGGAAGAAAACGCGCGCCGTCTGAACGAGTCGGCCGAACGCCTGGCTATGCCGAGCCTGCCGGAGAAGGATTTCATCGCGGCGATCGAACTTCTGGTCAGCACCGACCGTGACTGGGTGCCCGAAGGCGACGGCAGCCTTTATCTGCGCCCGTTCATGTTTTCGGACGAACCGTTCCTGGGTGTGCGTCCTGCCCAGCGCTACATCTTCTGCGTGATTGCATCGCCCGTCGGCGGCTACTTCAAGGGCGGCGAGAAGCCGCTGAATGTCTGGGTGTCCACCGACTATGCGCGCGCCGCACGCGGCGGCACGGGAAGCGCGAAGTTCGGCGGCAATTACGCCAGCAGCCTCGCCGCACAGGCCCAGGCCACGTCGCATAACTGCGACCAGGTACTGTTCCTCGATTCCGCCGAACGCCGCTGGATCGAGGAACTGGGCGGCATGAACATCTTTTTCGTCATGAAGGATGGGAGCCTGCGTACGCCACCGCTTGGGACGATCCTGCGCGGCATCACCCGCGCCTCGGTCATCGAGTTGGCCGGCGACCATGGCATCAAGGTCGACGAGTCGCCCTATTCCTTCGAGCAATTGCAGGCGGATATCGCGAGCGGCGCGTTGAAGGAGGTTTTCGTGTGCGGTACCGCCGCCGTGATCGCCGGTGTCGGCGCACTGCATCATGCCGGGGGCAAGATTCAGATCGGCGACGGCCAGATCGGCTCCATGACGAAGAAGCTTCAGGGAATGATCATCGGTATCCAGCGCGGCCGCGATAACGATCCGCATGGCTGGGTGAAAAAAGTCCGGCTGTAAGGCCACGGACTTAGGCAACGTCTCGTCCCTGAGACGCGCTTCATGCCCCGCGCCGAAACCGTTCTCT
>CAYZFH010000181.1:0-4840 GCA_964477375.1 uncultured Rhizobiaceae bacterium | reverse complement strand
AGGCAACGTCTCGTCCCTGAGACGCGCTTCATGCCCCGCGCCGAAACCGTTCTCTTCGTAGCAGGCGGGATTGATGTGGAGACGCCGAACGTCTAGCGACGGGCGGGAGAGCAACCGCTCAGGCGGCGTCTTTCTTCGTGGTGCGCGGGTCGAACGCCTGCGCCACGTCTTCGGATAAGGATTTCACCCGCACCGGCGGCGCGTCCGGCGCCGGTGCCGATGCGCGCGCCAACTCCGCCGCTACGGCTTGAACTTCGAAATGCTGGGGGTTGCGGCATGGCGCTGCCAAGGCAGCGTCCAGGTCCGACGCGACCGCCGGCACCTGCGCAGGTGCGGGCGCTGGCCGATCTTCCGGCAGTTCCTTGGACCAGGCCTGAACGCGCGCCATTTCCTGTTCCGTCATCGGGCCATCGATCGCGATGGCGTGTCGCTTTCGGCACCGATTACGAAGTTTCAACACCTGGGGTGCCCTTTTTGCTGCACGAAGCGGCGGAGTGTACGCTGCGGATGCAAGAGTAGATGTGACCAATTGAGGATCATTGTCGGCCAACGTCACGCTTAGGCAATTGGGGCGAAACATGGACAAGGTCGCGATTGTAACCGGTGCGGGGCGGGGAATTGGCGCCGGCGTTTCCCGCGCATTGCGTCAGCAAAACTATACGCTGGTCCTGATGTCGCCGTCGGATTCGGCGGAACGCCTTGCGCAAGAAATCGGCGGTCTGGGCGTTCGCGGCTCGGTGACCGAGCCCAAGGACCTGGAGCGGCTGATCGATGTAACGCTTTCAAAGCACGGCCGGATCGACGCCCTGGTCAATAACGCCAAGGCGCCGGCCGTCGGCGAATTGCTCGATCTGCCGGACCGGGATTGGACCGATAGCCACGATTTGTCCCTGATGTCCGTGGTCCGGCTGTGCCGCCTGGTGACGCCGGTCATGCAGCGCCAGCGCGCGGGCGCCATCGTGAACATCTCCTCCTATTTGTCCGTGCAGCCCAACCTGGAATACCCGATGTCCTCGGTCTATCGCGCGGCGCTGGCCAGCTTTACCAAGCTCTATGCCGACTGCTACGGGCCCGACGGCATCCGCATGAACAACGTCTCGCCGGGCTTCATGGACAATTGGGACTTCGCCGAAGAGATCAAGGAGCGCATCCCGCTGCGCCGCTTCGGCACCATGGAGGAAACCGGCCGCGTCGTCGCGTTCCTGCTGTCGGATACCGCCGGCTATATCACCGGCCAGAGCGTCCGGCTCGACGGCGGGCTCACGCGCTCCGTCTAAGCGCGGCTACAGATCCTTGCAGTAGCGCAAGGCGTCATAGATCGCCGCATGGATATTGCGGCTCGCGACGGCATCGCCGATGCGCACCAATCCGAACGCGCCTTGCGGGTTGGTTACGACCGATTGCGGCTTGTGGTCGCGCAGGGCGCGCAGATCGATCTCGCCCAGATTCGTGGAATGGGGCTTGAGCGCGAAATACAACTCGTCCCGCGGCATAGTGCCGTTCTCGCACACCACCTGATCGACCAGACGCTCTTCCTCTTCCTGCGTGTAGTCGTTCAGGAGAACGGCGACGAGGCGGTTTCCCTCCCGATAAACGCGGTCAAGATAATGGTCGGCGGTGAAGATGACCTTGGCCTTGTACAGGTTCTTCAGGTGGACCGGCATGTTCGTGCCGCCGATCTCGGGCGCGGCATAGCGATCGGGGAACACGTATTCGACCTGCGAGCCGGCATTGGCCAGGAACTCGGCGCAGGACGGGCCCTGGTGGTCGCCGTTGGAATCGAAGACCAGCACGTTCGAGGCCGGCGTGACTCGGCCGTTCAAGATGTCCCAGGTGCTGACCGTCAGGTCCTCGCCCTCGAAGCTGCCCTTGTTCGCGACGCCGCCCGTGGCGACGACGACATGGTCGGGCTTCTCGGCGCGCACCATCGCGTCGGTCGCCTGGACGCCCAACCGGAGATCGACGCTCCGCTTGCGGACCTGGCCTTCCAGCCAGCGCGTGACGCCCGCGAGCGAGCTTCGCCATGGCGCCTTCGCCGCCAGATTCACCTGGCCGCCCAGCGCGCCTTCTGCCTCGAACAGAACGACGTCGTGACCCCGTTCGGCGCTGACCCGCGCGGCTTCGAGCCCGGCCGGTCCCCCACCCACGACGACCACGCGCTTCCGGCCCGCTGCCTTCGCAAGACTGTGCGGCATCGACTGCTCTCGGCCCGTCGACGGATTCTGGATGCACAGCGAATCGCGGGCGTGGACCAGCCGGTCGACGCAGTAATTGGCGCCGACGCATTGCCGGATATCGTCCATCCGCCCGTCCTGCAGCTTGCGCACGAGGTGCGGATCGGCGATGTGCGACCGCGTCATCCCCACCAGATCCAGATGCCCGTCTGCGATCGCGCGCAGCGCCGTGCCGACATCGGGCATGCGGTGCGCGTGGATGACGGGAATACCGGTGCCGGCCCTGATCGCGCTGGCCAGATGCAGGAATGGCGCGACCGGGAACGACATGTTCGCCATCAGGATCGACAGCGAACGCCAATCCTGGGCCTGGCAGGCGCCGACATTGATGAAGTCGATCTTGCCGGTGGCCGCCATGATGGTCGCGATCTCGAGGCATTCCTCCGGCTTCAAGCCGTTCCTCAGCAGCTCGTCGCCCGGCATGCGGATGCCGACGATGTAATCGGCGCCGACTTCCGCGCGCACTGCGTCCAGCACCTCGAGACTGAAGCGCAGGCGGTTCTCGAGCGAGCCGCCATAGCGGTCCGTGCGCCGGTTGACCGAGGGCGACCAGAATTGCGTGATCAGATGGTGGGCCCAGAAGGACAGCTCGACACCATCGAGACCGCCTTCCTTGCAGCGGCGCGCGGCCTGCGCGAAATCCGCGCGCACGCGCCGGAAATCCCAATCCTCCATCGCCTTGGGATAGGACCGGTGCTCCGGCTCGCGCACCACCGACGGCGCCACCGGCACGAGCCATGGGCCAGAGTCCCACCGCGTCCGCCGTCCCATATGCGCGATCTGGCAGATCAACGCTGCGCCATGGGCGTGGACGCGATCGGAGAATTGCTGGAAGTAGGGAATGATGCGGTCTTCGCTGACGTCGATCTGGCCGAAGGTGGCGGGACATTCCGGCGAGACGGTCGACGAGCCGCCGAACATCGTGAGTGCCAGGCCGCCCTTGGCCTTTTCGGCGTGATAGAGCTGGTAACGGTCCTTGGGCATGCCGTCTTCGGCATAGCCGGGCGCATGCGCCGTGCTGACGATTCGGTTCCGGAGCGTCAGATGCTTGATGCGGAAGGGAGCCAGAAGCGCGCCGTAGCGGGACATCGTTCCAACCTCATCGCGGTTGTTCGCAAGAAACAGTGACGGCGGGTATCGGGCTTAGCAAGGGGCTGGAAACTCGGCTATCGTTCCCGCGGGGGACGGAATGAACAATTCTCGGAAAGCTCGGTTCGACGTCGCGATCGCCGTCGAACGTCTCTACGATCTGCCTCGCAAGGAGGCCGTTCGATGACACAGCCCTTCGACGCCGAGACCGACATCCTTGTCCTGGGCTCCGGCTGCGCCGGGTTGGCCGCCGCCCTTTACGCCTCGGTCCAGGGCGCGCGCGTCACCATCCTGGAAAAGTCGTCCCTCGTGGGCGGCACATCCGCCATGTCGGGCGCCGGGACCTGGGTTCCCTGCAACCATCACATGATGAGCGCGGGCCTCTCCGATTCGCACGCCGATGCGATGGCCTATATCCGGTCCATGGCCTCGCCGGGATGGGCGGCTGAAGAAGAGGTCTTGTGGCAAGCCTTCGTCGCCAACGCGGCCGACATGCTGCGCTTCGTCGAGGCGCATTCGCCGGTCCGCTTCAAGATGATGCCCCAGCCGGACCTCTATGCGGAAAAGCCCGGCGGAAAAGACCAAGGCCGCACCCTCAGCACCGAGCTTCTCAGCCTCAACATCCTGGGGCCCTGGAAGCGCCGGATGCGCAAATCCATCCGCCCGCAGATCTTCACCTATGAGGAGATGATCCTGGGCCCGGTCCTGCGCAGCCCCGTCAAAGCCGTCGCGAAGATGTGGCCGAAGCTCCTCTACCGCATCGCCACGCGCCGGATCGCGCTGGGCGGCGCGTTGATGGCGGGGCTGTTCAAAGGCTGCCTCGACCATGGCTGCGAAATCATCACGGAGGCCCGCGCGGAAGAACTGATCCTTGATAAGGACGGCGACGCGCGCGGCCGAATCGTCGGTGTCGAAGCGACGGTCAACGGTCAGCGCCGCCGCTTCCGCGCGCGTAAGGGCGTTCTGATCGCGACGGGCGGCTTCGAGTGGGCGCCGGACCTGCTCGGGAAATTCTTTCCCGCCGATCACGTCATGCTGGGCAGCCCGCGGACAAACACAGGCGACGGGCACCGCATGGCGATGAAGGTCGGCGCCAAGATGGCGCGCATGGACCAGGCCACGATCTATCCGGTGGCGACCACCACATACGAGGGCAAGCCCCACGCGTTTCCGGTCGGGCTTCTGGACTTCGCGCACTGCATCCTGGTCAACCGCGACGGCAAGCGCTTCGTCAACGAAGGCGACCGCAATAACCTCAGCCACACCCTCTCGATCCACGGCCACGATCATTTTCCGGCCTGGCGGATCTTCGATTCGCAATTCACCGAGAAGAACCGCTTTGCCTTCAAGCTGTCCAAGGGCGGCGAGCTGATCAAGGCTCACACGATCGCCGAGTTGGCCGAGAAGGCGGGGATTTCAGGCGCGGCGCTCGAAGAGACTATCGAGCGATTCAACCGCTTTGCGCTGGCAGGCAAGGACGCCGATTTCGGCCGTGGCGAGACCTCGACCGAGCATTT
>CAYZFH010000180.1:0-6516 GCA_964477375.1 uncultured Rhizobiaceae bacterium | reverse complement strand
TTGAAGTCCGCATCGCTGTTGGCGGGCGGGGTGATCTTAAGGCCGGAAAGCTGAGCAGCAGTGAGCGTCCAAACGCCGCCGCCGTTGTTCGTGCCGGCGGAGAGGACGGCACCCGTGGGCACGCCCGAGATCGTGATGTTGGACAGCGTCTCGGAGCCGTCGGTCAGCGAAGCCGAGATGTTCAGCGCGATCTGCGTGTCTTCATTGCCGGTCGCCGCGGCCGCCGTGACCACGGGCGCATCCGCCACCGGCGCGACGTTGACCGTGACCGACGCCGTCGAGGTCAGACCCTGCGAATCGGCAATCGTGTAGGTGAAGCTGGCCGTACCGCTGTAGTTGGCGGTCGGATTGAAGACCACATTGCCACTGCCATCCAGCGCGACCGTGCCGCCGACGGCGCCGCCGACGGAGGTGATGCGGATCGTGTCGCCCGCATTGGGGTCGGTGTCGTTGGCAAGAAGCACGGACGGCGCCCAGACGGACTGGGTGTCTTCCGTCGCGGTCAGCGAGTCGGCATTCGCGGTCGGCGCGCTGTTGGGCGGCGCGATGACGTTGAGCTGCAGGCTCTCGAAATTGCGCACGGAGAGGTCGAAGGCGTTGAACTGGAACACGGCGCCCTGGCCGGTCACCGAGTTCTGATTGCTGTTCGCCGACAGGAATTGCTGGAAGGCCGCGATATCGGCCTGGACAGCCGCGCTGTTGTACTCGGCCGACGTGAGGGTCAGCTTCAGCGTGTCGTAGCCCGAGCCGCCGTCGGCGAAGTCATGGGCGCCGACATTCTCGGCCATCGTGTAGGCCACCAGGTCATGGCCGGCCTCGGCATAGATATGGTCGCTGCCCGCGCCGCCATCGAGCGTGTCGTTGCCGCCCGAGCCTTCGCTGGTCGCCGTGTAGGTGATCGACTTGACGTAATAGTCGCTGCTGTCGCTCGAGGTATCACCGTTCACGTAGGAAAGAGCGGTGAACTCGATTTTGGCGATCGGGCCGTCGGTCGTGATGGTGAACGAACCGACACCGGGGCTGCTGGTGATGATCGAGGGGCCGAACGTACCCGTACCGATGGCGTTGCCGCCGGCGTCATACGCGGTCCACTTGCCCTGCTCGCCGCCATTCTCGTCGGGAATCAGGTTGGAAACCGTGATGGTCGCCGTGGTGACGTTCTGGCCACCAAAATTGACCACGAGCGTCTCGGACTGGCCGTTGACGTTGTGGTTGATCTGGTTCGTGACGGGCGCGCTGCCGATGACGCCGACGCCGTTCGAATCGTACGCCACCGAGGCCGGCTGACCGGTCAGGTCGAGCGCCGACAGGGTGATGCCATTGCTGGTCCAGGCGCTGGCCGAGGTGCCGCTGGCGGTGCGATTCGTGGCGTTGATGCCGCCGTTGTCGCCCCACATCCAGTCGTTGCCGCTGCCGCCCAGCATCACGTCATGGCCGGGCGAGGTGTAGGTAGCGTTGTTGCTCAGGGGGTCGGCGCCGTCGCCGAACATGCGGTCGTTGCCGGCGCCACCGTCGAGCGTGTCGTTGCCCGCGCCGCCGTGGATCGTGTCGTTGCCCCACAGGCCGTAGATCGTGTCCTGGTGGTCGCCGCCGAACAGCGTGTCGTTGTAGTCCGAGCTGGTCTCGCTGGCATCCCAGCTATAGTCGACATAGCGGACGAGGAAGTCGCTGGAGTCAGTGACGTTGTTGCCCTGGTTCGCATACGGCAGCGCGTCGAACACGATCGTGTCGAAGGCCGCGCCCACGTCGATGGACAGGATGTAGTCGCTGCCGCCCGTGGTGTTGCTGAACAAGGCCGTGCCGACGACGACGCCGTCGTCGAGAACCGTATAGCGGCCGCGCTCGCCTTCGTTCGTGAAGAACCAGCTCAGCGCCACACTGGCGTCGTTCACATCGTGGTCGAACGAGATGATCAGCTGCTCGGAAACACCCTTGGTCGGGTTGTAACCGGTTTCGGCCGTGACGGAGGGGCCGCCCGAGTAGGTGCTGGAGGCGCCGATGCCGTCGGCGTGGATGCCGACGTTGGACGCGCTGGCCGTGGTCAGAAGACCGTTCGAGCCGACGTTGCGCGCGGTGACGTCGACGCCCGCCCACATGGAGGCGAAGTTCTGCGCCGTCAGCGTGCCGGTCGTGCCGGCGCGCGCGGTCTGCGCCGTGGGCGCCGCCGCGTTGTCGCCCCAGATGACGTCGTTGTCGATGCCGCCCGCGATGATGTCGCGGCCGTCGCCGCCGTAGAGCAGGTCGTTGCCGCCGTCGCCGGTGATGGTGTCGTTGCCGGCCTCACCGTAGACGGTGTCGTTGTCGGCGCCGCCCAGGATCAGGTCGTTGCCGTTGCCGCCCCAAACGGTGTCGCCGCCCGTACCGGCATCGATCGTGTCGTTGCCGTCATCGCCATAGATCGTGTCGTAATCGCTGCCACCGGCGATCGTGTCGTCACCAGCGCCGCCGCGGATGATGTCCGCGCCCTGGCCGCCGTCGATCGAATCGTTGCCGTCGCCGCCCGAGATGGAATCTTCGCCGTCGCCGCCCGAGATCTTGTCGTCGCCCAGGCCGCCTTCGATCTTGTCGTTGCCGGCCTCGCCGTAAATCGTGTCGTTGTCCGCGCCGCCGTCGATCGTGTCGTTCGCGTCGCCGCCGTAGATCGTGTCCTTGCCCGTGCCGCCCAGGATCGTGTCGTCGCCCGCGCCACCCGAAAGGGAGTCGTCGTCCGCGCCGCCGTCGAGATAGTCCTGGCCATCGCCGCCGATCAGCGTGTCCTTGCCGGCACCACCCAACAAACGATCGTTGTCTGCGCCGCCGTCCAGCGTGTCGTTGCCGTCGCCGCCATCGAGCGTATCGTTGCCCGTCCCGCCGTTGATCGTGTCGTCGCCGCCGAGACCCGACAGCACGTCGTTGCCTGCGGCACCCGTGATGGTGTCGCGGCTACTCGTGCCGGTGAGGGTATCGTTGTTGTTGGTTCCGGTTTTGACAGCCACGGCCTACCCCAAAACTGCGGGCCGATTTTCGGCCCCTGTTTTCCCCGCAACCCCTTGAAAGATCACGGGACCTGTTACTCTCGGGGCCTTAATTCGCAAGAATCAGGCCAACTGCCGGTGGCCCCTAAGAATAGAGAGGGCCCGTTCGACCACAGGATTCACACGATCTGACGGGCGATTCCGAAAACGGCACCTAGCACCTAAGAACCTAATATAACCTTCTTGGGCAAATTTGCGAAAATGGGACTCTCGTTTTGCACCCTGAATCGCGGAAAGTGCGGAAATTAGGGTTTTCCACAGGTACACCCCGTCCAGAACCTCAAACACGCATTCTGCGACAAAAGAAAGTAAAACTTACTAAATCACAGATCGAAATTCGAAAATCCAACCTTCTCAAAGCAGAGGGCGTGCCGCATTCGCGGTTTGCCACGTCCGAAATGATCGCGCTGACACCCTTTCCCCTGCCCGTGCCCTCGGGCACCATGCGCGCCCGCCGGCGCCCAAGGCGCCTTCATCCGATCTGTCAGGAGAGCCCGCCCGTGTACGAGAACTACAAGCGAATCAAGTTCGAGCGGCACGGCCGCGCCCTGACCGTGACCCTCAACCGCCCGGACCTCCTGAACGCCATCGAGGCGGAAATGCACGAGGAGCTGGGGCGGGTCTTCTATGACGTGGCGGTGGACGAAGAGGCCGACGTCATCATTCTGACGGGCGCCGGCCGCGCCTTCTGCGCCGGCGGCGACATCAACTGGATGCAGGAGATGATCGACGACAAGCGCATCTGGGAGCGCACGCGCGTCGAGGCTAAGAAGATCGTCTACGGCCTATTGGACTGCGAGAAACCGATCATCGCCAAGGTGAACGGCGCGGCCATGGGCCTCGGCGCCACCATCGCCCTCTTCAGCGACGTCATTTTCGCTGCCGAGGACGCCAAGATCGCCGACCCGCATGTGAGCGTGGGGCTGGTGGCCGGCGACGGCGGTGCCGTGATCTGGCCGCAGCTGATCGGCTATGCCCGCGCCAAGGAATATCTCATGACCGGCAAGCCTTTGACCGGCGCGGACGCCGCGCGCATCGGCCTCGTGAACCACGCCGTGCCGGCAGCCGATCTCGATACCAAGGTGAACGAGTTCGCCGACCGCCTGCTGGCCGGCGCGACGCACGCCATCCGCTATTCCAAGACGGCGGTGAATATCGGCCTGAAGCAGCTGGCCCATTCCATCATGGACGCCAGCATCGCCTATGAGACGGTGAGCAACGGCCTGGCCGACCATCAGGAGGCCGTCAGCGCCTTCCGCGAGAAGCGCAAGCCCAAGTTCACCGGCAAGCTCTGAAGCGGCTCAGGCGATGGACTTCGCCGAACCCGAGCATATCGGAGCGTTGCGCGACACGATCCGGCGTTTCCTCGCGCGCGAGATGCCGCCCGCGGAAGCGCAACGCTGGGACCGCGAGGATAAGTTCCCGCGCCCCGTGTTCGACAAGTTGGCGGCGTTAGGCGTCACCGGCTCGACCGTGCCCGAGGAATACGGCGGCAGCGGGCGCGACATCCTGGCCACGATGGTGGCGATCGAGGAGCTGGGCCGGCGCAGCTTCCCGCTCGCCGTCGCCTTCATCAACTGCGCCTGCTATGGCGGGATGAACATCCTGGAATGCGGCTCGGACAAGCAGAAGCGCGAGCTCCTGCCGCGACTCGCCGCGGGCAAGATGTGGTTCGCTTACGGCCTGACCGAGCCTGACGTGGGTGCCGATCTCGCCAGCGTGCGCACCACCGCCGTGCGCAAGGGCGACACAATCGTCATCAACGGCGCGAAGCGGTTCTGCACCGGCTCGGACATCGCCGAATACATCTACCTTCTGGTGAAAAGCGATCCCACCGCGCCGCGCTACCAGAACCTGTCCTTCGTCCTGGTGCCGCCCAAGGCGCGCGGCGTCACGCTCACCCGCATGGATGCGATGGGCCTGCGCGGCTTCCCCTCCTTCGACGTGACCTTCGATGAGGTCGAGGTGCCGGCCGAGAATATCGTCGGCGGCGAAGCGGGCTGGAACAAAGGCTGGCCCATGCTGGCCGGCCCGACCTTGGGCGTCGAGAAGCTGGAAGTCGCCGCCATCGGCGTCGGCATCGCCGACGCGGCCGTGGACGACGCTTGGGCCTATAGCGAGCAACGCCAGCAGTTCGGCAAGCCCGTCTCGTCCTACCAGGCCATCCGCCACATGCTGGCGGATGCGAAGACGAAGGTGCACGCGGCGCGGCTGACGCTCTATCACGCGGCTTGGCTGGCCGACCGCAACGAGAATTGCGATGTCGAAACCTCGATGACCAAGCTGTTCGTGACCGAGACGGCGAAGTCGGTCGTGCTGGATTGCCAGAGCGTCATGGGCGCCTACGGCTATGCCCACGGCTTCGACATGGAACGCTATGTGCGTGACGTGCTGCTGCTGCCCATCATCGGCGGTTCTTCGTCGATCCAGCGCAACAACATCGCCAACCGCCTGGGATTGCCGCGCTGATGGATTTCCGCGAACCCGAGCATGTGACCCAATTGCGCGAATCGCTCCGGCGCTTCGTCGCGGACGAGATGCCGCGCGAAGCCGCGCAGCGCTGGGATAAGAACGACGAATTCCCGCGCGCGGCGTTCGAGAAGCTGGTCGCTCTCGGCGTCACCGGCCTGACCGTGCCGGAAGAATACGGCGGCCACGGCCCGGACATCACGGCCACCATGGCAACCATCGAGGAATTGTCGCGGCGCAGCCTGGCCATGGCCGTGCCCTACATCATGTGCGCCTGCTATGCCGGCATGAACATCATGGCCGCGGGCTCGCCGCGCCAGAAGAAGGAGCTGCTGCCGCGCGTGGCCAACGGCACGCTGCTGTTCGCGTATGGATTGACCGAACCCGATGCGGGCGCGGACCTGGCCAGCGTCCGCACGCGCGCGACGCGTAAAGGCGACACGCTGATCGTCAACGGCGCCAAGCGGTTCTGCACGGGCGCCGATCAGGCTGATTACATCTACGCGCTGCTGAAAAGCGATGCCGACGCGCCGCGCTACAAGAACCTGTCCTTCGTCCTGGTGCCGACGAAAGCCAAGGGAGTCACGATCACGCGCATGGACGGCATCGGTATGCGCGGCATGGGCCTGACCGACGTCGTGCTGGAAGACGTCGAAGTACCCGCCGCGAACATCATCGGCGAGGAAGCGGGCTGGAATCAGGGCTGGCCCATGCTGGCTGGCCCGGCGCTGGACGTGGAGAAGCTCGAGGTTGCCGCCATGGCGCTGGGGCTTGCGACGGCGGCGCTCGACGATGCCTGGGCCTATGCCCACGAGCGCAAGCAGTTCGACAAGCCGATCGGCGCGCACCAGTCGGTTCGCCACATGCTGGCCGAATCGAAGACGAAGCTTCTGGCCGCGCGCCTGGTGCTGCAGCAAGCGTCATGGCTGGCCGACAACGACAAGCCCTGCGGTGTTGAAAGCTCCATGGCCAAGCTGTTCGTCTGCGAGGCGGCCGAGGAGATCATCCTGTCCTGCCAGCGCGTCATGGGCGC
>CAYZFH010000179.1:0-6605 GCA_964477375.1 uncultured Rhizobiaceae bacterium | reverse complement strand
GACATGGTGGCCGAGGTCCCGCCCGACGAAGGCACATTGCTGGCCTTCCGCCGCAGCGACAATTCCTTCCACGGTCATAAGAGTTTCGAAGGCCAGCGCCGCGCGATCCAACTCAATTGGGTCACAGGCCGCGACATCGTCCGCCGCGAAATGGCGCGCCATCACTTGGCCGCGCTGACCAAAACCCTCAACCCGTTCGGCTGAGCCACCCATGACCCTTCGCATCGAAACCTTCAGCAACCAGAAGGGCGGCGACTGCTTCTTCAAAGCACTCGGCCATCCGGGCGCGCAGGAATCCGCGCGCGCGATGCTGAAATCCTTACGTGAAGGCGGCAAGGTCGCGCTCTACGATCCGTTCGGTTTCGCCGAAGGCTTCGCGGCACTGCATCCCTTGGACGGTATCGACCTTGCAGGCGTTTTCGTTCAGGACATTCGCCGCATCGGAACGAACATCCTGGGCCGCGCCGCGCAGCCGGTGACGGATATCGCCGCGTCGGCCGCCAAGACCGTTCTTCTGTTGGCGTTCGATGCGGAACGCCCGCTCGCGCATATGCGGCATCTTGCGCCCGCAGGCGCGCGCATCGTGACGCTCGACGCGATGCGTCTCCCGGCCGACGCGCTCACCAACAAGCGCCGCTATCTCGATCCGCTCAACTTCGCGACCAACTTCGCCTTCTTCCGCGACGCCGACGGCCAGCACACCCGCGTGGTGACCGCCAATTATTGGGCGCGCTATGGCGCGGATGCCGTGACGTTGTGGCTCAAACTGTTCGACGGTCAGGGCAAGACGCTGGCGGAATGGCGCGAGCCCCTGCCGCCCAAGAGCGCCACGGTCAGCTTGGACAGCAAGGAAATCCGTGCCCGCTTCGGGCTCGGTCCGTTTACCGGCCAACTGTTCATTCATGCCGTGGGCGCAGCGGGCCACGACATCGTGAAATACGCGCTCGATACCTACGGCGACTCGGATACGACCCTCTCCTGCACCCATGACGCCAACGCGTGGCCCGCCGACCTCTATGCCGGCCTGCCGGCGCCGGATAACGGCGAACGCGTCATCCTATGGGTGCAGAACAGCCATCCTTGCCCGATCCCGCCCAAGGGCGTGGGCCTCAACCTGATGGGTTCCGAAGACGTGCACTGGCTCGACCGCGCGGTCGAGCCGTTCGGGAGCTATGCCCTCGACGTTTCGACGCTGCTGCCCAAGGCCAAATGGCCGCAGCAGATCGAGATTCAAGCAGGCCGTCATTTCGTCCGCCCGCGCTACGAGGTGCTGCACGAAAGCGGGCGCGGGCGGATC
Organism: uncultured Rhizobiaceae bacterium; assembly: GCA_964477375.1. GTDB lineage: Bacteria > Pseudomonadota > Alphaproteobacteria > CADEGL01 > CADEGL01 > CADEGL01. The sequence goes on along the minus strand of CAYZFH010000179.1, from coordinate 5,308 downwards.
GCCCACCCGAACGTCGAGCGCATCGACCTCAAGCCCGATCCGCAAATCCCGGAGCTGGGCAACCTGATGGGCAAAGGGTACCTGTTGCCCGGACCGATCCTGCCGCTGGCCCAATTCTCGACCTCGATTTTGGCCACACCGATGAGCACGGCCCAGGCCGAGCTTCCGGTCGCAATCGTCGCCTATGACCCGGACGGCAAGGAGGTCGCGCGCCAGAGCTTGGGCCGCCTGCCCCGCAACCACCGCACGGTGGTCGAGATCGACCGGCTGATACCGCGCGGCGATGGGTTGGGCGACGGCTTCGGCCATGCCGAGCTGGTCTATGATTTCGCGGATGGCGGGACGGCCGACGGCTGGCTCCACGCCTTGTTCCGCTACCGCGCGCGGGAAGGCGGGCATGCCGCCGAGACCAGCTTCGGCGCCCATATCTTCAACACGGTCCTGACCTACGCCAACGAACCGCAGAGCTATAGCGGCCCGGCGCCGGGCCTCAGCACCCGGCTGTTTCTCCGCCTGGGTGACGAGCCGGCCGACACCATGTGCCATCTCATCTACGCGGCCTCCACGCCCTGGCACCCGCGCTCGGAAACCGATCTGATCCTCGTCCGCAAAGACGGCGAGGAGGTAGCCCACCACAGGATTGAAATCCCCTGCGGCGGCTCGCGCTTGTGGCGCTACAGCGAAACTTTCACGGCTGCGGAGCGGCGTGCGGGCGGACCCGGCGCGCACGTGGTGATCCGGGACGTGACCTGCCGCCTGTTCGGCTATCACGGCGTGGTCAACAAGGCAGGTGCTTTCAGCCTGGACCACATGTTCGGCTTCTAATCAGGAATCTTCACCCCGCAAGGCTTGCGTTCGCACGCCCTGGCCTTACCATGTGATATGTGTCCGCCAAGCGCGGTGGACGCCGCTTTTGCGCATTTTCCGGAAGCACATGGCCAAGACGCATCACACCAAGGTCCTCATCATCGGTTCGGGGCCGGCGGGCTGCACCGCCGCCATCTATGCCGCGCGCGCCAATCTCGGTCCCATTCTGGTCGCGGGCATGGAGCCGGGCGGGCAGTTGTCGATCACGACCGAGGTCGAGAACTATCCGGGCTTCGAGGAGATGATCCAGGGCCCGTGGCTGATGGAGCAGATGCAGAAGCAGGCCGCCAATGTCGGCACGCAGATCATCCACGACCTGATCACGGACATCGATTTCTCCTCGCGGCCGTTCCACTGCAAGGGCGATTCGGGCGACATGTATCTCGCCGAGACGCTGATCATCGCGACCGGCGCGAAGGCGCGCTGGCTCGGCCTGCCCAGCGAGAAGAAGTTCATGGGCGCGGGCGTGTCGGCCTGCGCGACCTGCGACGGATTCTTCTTCCGCAACCGCCCCGTGGCGCTGGTCGGCGGCGGCAACACCGCCGTCACCGAGGCGCTGTATCTGGCCAACATCGCCAGCAAGGTGACGCTGATCCACCGCCGCGATTCCCTGCGCGCGGAAAAGGTGCTGGTCGACCGCATGAAGGCGCATCCCAAGATCGACATCGTGTGGGATTCGGTGGTGGACGAGGTGCTGGGCACGGATGCGCCCGCCGCCGTCACCGGCCTGCGCCTCAAGAACGTGAAGTCGGGCGCGACAAGCGAGCTTCCGGTCGAGGGCTTCTTCATCGCCATCGGCCACGATCCCGCGACCGAGCTGTTCCGCGGCAAGCTGAAGATGGATCCAGAAGGCTATCTGCTGACCGAGCCAGACAGCACGCGCACGAACGTGCCGGGCGTCTTCGCCGCGGGCGACGTGAAGGACAAGGTGTTCCGCCAGGCCGTGACGGCCGCGGGGCTCGGCTGCATGGGCGCGCTCGAGGCCGAGAAATTCCTGGCCGAGCACGAAAGCGAGGCGGTCCTTGCCGCGCAATGACAAAGCGCTCCTGCACCATCCGTCCGCCTGGCGCGAGGCGGCGGGCACGACCGGCCAGCAGATGGACTGGGACAAGCTGCGCGTCTTCCACGCGGTCGCCGAGGCCGGCAGCTTCACCCATGCGGGCGAGCTTCTGAACCTGTCGCAGTCGGCCGTCAGCCGGCAGATCAGCGGCCTGGAAGAGACGCTCGGCGCGCCTTTGTTCCACCGCCATGCGCGCGGCCTGATCCTGACCGAACAGGGCGAGCTTCTTTACAAGACCGTGCGCGACGTCTTCGCGAAGCTCGCGATGGCGCAGGCCATGATCACCGAGGCCAAGGACAAGCCGAAGGGCCCCTTGCGCATCACCACGACGGTCGCCTTCGGCTCGCTGTGGCTCACCCCGCGCATCAAGAACTTCATCGACCTCTATCCCGACATCCAGGTCACGATCCTGGTCGACGACGAGGAATTGGACCTGACCATGCGCGAGGCCGACGTCGCCATCCGCGTGCGGCCGCCGCGCCAGCCGGACCTGGTGCAGCGGCACCTGGTGACCCTGCGCTCGCACTGCTACGCCTCGCGCGATTACCTGAAGGCGCACGGCAAGCCCGAGACGCCCGAGGATTTGGACCGCCACCGGCTGATCGTTTATGGCCAGGACGCCCGCCCGCCCTTTCCGGACATCAACTGGCTGCTGACCGCGGGCGCCAAGAGCGGCGCCGAGCGTCAGCCTGCCTTACGCGTGAACAATATCTACGGGCTGATGCTGGCCATCCGCAGCGGTCTGGGCATGGGTTCCTTGCCCGACTATGTCGCCCACGATTACTCGTCCCAGGGCTATGGCAGCGACCTCGTGCGCGTAATTCCCTCGCTTTCCAGCCCGGCCAGCGAGGCATATTTCGTCTATCCGGAGGAGCTGCGGCACTCTAAAAGGATCGCGGTCCTGCGCGATTTCCTGATCAACGAGATTGCCAAATCGCAGTTCTGAACCGCCGACTCTGGTCCTAGTCAGAGTTACCTAAAGCCTTCCTGGCATTGCGAAATGCAGCAAGCCATGCAGTTCGTGCATGGCTTATCTTCGGAAATCCCGATGGTGCTGGGAGCCATCTCACCTTACATATAATTCATCGATGGTGCGTTGCAGCATCATTGTTTTAGCGACGACGGTTCGCCCTCGTCGCTGGGATTTACGGGTGCAATGCCCGTGGATCATGGGTCTTCGGATCCAACGTCTCCCAGACGTGAAGCCTCCCTGTTGTATCTTGGCCGGGTCTTTGGACCCGGCCTTTTTTTTGCGCGTTTGGAACCGCTGACGTGTCCGTGGCGGAAACGTATCGCCAGGAAATGCGTGCGCGTACGAATTTCGAGCGTACTTGTGGCCGAGCTATGCGTGCCGCGCCATCATCAGGCGGATGGCTGTGCGCTTGGCGGCGTTGAACAGGCCGGGGAAGCGGCTTTCCGCGAACAGCGCCACGCGGTTCAAGAACTTGGCCTGGTCCTTGGGACGCGAGATCAGAGCGCCCTCGACAGAGTCGAAACGCGGCTCCTTCACGTTCACCTGGAACTGCAGGAAGCGCTCGGACGCCGGAATGAAATGCGCGGTCAGCGAGCGGCGCGACAAATCCGGCGTCGTTGTCGGCAGGCTGCCGTGGATGGTCCAGGCGTTCCAGAACAGGAGGTCGCCCTTGTTGAGCGCCGGGGCGCGGCATTCCAAATTGCTGGTGCGGATGATGTCCACGACGTTCTGTTTATAGTCGCCGTGCTTGGTCGCGATATTGGTCGACGCGCCATGCTTCTGCAGCGCGATCTTCTGGCTCTTGGGATAGATGAAGAACCGTCCCGCGCCCGGCGCGATGTCCTCCATCGCGATCCACACCGCCGTCATCGTGCCGATGGTTTCGGAATCGAGGTAATAGCTGTCCTGGTGCGGCCAGGTCGCAGGGTTGCCGTGGAAGTACATGCCCTGGACCAGCTTGCCCCTCTCGCCCAGCACATCCGCGACGGCCTTCTGCACCGCCGGCAGCGCGAAGACATGCGTCGAGTCGTTTCGGAAGTTCGGATAGGCGTCCGGATCGACGCTTTGCGGATTGAGGATCGAGTTCAGCATGAAGCCGCGGTCGGTATAGACGTGCCGCTCGGCCTTCGCCGTGGCCTGGCGGTAGATGAAACGGCGCGAGGGCAGCACCTCGCGGTCGAACGCGGCGTTCACCGCATCGATCAGCGCCGGCGGCACGGCGTTGCGGATCACGACATAGCCGAACTCGTCGTAGTAGCGGCGGATATCGGCGCTCTCATCGGCCGTGAAATAGCGCACATCGTCCGCCGCCGTTTCCGGGATGGCGATGTTGGTGCCGACGTTGTTCTTGATCGCGTATTGGCCGGACATGGCCGTTTTCCCGTCGTTTCCCGGATGGGACGCGCCCCGACGTTAGGGCTGCCCCGTTCCGGTTGCCACGATCCTTGCAAGTCCCGAGCCGGATGGCTTTACGGAAAACCCCCTAGGGAAGCTGCAGGAACAGCTTGCGGACGAAGGCCAGGGCTTCGGTTCGGGGCGTGCCGGGCTTGAGCGCGGGATCGTAGAGCGCCTTCACCATCGCCACGTCGCCCGGCGAGAGCGTCATCTGCCGCTCCGAATCGTTGAAGACCGAGGGGCTGACCTCGTTGCTGTCGTTGGGCAGGCCCATCATCTGGGTCATCTCCTCCAACAGGCATTTCTCCAGCATCGGCTTGGGGCCTTCGACATTGGCCACCACGGCCGCGTACACGATGCGGTCTTCCTTGGAGTAGGACAGGAAATAGCAGCCCCCGCGCGTCTGGCTTAGCACCGCCTTCAGCTTGGCTGGATCCTTCTCCACCAGCGCCCCGGCTTCTTCCATCTTGGCGCGCGGCACCAGCATGATGACCAGGTTCTCGCCCGAATCCTTGGGGCCGATCTGCTGGAACGAGATGCCGGTCAGCCCCGTCAGCGTCGCCGCGTGGCGTTGGATCACCGGCTGCCATTCCGCAACGCTGGTGCCCGCGACCTTGTAGCGGATGGGGCCGGTCCATTTCCGCACCCGGTCGGCCGGTGTCAGTCCCGGAATCTCGGTCCCGAACACGACGATGTCGAAGAAGCGGGTCAGCTTGTCCGCCTCCGCCGCCGTGCGCGCCTGGACGCTGACGGCCGCGAGCGCGGCCGCCAGGACCAGAAGGACCGCGGCGGCGCGGCGCCACTTCATCCGCGCAGACCTGCGCGTTTGCGCATGACGCGCGCGGCCTTGTCGGCGGCTTCGTAGACCGCGCCTTCGTCCATGCGGGTCAGGCGGCCGCCTTTCACCAGCACCTCGCCGTCGACCAGCACCGTGTCGACGGTGCGCGACTTGGCCAGCAGAAGCTGATGCCGCACGATGTTGTGGCGCGGCCAGGCTTCCGGCGTCTCGTTGT
>CAYZFH010000178.1:0-6651 GCA_964477375.1 uncultured Rhizobiaceae bacterium | reverse complement strand
TTACAGGCGTTCGCAGGCTCGGACGTACCAGGCAAAGGCCGCGAACAGCCCAATGCCGAGGGCGATATAGAGAAGGTCGAGCATGGAAGTCCCCCGTGGTTCGGAAGCCCTGATTTAGGGCGCGGCCCCGTCAAGGTTCGAGACGGATTTTGGCGGCGAAAAATAAAGAAACGATAAAAGCGGAGGAGGGGAAGACCCGACCGTCAGAGACCCGCTATGCTGCCTTGCCGCCCGTGGCGAGCGAAAGAGGGGAGTGAAGTTCCGTGTATGAGACACTTCTGTACGAGAAGAAGGGCAAGATCGCCCATATCCAGTTCAACCGCCCCAAGGCGCTGAACGCCATCAACCTCGAGATGATGGAAGAGTTGCCCAAGGCCATCAAGGCGGCCGACAAGGACAATGACATCAGCGTCATCGTGTTGTCCGGCGCGGGCAAGAGCTTCGGCGCCGGTTACGACCTGAAGGTCGATTGGGGCAAGGTCTATGGCGGCGCGGCGGGGCGTACGCCGCTCGGCGTACGGCAGATGCTGATCGACTGCGCGGCCGTCGAGTTCGCGCCGTGGGAGTGCCAGAAGCCGACCATCGCCATGGTGCGCGGCCACTGCGTCGCGGGCTCTTGCGAGCTGGCGATGATGTGTTGCGTCACGGTGGCGTCGGAGAACGCGCAGTTCGGCGAGCCCGAAATCCGCTTCTCGACCGCGCCGCCGGTGGTGGTCATGCCGTGGACGATCGGCCTCAAGAAAGCGCGTGAGCTGCTTTACACGGGCGATCTGATCGATGCGCAGGAAGCCCTTCGGGTCGGCATGGTCAACAAGGTCGTGCCGGACGACAAGCTGGAGGAAGAGACCTTCAAGCTGGCCAAGCGCATGGCCACGATCTCGGTCGAAGGCCTGAAGACCACCAAGGCCGCGATCAACCGCGGCGCCGAGATCGCGGGCTTCCGCGAGGCCGTGAACTACGGCATCGAGACCGGCGCCATCCTCGATTCGACGCCGACGGAGATGTATCGCCAGTTCAAGGAAATCTCGGTGAAGGAAGGCCTGGGCGCCGCCGTGCGCTGGCGCGAGGCTCAGTTCAAGGACGACTGAGTCTCACGCGTTACCATGTTGCGGGGCGGAATTGCGCAAGCGGTTCCGCCCCGCTGCTTTTTCAGGCGTCCCGGCGGCGCAAACCGCGCAAGAGGCTGCGCGTGCGGGCGAAGGCTACGCGGGGCGTGATCTGATCGAAGGACAGGATGTCCAGGCCGACCTTGCTGACGCCGTCGCCCTCGGTTTCGCGCACGGTGAGCGTGAGAGGGCCAATGGTCGCGGCATCGCCCGCCGAAGGCGCGTGGTCGTAGAGGTTGGCGAAATACTCGGCCAGTGTTTGCGTGGCTTGGTCGGGTGGAATGGGCAGGCTGTACATCTCGCCGATCGCGCCCAGTTTGACGTCGCCCGCGAACTGCAATTCGCCGAAGGGCAGGGCGCCCGCACTCTCGGACGCGGAGAACAGCCGGTCGAGCAAGGGCGCGCGCGAAGGCGGCGCTAGGAAATAGGCGTAGTCGCCGGGCTTGAGCGCGCCGGCATCGGCCGGCGAGAAGATGCGATCGTCGCGGATCACCATGTTAAGGCGCGCCCACGAGGGCGTGGCGCCGTGGCGCAGGATGGGGCTGTCCTCGCTGACCGGATAGCCGACCATCTCCAGCTCCAACTGGCCGGGCAGGTCCAGTTCGACGCGCTTCACCGAGCGCGGCGCGCGGGGCAGGGTGACGCCGAGCTTCCGCGCGCTCCAGGCGATGGTCCAGCCCTGCACGATCAGCGAGACCAAGACGACCACGAAGCCGACGTTGAAATAGAGTTGGGCCTGCGGCAGGCGCGCGAGCACCGGGATCGAAGCCAGGAACACGCCGACCGCGCCGCGCAAGCCCACCCATGAGATGAAGATCTTCTCCCGCCACGGAAAGCGGAACGGCGTGAGGCACAGGATCACCGCCGCCGGCCGCGCGATGAACATCAGGCAGAACGCCGTCGCAACCGCGGGAATCCAGTAGTCGATGAATTTGTGCGGCGAGACCAAAAGCCCCAGCAGCACGAACATGACGATCTGGCACAGCCAGGTGACGGCGTCATGGAAGGTGATGATCGCCGAATAGGCGCGCAAGGGTCGGTTGCCCAGCACGAGGCCGGCCAGATAGACGGCCAGAAGACCGCTGCCATGCAGCACCACCGTGACCGCGTAGACCATCACAGCCGTGGTCATGACGAACAGCGGGTGCAGGCCCTGCGGCATGCCGATGCGGTTCAAGACCCACGAGGCCGAGAAGCCGCCGGCGACGCCGATGGCCGTGCCGACCGCGGCATGGAGCGCCAAGGTGCCGGCCAGCCCCCAGCTCGGGTGCCCGCCTTGGAGGATCAGCTCAACCAGCGCGATGGTCAGGAAGACGGCGACCGGATCGTTGGTGCCCGATTCGATCTCGAGCGTATGACCGACGCGGCGCTTGAGATGCAGGTCGCCGACACGGAGGAGGAAGAAGACCGCGGCGGCATCCGTGGAGGCGATCACCGACCCGAGCAGGAGGCCTTGCAGGAACGAGAGGTCGAGAAAGAACAAGGCACCCACCGCCACGATGCCGGTGGTGAGCAGAACGCCGACCGTGGCCAGCGTGATCGAGGGCCATAGGACACCGCGAAATGCATTGAGCCGCGTCCGTAGACCTCCGTCGAACAGGATGACGGCGAGCGATACCGAACCGACCAGATAGGCCATGCGGTAATCGTCGAACTTGATGCCGCCCGGCCCGTCTTCGCCGGCCAGCATGCCGACCATCAAGAAAACCAGCAGCAACGGCGCGCCCACGCGACTTGCGACCAGGCTCGACAGGATGCCCAGCAGCACCAGCAGGGCGCCCAAGAGGATCAGCGCGTTGAGGAAGGAAATGTCGGCCATCGCGCCCGGTTATCCCACGGTGAGCTTTCCGGCCATCCTAACGGAAACCGCGCGCCGGGCAGCAGGGATGTCGTATTTTTCGCCTGATTTTTCAGTCTCTTACGGGCGTGCAAATGAGAACACTTGCGGAACAGAACAAACCATGTACAATCCGCCGCTCAAGATTTCGCCGTGCCTTCACAAGCCGTACCGCCGAAGCGGGCGGCTTCATTGAAAGCCCCAGGGGCGTGTGGAATAAGGAGACGGAACATGTCGGAAGCAGCGTTGCGCTTGGTCGGTAAGGACGAGATGGACAAGAACAAGGCACTGGAAGCGGCCCTCACCCAGATCGAGCGTTCGTTCGGCAAGGGCTCGATCATGAAGCTCGGCCAGAACCAGAACATGGGCGAGGCGGAGGTCGTCTCCACCGGTTCGCTGGGACTGGATATCGCGCTCGGCATCGGCGGTCTGCCCAAGGGGCGTATCGTTGAGGTCTATGGTCCGGAAAGCTCGGGCAAGACGACGCTGGCGCTCCAGGTCGTGGCCGAGGCCCAGAAGAAGGGCGGCGTCTGCGCCTTCGTCGACGCCGAGCATGCGCTCGATCCGTCCTATGCCCGCAAGCTGGGCGTGGACGTGGACGAGTTGCTGATCTCCCAGCCCGACGCGGGCGAGCAGGCGCTTGAGATCGCCGACACGCTGGTGCGCTCCGGCGCCATCGACGTTCTGGTGATCGACAGCGTGGCTGCGCTCGTGCCGCGCGCCGAACTCGAAGGCGAGATGGGCGACAACCACATGGGCCTGCATGCCCGCCTGATGAGCCAGGCGCTGCGCAAGCTGACCTCGTCGATCTCGCGCTCGAACACGATGGTGATCTTCATCAACCAGTTGCGCATGAAGATCGGCGTCATGTTCGGCAACCCGGAAACCACCACGGGCGGCAATGCGCTCAAGTTCTACGCCTCCGTGCGCCTCGACATCCGCCGCATCGGCGCGATCAAGGAGCGCGACGAGGTGGTCGGCAACCAGACCCGCGTGCGCGTGGTGAAGAACAAGATGGCGCCGCCGTTCAAGGTGGTGGAATTCGACATCATGTACGGCGAAGGCGTCTCCAAGGCCGGCGAGCTGATCGACCTGGGCGTCAAGGCCAACGTGGTCGAGAAGTCGGGCGCCTGGTTCTCCTACGACGGCCAGCGCATCGGCCAGGGCCGCGAGAACGTGAAAACGTTCTTGAAGGAACATCCGGACGTGGCGGCTTCGATCGAGAAGGCCGTCCGCGAGAATGCCGGCCTGGTGGCCAACGCCATGATGGGCGCGCCCGAGGAAGGCGAGTCGGCCGCCGACGATTAAAACGTTCGCCCGCCGGATAGGCGGGCAAAGGGTTCAAGGTCGGGGTTGCGGGCGGGCTGGGAAACCAGCTCGCCCGTTGCTCTTTCCGGCGCACCGAATCGGCCTAAATTCTCCGGAAGTGTGGCCTTTCCGGCCTTTCGCTTGTGGACAGATTCGCCTGCCCCGCAGTACAAGCGGGGCCGCCCGAGGACGCGGAATTGAACCGCCCGGGCCCCAGGATGCCATGAAGACCGCGAACGAGATCCGCCGCACGTTCCTCGAGTATTTCGGCCGCCACGGCCACGAAGTCGTGGCCTCGAGCCCGCTCGTGCCCCGCAACGACCCCAGCCTGATGTTCACCAACTCGGGCATGGTGCAGTTCAAGAACGTCTTCACCGGCGCCGAGCAGCGCTCCTACAAGCGCGCCACCACGTCCCAGAAATGCGTCCGCGCCGGCGGCAAGCACAACGACCTGGAGAATGTCGGCTATACGGCCCGGCACCACACCTTCTTCGAGATGCTGGGCAATTTCTCCTTCGGCGACTATTTCAAGGACGTCGCGATCGAGCTGGCCTGGACCCTGATCACCAAGGAGTTCGGCCTGCCCAAGGACCGGCTCCTGACCACGGTCTATGTGGACGACGACGAAGCCTTCAACCTGTGGAAGAAGATCGCGGGCCTGCCGGATTCCCGCATCATCCGCATCCCAACGTCCGACAATTTCTGGGCCATGGGCGACACCGGCCCGTGCGGCCCGTGTTCCGAAATCTTCTTCGACCACGGCGACAAGATCCCGGGCGGCCCGCCGGGCTCGCCCGATGCCGACGGCGACCGGTTCATCGAGATCTGGAATCTGGTCTTCATGCAGTTCGAGCAGGTGACGAAGGACAAACGCGTGGCCCTGCCGCGTCCGTCCATCGACACCGGCATGGGTTTGGAGCGCATCACAGCCGTGCTCCAGGGCACCCACGACAATTATGCCATCGACATGATGCGCGGCCTGATCCTGGCCTCGGCGGACGCCAGCGGCGTGCCGGCGGACGGCCCGCATGCCGTTTCGCACCGTGTGATCTCGGACCATCTGCGTGCGTCGTCGTTCCTGATCGCCGACGGCGTGCTGCCGTCCAATGACGGGCGCGGTTATGTGCTGCGCCGGATCATGCGCCGCGCCATGCGCCATGCCCACATCCTGGGCTGCGAAGAGCCGCTGCTCTATCGCCTGGTGCCCGCGCTTGTGCGCGAGATGGGCCGCCAGTACCAGGAGCTGGTGCGCGCGGAAGCGCTGATCACCGAGACGCTGAAGCTCGAGGAAACGCGCTTCAAGCAGACGCTTGGCCGGGGCCTGAAGCTGCTAGAGGACGAGACCGCGCGTCTGGCCAAAAGTGCGCCGCTGCCGGGCGAGGTCGCGTTCAAGCTCTATGACACGTACGGGTTCCCGCTGGACTTGACGCAGGACATCCTGCGCGGCAAGGGCCAGACCGTGGATCAGCCCGGCTTCGATGCCGCGATGGAACGCCAGCGCGAGACCGCGCGGCGCGCCTGGGCGGGCTCCGGCGAGCAAGCGACGGAGCAGGTCTGGTTTCAGATCCGTGAAGAGGTCGGTGCCACGGAGTTCCTCGGCTACGACACCGAAGCGGCCGAAGGCAAGGTTCTGGCCATCGTGGTCGACGGCAAGCGCGCGGAGCGCGCGGCGCCCGGCCAGGAGGCCGCCATCATCCTGAACCAGACGCCGTTCTATGGTGAATCCGGCGGCCAGATGGGCGACAGCGGCTCGATGTTCGGGCCGGGCGAGATCGAGTTCACGGTCACCGATACGCTGAAGAAGCTGGGCGACCTGCATGTCCATGTCGGCAAGGTGGGCGGCAGGGGCATCAAAGTCGGCGACGCGGTCGAGTTGAGCGTGGACGTCACGCGCCGGTCGAAGCTGCGCGCCAACCACTCGGCGACGCACCTGCTTCACGCCGCGCTTCGCAAGATCCTCGGCCCGCATGTCACGCAGAAAGGCTCGCTGGTCGCGCCCGAACGGCTGCGCTTCGACTTCAGCCACCCGAAGCCGATCACGCATGACGAGCTGAAGCGCGTCGAAGCCGAGGTCAACCGCCAGGTCCGCTTGAATGGCGAGGTCACGACGCGCCTCATGGCCTCCGACGCGGCCATCGAAGCGGGCGCCATGGCGCTGTTCGGCGAGAAGTACGACGACGAGGTGCGCGTCCTGACCATGGGCCAGATGGAAGGCCAGCCTTTCTCCATCGAATTGTGTGGCGGAACCCATGTGAACCGCACGGGCGACATCGCGGTGTTCAAGATCGTCTCGGAATCGGCGGTCGCGGCGGGCGTGCGCCGGATCGAGGCGCTGACGGGCGAAGGCGCGTTCGACTATCTGGCCGGCCAGGAAGACTTGGTGCGTCAGGCTTCGGGCGT
>CAYZFH010000177.1:0-6655 GCA_964477375.1 uncultured Rhizobiaceae bacterium | reverse complement strand
GCGCAAGAGCGTGCGCGGCTTCGCCGACACGCCGCAGGAGACGATGGAAATCGTCATGCGGCATAAATTCTGGTGCCAGGTCTATTGCGCGCGCCATGCCCGCCGCCATCTGCGCCCCGGCGGTTCCATCGTCTTCATCACGGGCCAAGCGCATCGCAAGAGCCTGCCGAATTATCCCTTGGTCGCCGCCGCCGATGCAGCGGTCGAGGCGCTGGCGCGCGAGTTGGCGCGGGAGTACGCGCCGCTGCGGGTCAATGTGGTGGCACCCGGGCTGATCGAGACCCCCTTGATCCGCGACCTGCCCACCGGTCACCGTACGGCGTTGGAAGTGCTGGTCGGGCCCCAGCCCGTGCCGCGTATGGGCACGGTCGAGGAGATCGCGGCGGCGATCCTCTGGATCATGGGTAACGGCTTTGCGACGGGCACCGTGCTCGAAGTGGATGGCGGGTATAAGCTGACCTAGGCAGCGGGAGGGCGGCGTGAGCTATCTCGGACAATCGATTCGCCGGCGCGAAGACCCCCGGTTCCTGACCGGGCGCGGACGCTATGTCGACGACGTGCCCGCAGTCCGCGCCGCCCATGCGGCCTTCGTGCGCAGCCCTTACGCCCACGCGCGCATCCGCGGCATCCAGACCGCCAAGGCGAAGAAGCTTCCGGGCGTCTTGGCCATCGTCACCGCCGCAGATTGGTACGCCGCCGGCCTGGGCGACTTTCCCCTCTGGGCGCGCATCCGCTCGGTCGACCGTGTGGAGCGCAGCCAGTTCGCGCGGCCGGTCCTTTGCAAGGACGAGGTCTGCTTCGTCGGCGACCCCGTCGCCATGGTGGTGGCGGAAAGCCGGGCCCAGGCGCTCGACGCCGTAGAAGCGGTTGCGGTCGATTACGAGCCGTTGCCGTCCATCACGGAGACATCGCGCTCGCTCGACCGCGGTGCGGTCATCGCCCATGCACACCTCGATTCCAACCTGGTTTTCGTTTCGGAGGTGGGCAAGCGCGCGGAGACGGAGGCCGCTTTCAGCCGCGCGGCGCATGTCACCGAACTGGCCATGGTGAACACGCGCATCACCGCGAACTCTCTCGAGCCCCGGACTCTTCTCGGTCTCTACGACGCGACGGACGATCGCTACACGCTGTGGGCCTCGCACCAGGCGCCGCATCTGTTGCGCCTGTCGCTGGCCGAGAATTCGCTGCGTCATCCGGAGCATAAGATCCGCGTCGTGGCGCCCGATGTCGGCGGCGGCTTCGGCATGAAGCTGCCGGATTATTCCGAGGAGCCGCTGGTCCTTTGGGGCTCCAAGTTGACCGGCCGGCCGGTGCGCTGGACCGCGACGCGGTCGGAGGGAATTCTGACCGATGCGGGCGCGCGCGATCATTTCACCCGCGCCAAGCTGGCGCTCGACCGCGACGGGCGCTTCCTGGGGCTCGATGTCGACACCATCGCCTGCCTCGGCGCCTATCTGACTCATCGCGGCGCCAGCATCCCGGCGTTCTTCTATGGCGGTGTTTTCGGCGGGCTTTACACGACGCCCGCCATCGTCTGCCGCGTGCGCGGCGTCTACACCAACTCCCCGCCCGTGCATGCCTATCGCGGCGCCGGGCGGCCCGAAGCCGCTTACGTGCTGGAACGGCTGATCGACAACGCGGCGCGCGAGATGGGGCTGGAAGCGGCGGAGATCCGTGCCAAGAACCTGATCCCGCACGAGCGGTTTCCGTATCGCAGTCCGACCGGGCTCAATTACGACTCCGGCAACCCTCCGGCGCTTCTTTCCACCCTTCGCAAACTGGCGGGCTATGACGCGTTGCGGGCGGAACAGCAGAAGCTGCGTGCGCAGGGAATCCTGATGGGCATCGGTTTCTGCGGCGTCGCGGACGCCATCGGCGCGCCCAGCAAGACAACCGCCGCGATCTATGAACGCTGCAGCGGACACGATTCGGCGACCGTCCGCGTTCATCCGACCGGCAAGGTCACGGTGTTCTCCGGCGCCCATTCGCACGGCCAGGCCCACGCCACTACCTTCGCCCAGATTGCGGCTTCGCGCCTGGGCGTGGCCTTCGAGGATGTCGAGATCGTCGAGGGCGACACGGACCGAGTCTCGTTCGGCCACGGCACTTATGCCTCACGTTCCACGGTCACGACCGGCATGGCGGTCGTGAAGGGGGCCGACCGCATCGTCGAGAAATGCACGAAGATCGCGGCCTTCCGCCTGGAATGCGCGGAAGAGGATATCGCGCGTGACGGTCCCAACTTCGTCATCCCCGGCACCGACCGGCGCATCACCTTCCGCGAGGTGGTGCGCGAAGCCTATCAGGGCGACCGCTCGCCGCCCGGCATGGACCCCGGCTTGGAGGAGGCCGTCTATTTCGATCCAACAGCCACCACCTGCGCCACGGGTCTGCACCTGGCCGTCGTGCTGGTGGATGCCGAGACGGGGCGCGTCACACTGCGCGACTACGCCGTCGTCGACGATTGCGGCTCGATCATCAACCCCATGGTCGTCGAAGGGCAGATCCACGGCGGGCTGGTGCAGGGGATCGGCCAGGCCTTGATGGAGCATCTGGCGTTCGATCATGAGACGGGCCAAGTGCTGGCGGGCAGCTTCATGGACTACGCCATGCCGCGTGCGGACGATGTGCCGTCGTTCCGTCTGGACCGTATCGAGAGTCCGAGCCCGGCGAATGCGCTGGGTGTGAAGGGCGCGGGCGAATCCGGCACGATTGGCGCATTGGGCTCGCTCGGCAATGCGGTGGTCGACGCCCTGTGGCATTTGGGCGTGCGGCATGTCGAGCTGCCGCTCGCGCCATTGCAGGTCTGGCGCGCGATCCAGGCGGCGAAGACGAAATCGGTGGGAGGTTAGCGATGCGGATGGTTCGTTCACGCGGCGGCTGCGTCATGCCGGCGCTCGGTCTCGGCACCTGGAAGATGGGCGACGACCGCAATCACCGGAAAGCCGAAGTCGCGGCGCTCCAGCTGGGGATCGATCTTGGGATGACCTTGATCGACACCGCCGAGCTTTATGCCTCCGGCGGTGCGGAGGAAGTGGTGGGCGAAGCCATCCGCGGCCGTCGCGAAGGGCTTTTCATCGTCAGCAAGGTGCACCAGAGCGGATCGACCTACGAGGGCACGCTTCGTGCGGCCGAGGCCAGCCTGCGGCGGATGGGAACCGACCGCATGGACCTTTACCTGCTGCACAATCGGAACGGCCCTTATCCATTGGAGGACGTGCTGCGGGCCTTCGACCGGCTGAAGCGGGACGGGAAGATTCTCCATTACGGGCTCAGCAATTTCGATGCGCCGGACATGGAGAAGGCCGAGGCTATGCCGCACGGCTCGGGCATCACGGCCAACCAGTTGCGCTACAGCCTGGCGCGCCGGGGCCTGGATAACGGCCTGCTCGACTGGCACGCCAAGCACGACATTGCGGTCATGGGCTACACCCCGCTGGAAGAAGGTTTTCTGCGCCCGAAGCCTGGCTTGGCCCAGGTGGCGGCACGTCACGGTGTCTCGCCCATGTGCATCGCGCTGGCCTGGACCCTGCGCCATCCGTCCGTCGTCTCGATCCCGAAGGCGACCAACCCTGATCATGTGCGCGACAATGCGCGCGCCATCGACATCAAGCTGTCGAAAGAGGATTTGGCCGCACTCGACGGCGACTATCCGAAGCCGCCGCCCGGCACCTTCGATGTGTGGGGCACCTGAAACGAAAAAGGGCCGGTCCGCGAGGACCGGCCCTTCTGTTTGAAGTAGGCGCCGTTACTGGACGATCAGCACCATCCGCGAATCGCCGCGGATGAGGTTGAGCGCGATCGGCCCTTGCGCCGCCGCGCGGACCGAGCGGGTGAACCCGTCGATCGTCGCGACCGGCTCGCGGTTGACCGCCGTCACGATGTCGCCCGGACGCAGGCCCGCCTGCCAGGCCGCGCTGTCGCGGTCGACATTGCTGACCTCGATGCCGCGCAGACGCTGGTTGCTGCTGGGCTGCACGGCGTTGAAGGTCGCGCCGGCCAGGCGGGGCGTGAGTTCGCCCGCCCGCGCCGCGACCTGCGGCTCCTTCTTGGCGACTTGGACGGTCAGGGTCTTGATCGCCTTGTCGCGCGAGACGGACAGCTCGGCCTTGTCGCCCACGCGCAGGAGACCGATCCGGTTTCGCAGGTCGGCGCCGCTCTTGACCGTGCGGCCCGAGATGCTGGTCACCACGTCGCCTTCCTTCAAGCCGGCCTTGTCGGCGGGCGAGCCGGGTTCGACGCGGGTGACGAGCGCGCCCTGGGTCTTGTCGAGCTTGAGTGCCAGCGCGATGTCGGGCGTCAGGTCCTGCACCGACACGCCGATACGGCCGCGGCGGACCTCGCCATACTGCACGATGTGATCGGTCACGGCGCGCGCCATGTCGATCGGCACCGCGAAGCCGATGCCGATATTGCCGCCGGCCGGCCCGAGGATCGCGGTGTTGATACCGATCAGCTCGCCCTTGAGGTTGACCAGTGCGCCGCCCGAGTTGCCGGGGTTGATCGACGCGTCGGTCTGGATGAAGTCCTCGTAGCCTTCGATGCCGAGGCCGCTGCGGCCGAGCGCGCTGACGATACCCATGGTGACCGTCTGGCCGAGACCGAAGGGATTGCCGACGGCCACGACGAAGTCGCCGACCTCCAGCTTGTCGGAATCACCCAGCGGGATCTGCGTCAGGTTTTCCGGAGCCACCTGCAGGATGGCGATGTCCGTCTCCGAATCGCTGCCGACCAGCTTGGCCTTCAGGATGCGCTGGTCTTTCAGCGTGACATTGATTTCCACCGCGTTGTTGATGACGTGGTGGTTGGTCAGGATGTAGCCCTTCTTGGCGTCGATGATGACGCCGGAGCCGACCGACTGGGTCTGCTGCTCACGCTGGGGCTGTTGACCGGGCAGGTCGAAGAAGCGGCGCAGGAACGGGTCCTGGAACAGCGGGTTCTCTTCGACCGGCGCCTTAGTCTTGACTGCGATGTTCACGACCGCGGGCGTCACTTCCTTGATCAGGGGCGCGATGGTGGTCATCTGCCCGCCCATGGAGGACTGGGCCTGGGGCAGGGACGGCGCCGCGATGGCGGGGGCCGCGAAGGCGAGCATCGCGACAGTGGCGATGGCGAGGGGCTTGATCCTCAAGGTTCTGTCTCCCGGTTGGAGTTGGGCGCCGTGACGGCGCGCCGGACTTCCGATTGGCTTCATTTTCACACAACACTCGGAACGCCCGAAGCGATAGGCGGATCCGCTGCTGCGAGAAATATGGAGTTGATTGTGACTTGGCCGTGGCCGGTTCGGGGAGTTCGCGCCGCAATTGCCGAAAATCGACGTAACACATTGAATTATTTATCAAAGAAAACCTGGAACTTTTTTGCCGTCGCCTTGACAGGGTCCAGGGTGACCCCTACATAGCACTCCCATCAGGCGAGTGCTAACAGGCGGCAGGGGCCGCCCTCGTTCCGAGTTCTTGGGAAAAATCAAAGAGGTAAGGGACATGAAGTTCCGTCCATTGCACGACCGCGTCGTCGTCCGCCGCATCGATTCGGAGGACCGCACGAAGGGCGGCATCATCATTCCGGACACCGCGAAAGAGAAGCCGATGGAAGGCGAGATCATCGCCGTCGGTGCGGGCGGCCGCGACGAGAAGGGCAATCTGGTTCCGCTCGAAGTGAAGAAGGGCGACCGGGTCCTGTTCGGCAAGTGGTCCGGCAACGAGGTCAAGATCGACGGCGAAGAGCTGTTGATCATGAAAGAGTCGGACATCATGGGCGTCATCGAAGGCGCCGCGAAGGCCAAGAAGGCGGCCTAAGGTAAACGCGGAGGAGACAGAATCATGGCAGCGAAAGAAGTACGGTTCGGCGGCGAAGCGCGCGAGCGCATGCTTCGCGGCGTCGACATCCTGGCCGATGCGGTCAAGGTCACCCTGGGCCCCAAGGGCCGCAACGTCGTGCTCGACAAGTCCTATGGCGCGCCGCGCGTGACCAAGGACGGCGTGACGGTCGCGAAAGAGATCGAGCTTAAGGACAAGTTCGAGAACATGGGCGCGCAGATGCTGCGCGAGGTTGCGTCCAAGACCAGCGACCTGGCCGGCGACGGCACCACGACGGCGACCGTTCTGGCCCAGGCCATCGTGCGCGAGGGCGCCAAGGCGGTGGCCGCGGGCATGAACCCGATGGACCTGCGCCGCGGCATCGATCTGGCCGTTGCGGCCGTGATCGAGGACATCAAGTCCCGCGCGAAGAAGGTTTCCTCGCATGAGGAAGTGGCTCAGGTGGGCACCATCTCGGCCAACGGCGACCGCGAGGTCGGCGACTTCTTGTCTAAGGCGATGGAGAAGGTCGGCAAGGAAGGCGTCATCACGGTTGAGGAGGCCAAGAGCCTCGAGACCGAGCTGGACGTGGTCGAGGGCATGCAGTTCGACCGCGGCTATCTCTCGCCGTACTTCATCACCAACGCCGACAAGATGCAGGTCGAGTTGGAAGACCCCTACATCCTCATCCACGAGAAGAAGCTGTCCAGCCTTCAGCCGCTGCTGCCCGTCCTCGAGGCGGTCGTGCAGTCGGGCAAGCCGTTGCTGATCATCGCGGAAGAGGTCGAGGGCGAGGCCCTGGCCACGCTCGTGGTCAACAAGCTGCGTGGCGGTTTGAAGATCGCGGCGGTCAAGGC
>CAYZFH010000176.1:0-6704 GCA_964477375.1 uncultured Rhizobiaceae bacterium | reverse complement strand
ATAACATATCTTATTATATCAGTTTTTATAGTTAGCTAACTGAGCACAGATTTCACGCAAAGGCCCTGGACCATGGATTTGGACCGTTCCCGCGCCGTCGGGTTTCTGATCAACGATGTCGGCCGCCTGTTCCGCCGGCGCTTCGAACGCCGGGCCAAGGCGCTGGGCCTGAAGCTGATCGAGTGCAAGACGCTCGGCTATCTGGCGCGCAACGAGGGCATCAATCAGGTGCGGCTGGCCGATCTCCTGGAGATGGAGCCGATGACGCTCGTGCATCTCCTCGATCGCATGGAGGAGGCCGGCTGGATCGAGCGGCGGCCCGACGTCCGCGACCGCCGCGCGCGGACGCTTTTCCTCGGGGCGAAGGCCAAGCCGATCTTCACCGTCATCTGGCGGATGGCCGACGAAACGCGCAACGAAGCGCTGACGGGCCTGTCGGCCAACGAGCGCGAAGTCTTCGTCGCGACCTTGGAGCGCATCCGTTCGAACTTGCTGGGCTTTGAGAACGTCACGCCGCGCGATCGCACGCGCCGCCGCGCTTCGCCCGCGGCCCAGGTGGCGCGCGCCGCCAAACCCAAGGCCGCCAAGAGGGCCGCGCTATGAGCATGCCTGCCGAAAACAAGAAGGCGTCGGAGCGTCCGGCGGCGACGGTCAGCGTTTTGCCGGGCCGCAGCGTACGCCCCCTCAAGCATCGTTTGCGCTTGCCGCTGATGATCGCCGGGCCGCTCATCGTGCTGATTTTGGGCGGCTACTACTACGTCACGGGCGGACGTTACGTTTCGACGGACGACGCCTATACGCAATCCGCCCGCACGACCATCAGCGCCAACGTGGGCGGCGAGGTGGCCGAGATCGACGTCCAAGACAACCAGCGCGTGGCCAAGGGCGATGTGCTGTTCAAGCTGGACGAGCGGCCCTACCAGATTGCGCTGGAAGAGGCGCAGGCCCAGTTGGCCGCGGCCAAGCTGCAGGTCGAGGCGCTGAAAGCCACCTATCGGCAGAAGCAGTCCGAGTTGAAGGCCGCCCAGGACACGGCGGCGTTCCAGCAGCGTGAGTTCGACCGGCGCAAGACACTGGCCGAGAACGGCGTCTATCCCAAGGCGCAGTTGGACCAGGCGCTGCACGCGGCCCAGAACGCCAGCCAGCAGGTGATCTCGACCCAGCAGCAGATGGCCAACATCCTGGCGTCGCTCGGCGGCGCCGTGGACATGCCGGTCGAGAAGCATCCGTCGATCCGCCAGGCCCAGGCCTTGGTCGATCGCGCTTCGCTCAATCTTTCCTACGCCACCGTGCGGGCGCCCGGGCAGGGCGTGGTGACCAAGGTGGAGCAGCTCCAGGTGGGCGACCACATCAACGCCGCCACGCCCGTATTCTCCCTGGTCTCGACCGACGACCTCTGGATCGAGGCCAACTTCAAGGAAACCGATCTGGCCCATATGCGGCCGGGCCAGACCGCCACGATCGACGTCGACAGCTATCCCGACCGCACCTTCACGGCCGAGGTGGTGAGCGTCAGTCCCGGCACGGGCTCCGTCTTCTCGCTGCTGCCGGCGGAGAACGCGACCGGCAACTGGGTGAAGGTGGTCCAGCGCCTGCCCGTGCGCCTCGCGATCAAGGATGCCGATCCGCAGCGGCCGCTCCATGCGGGCCTCAGCGCGACCGTCGAGGTCGACACGCATTACGAGCATCCGCTGATGAAGTTCCTGCACGCGGCCTTCGCCTCGACCGGAACCCGGAAGTGAGCACGCCTGCTTCGGACATGCCGACGGGCGCGAAGCGCGTCCTGATCACGGCATCGGTCATGGCGGCGACGCTCATGCAGGCGTTGGATTCGACCATCGCCAACGTGGCGTTGCCGCGCATCCAAGGCTCGCTGCTGGCGACGCAGGACCAGATGAGCTGGGTCCTGACCTCCTACATCGTGGCCGCGGCCATCACCATGCCGCTCACGGGTTGGCTGGCCGGGCGCTTCGGCCGCAAACCGGTGTTCCTTCTGTCGGTCGCCGGCTTCACGGCGACATCGGCGCTCTGCGGCGTTGCCGGCACGCTCGACCAGCTTGTCGTCTACCGCTTCCTGCAAGGCGTCTTCGGCGCGGGTCTGGTGCCCTTGTCCCAGACGGTGCTGTTCGACATCAACCCGCCGGAGCATCACGGCCGCGCCATGTCCGTCTGGGGCACGGGCGTCACGCTGGGCCCCATCCTGGGGCCGGTGTTGGGCGGCTGGCTGACGGACAATTACAACTGGCGCTGGGTTTTCTACATCAATCTGCCGATCGGCATCATGGCCTTCCTCGGCATCATGGCTTTCTTGCACGATCACAAGGCTCACCAGCACAAGCCGTTCGATTTCGTCGGCTTCGCCACCCTGAGTTTGGGCGTGGGCGCCTTGCAGCTCATGCTCGACCGGGGCGAGCTCAAGAATTGGTTCAGCTCGACCGAGATCGTGATCGACGCCGTGGTGATGGCGCTCGGATTCTACCTGTTCATCATCCACACCTGGACGACCAAGAAACATCCGTTCCTCAGTCCGGGCCTGATGAAGGACCGGAACTTCGTCACGGGAAACGTCTTCATCTTCATGATCGGCGTCGTGCTTTACGCGACTCTCGCGCTTCTGCCGCCGCTTCTTCAGAACATCATGAACTATCCGGTCGTGACGACGGGCCTGGTCACGGCGCCCCGCGGCATCGGCTCGATGATCGCCATGATCGCGGTCGGACGGGTGATCGGAAAGGTCGATGCGCGCCTGATCGTGGCCGTGGGCTTCAGCCTGTGCGCTTTCTCGCTGTGGCAACTCATGCACATCTCGCCGCAGATGGATTCGAGCATCATCATCTGGTCGGGCCTGATCCAAGGCTTCGGCATCGGCTTCGCCTATGTGCCGCTCAGCACCATCGCCTTCGCCACGTTGGGTGTGGACCTGCGCCCGGAGGGGACAGGCCTGTTCAATCTCCTGCGCAATTTGGGCAGCAGTTTGGGTATTTCCGTCGTGCAGGCGCTTTTGACCGAGAACACCCAGATTGCCCATGCCGGATTGGCGCGGAACATCGTGCCCGGTCCGCTCACGGCTCCCATGCTTCAATCCCATCATCTCGACGTCGCGACACCCCAAGGCGTCATGGCGTTGAACGCCCTGGTCACGAAGCATGCGGCGATGATCGCCTATATCGACGACTTCAAGCTGATGATGATCGCGACCTTGGCGATCCTGCCGCTTCTCCTGATCATCCGCAGCCCGAAACGAAAGGCGGCGGCCCCGTCCCACGCGGCGCTCGACTAACCGCGGCGGATGCGCAGCGCCTCCAAGGCGCCCTGCAGGATGTAGGCGGCGGCGGCTTTATCCACGACCTCGCGCCGGCGCGCGCGCGACACGTCCATCTCATCCACCAGCATGCGCTCGACCGCGGCGGTCGAGAGGCGCTCGTCCCAGAAGGCCAGCGGCAGATCGATCTTCTCCAGCAGGTTCGTGGCGAATTGGCGTACCGATTGGCAGCGCGGCCCTTCGGTACCATCCATGTTGACCGGCAGGCCCAGGACCAGCCCGGCGGCTTCGCGCGCCCGGATCAGTGCGATGAGTTTCTCGGCGTCCGCCGTGAATTTGGTGCGCCGGATCACCTCGACGGGCGATGCCGTCATCAAAAGAGAATCGGACAGGGCGACGCCGATGGTCTTGTCGCCCACGTCCAATCCCATCAGGCGTTTACCCGTGGAAAGCGTGGCGCCCAGCGTGTCGAGGTCCAAGACCGGCATCGCTGCGTGGATAGAGGGGCGGAAAGGGGAAGGCAAGCGGGCAAAAAAAAGGCCCCGCCACGAGGGCGGGGCCAATGCAGGGAGGGAGGCTTCGTCGAATTAGTAAGCCGGCACGATCCGCACTTCGCCCGTCTGGACGATCGGGGCCTGCACGACGGTCGCCTGCGGCGCGTTGACCATCACGCGGCCGTCGGACATCTGCGAGGCGTTTTCGGCCGGAACGAACATATAGCGGTTGGCGCCAAGGAAAGGACCGCTGACGACCAGGTATCGGATCTGGCCCGTCTGGTTGGAAACCGCGACGGATTCGACCGTGCCGATCGTCTGGCCGGCGGTGTTGGCGATCGCACGGCCCGCAAGCGGGTTCTGCGCGGTGATCGAGACCGTATCGGCCGCGGCGACGGGCGAGACGACCATGGTGCCGGGCACGACAGCCGGTGCGATGACGACCGTGCCGGGCTGCGGCGCGGCCGTGATCACGGTGCCGCCGCCGTAGGTGGCGGTGGTGGCGCCGGTGTTCGACGTCTTGGACGACTGGTCGTGGCTGGCGTTCCAGTTGTTGCTGCCCATGTTCTGGGGCGCGCTGTTACCGCCGCACGCGGCGACGGACATGACGAGCGCGACACAGGCGGAACCGAGCAAAGCCTTACGCATGATCTGACCCCTTGTTCGTTGAAATGGCGTTGGTGGCATTCTTCGAACGGATCAACGCCGGTCTGTCATGCCTGTTCCGCCTGCCAGGCCCTGCGCTGAAAAAAATTCCCGAATCCTGCGAAGAAAAAATGGAACAAACAGGAAGGGCGGCGACGATTTCTCGCCGCCGCCCCGCCTGGGCTCGTTCCGATTGCGGGTCAGAACATCGCCCTAGACGCGCGTCGTGGGACGCGGATCGGTGTGCGTGGTGCGGGTCGTCACCACGCGCGTTTCCACATGATGGCGGGTGCCGATGCAACCACCCACGCAGGCGGCCACGGCTCCGACGATCACGACCACGAAGCCCCAGAAGGCGACCTGCCGCCCGGTCAGCACGGCCTGATCCGCGGCCATGCGCATCTTTTCCTTGGCGGCCGCGAGCTCGCCCTGCCACTGCTGCAGGCGCATCTTGGCTTCTTCCGGAGAGATTTCCGCCTTGGCGGCAATCACGGCCGCAAGACGGTCTTGATCGACGGACTGATCGCCCGCCGCAACACGAGTCAAACCGGCGGCGACTTCAGCGACCGCTGCTTCGTCGCTCAGTCTTGACGGGTCCTGCGGACGCAGAAGGCCGCGCGCCTGATCCATCATGCGGCGCGCTTCGGCCATGGGGCCGCCGTCGCGCGGCCCACGGGGACTATCCGCCGCCATCGCACCACCGGCCGCAGTGCCGATGCCGCTGGCGATACCACCCACGGCATGACCCGTGGCACTCACGGCCTGGCTGACCGCGCCGGCCAAGATCAGGCCGCCCAGCACGAGGGCGGCGGCCCAGGTCACCAGGCCATGGAGCAGACCGTCCTCGGTGTGGTGGCTGCCGGCGAGACGCGCCGCCACATAGCCGCCGGCGATCAGCGCGACCCAGTTGGTGACCACCCACCAAAGCCCGCCGCCCAAACCGATGGCGGAAGCATCCGGCACTTCGCCGGTGGCGGGTCGGATGGTGGAGAGGCCGATGCCGACGCCCAGCAGCGTCAACAGCATCTGCAGCGCGATGACGAGCGCGAGGCCGGCGATGATGCCGCCCCACGAGATGCGCGAGAACGGATTGCCGGGAACGTCGTCTACGATTTCCGGACGATAGCTCGTGGTCGTGGTGGTCGTGGCCATGTTGACCCTCTTGTGTGGGGAACCCGGCCTTAGAACCCCACAATGTGGGTAGAGTTCCGTTTCGCGGAACAAAACGGCAGACGGCACGTTAGGCGGCTGGGAACACGGCGCGGCCCTGCCTGCGTCGGGGGCTGCTTGCGGTTCAGAGCCCCATGCGTTGGTTGATCGATCTCTTCAAGGAAATCCCACTTTCCGTCGTACTGCGGGAACAGTTGCGGGTTTCGCGTGAGGAAGTGTCGCGCCTCAGCGCAGCGCTCGCGGCATGCGAAGCCGATCGGGTTGCACTGGCCAAGCAGTTTTACGCCGCGCGCGCCGAGATCGAGCGCCTGCGGGCCCACCGGCCTGCACGCGCCATGGGCGATTACGACCCGCTGGAGCGTCCCTGAGAGCGGCCGGCGGCTTGCCGCTCTCCCTGCCGGATGCTAGGTTCCGCCGCCTCAAAAAGGCCTCGGAAACCTCTCGTAACACAGGCTTAAAAGCGGACACGCCATGGCGCTGGACAAGGACAAGGTCGCCCATATCGCGCGCTTGGCGCGCATCCGGGTCGAGGACAAGGATCTCGCGCCGATCGGCAAGGAGCTGGACCAGATCCTGTCCTGGATCGAGCAGCTCAACGAGGTCGAAACGGCCAATGTCGAGCCCATGACCAGCGTGGCGTCGCTGAAGCTGAAGCGGCGTGCCGATCAGGTGACCGACGGCGGCTATCCCGAAAAAATCGTGGCCAATGCTCCGGCGGCCGCCCACGGGTATTTCACCGTGCCCAAGGTGGTCGAGTAACCATGGCCGCGCTGACCGATCTCACGCTCGCCGCCGCGCGCGACGGGCTCAAGAAGAAGAGCTTCTCCGCGAAGGAGATCGCCGAGGCCCACATCAAGGCCGTTGAAGGCGCGCGCTCGCTCAATGCTTTCATCACCGAAACGCCGGACAAGGCGCTTGCCATGGCGGCCCAGTCCGACGCCCGCATCGCCAAGGGCGAGGCGCGGCCGTTGGAAGGCATTCCGCTGGCCATCAAGGATCTGTTCTGCACCGAAGGCGTGCTGACCACCGCCGGCTCGCACATCCTCGACGGTTACAAGCCGCAGTACGAATCGACCGTCACGGCGAACCTGTGGCGCGACGGCGCGGTGATGGTGGGCAAGACGAACCTGGAC
>CAYZFH010000175.1:0-6739 GCA_964477375.1 uncultured Rhizobiaceae bacterium | reverse complement strand
GCGATGCGCCAGCCGCGGAAGTTGCTGACGCCGAAATAGCGGATCTTGCCCTGGCGGATGGCGTCGGCCATGGCGTGGGCCGATTCCGCGATGGGCGTCTCCTGGTCGTCCTTGTGGAAGTAATAGACGTCGATGAAGTCGGTCTTGAGCCGCTTCAGGCTCTTATCCAATTCCTCCATCACCCATTTTCGCCCGGTGCCGGAGCGGTTGGGCGTCTTCTCCCACTCGGTGCCGACCTTGGTCGCCAGCACCCAATCATGCCGGTCCTTGGCGATGGCGCGGCCGATGATCTCTTCCGACTTGCCGTGGGCGTATTGGTCGGCTGTGTCGATGAAGTTGATCCCGCGCGCTTTCGCGTCGGCCATGATGCGCTTGGCCGCCGCTTCTTCCGTGCGCAGGCCGAACATCATGGTGCCGAGGCAGATGGGCGAGACGGTCAGGCCGCTTTGGCCCAGGCGGCGGTAATCCATTGGCGGGAGCCCCGATTGGACGTTGTTTCCGAAGCCGTCACCCCGGCCTCCGAGCCGGGGTCCAGTCGCGCGGCAGCGCGCCGAAAGTGTCTATTGCTCGCGGACGCTCGCCACTGGACCCCGGATCAAGTCCGGGGTGACGAGGAAAGAATCCGCTTCTTCACTCACATCTTATAGCTGGGGTCGACGCGGTCCATCATGCGGCAGAGGGAGGGCCACTCGCGGTCGCCGTAGATCGGGCCGTTCGAGAGGTGCATGCCGTTGAACTGCTTGGCCGTGTGCTCTTTCACCTCTTCCGACAGCGCGATCGGCTTCTGGCCGGTGGCCAGCGCCTCGAGCTGGGCCTTGCACGCTTTCTCGAGGCGATGCATCAGCACGAAGGCCTCGGCGATCGAACGGCCGGTGGTGAGCAGCCCGTGGTTCTTCAGGATCATGGACTGGTGCTTGCCCAGATCGCGTCCCAGGCGCCCGCGCTCGTCGAGGTCCAGCGCCACGCCCTCGTAATCGTGATAGGCGATGTTGTTGTGGAAGCGCAGTGAAGTCTGCGTCATCGGCAACAGGCCGCATTCCAACGACGACACGGCCATGCCGGCGCTCGTGTGGGTGTGCAGCACGCATTGCACATCCGGCCGCGCGGCCAGGACGCCGCTGTGGATCGTGTAGCCGGCGGGGATGTATTCGTACGGGCTGTCCTTGTCGATCGTGCCGTCCATGTGCGTCTTCACGAGCGAGGAGGCCGTGATCTCCTCGAACATCATGCCGAACGGGTTCAGCAGGAAATGATCCGGCTGGCCCGGGATGCGCGACGAGATATGGGTGAAGGTCAAATCCGTCATGTCGTAATAGGCGACCAGGCGGTAGCAGGCGGCCAGGTCGACGCGCGTCTGCCACTCTTCCGGGCTCACCTTGTCGCGCAGCTTCATGCTGCGGCTCACGCTGGCGGGATTGGCCGTCATCGCTTCCTCGGATTGTTAGGGGCGGTCGTGTCCGCCGCTCAGGTCTTGTAGGACGGATCCACCCGGTCGAGCGTGCGCAGATGCGCGGGCCAGGCGCGCTCACCGGGAATCTTGTTGCCGGTGAAACGTACATACTGCTGCGCCGTGCTTTCGCAAATCTCTTTCGGCACCAGCTTCAGATTTTCGTTGCCGCCGCTCTGCGCGTCGATCTGTGCCTGGCAGGCATGCTCCAGCTCGTGGATGTTCAGATAGGCCTCGGGCACCGTGCGGCCCGTGGTCAGCAGCCCGTGGTTGCGCAGGATCATCGCCGCGTTGTCGCCCAAGTGCGCGACCAGACGATCTTCCTCGCCCGGCTCCGCGATGCCTTCATACTCGTGATAGGCCAGCTTGCCGTAGAAGCGCAGCGAGGTCTGGGTCAGCGGCAGAAGACCGCCTTTCTGCGCCGAGACGGCCATGCCAGCGCGCGTGTGGGTATGCACCACGCTGTTGACGTCGGGGCGGCCGCGCAGCACGGCGCTGTGGATCACCACGCCCGCCGGGTTCAGCCCGTACTCGTTCTCCTCGACGATGTTGCCGTCCAGGTCCAGCTTCACCAGCGACGAGGCCGTGATCTCGTGGAACAGCATGCCGAAGGGGTTGAGGAAGAAATGCTCGGGGTTGTGCGGCGCCCGCGCCGAGATGTGCGTCGCGTCCAGATCGGTCATGCCGTTCAAGGCGACCAGGCGATAGCAGGCGGCCAAATTGACCCGCGTCTGCCACTCCTCGGGGCTCATCTTCGGCTTCGCCTTGCCGTTGGTCTTACCCTTCATCTTGCTCTTGCGCGGGGCCATGGCTCGTCCTCGTCCGTGGGAAATCCAGGGGAATATTAAGCCCCCGGCGGCCCCGGCCCAAGTCCTGCTTAGCGCATGGCGCTCTGGCGCCGTCCGCGCGCGGGGCGGCCTAGCCCTTGTTGCCGATCACCCGGTCCAGCACCCAGTT
Source organism: uncultured Rhizobiaceae bacterium (assembly GCA_964477375.1). Taxonomy (GTDB): domain Bacteria; phylum Pseudomonadota; class Alphaproteobacteria; order CADEGL01; family CADEGL01; genus CADEGL01. Next base: position 4,335 of record CAYZFH010000175.1, on the reverse strand, counting down.
GCGGTGGATATGGGACAGGGCCTCGAAATTGGAGACGCGGCCGGCCTTGGTCAGGGGCGAGGAAACGCCCTTCTGCTGGATCTCGTTGATCTCGTTGTCCTCGATCACGCTCACGTCCCAGCGCTTGTAGTAATTCTCCAGCTTTGCCTCGAAGTCGGGCCGCGCGATGGTCTCGGGGTGGAAACAGGCGCCGATCGCCAGCTTGATCCGGTCCGGCCCGAGCGGGTGGATCTCGACGTGCCAGACGCAATCCTTGGTCTGGGCCAGAAGCGTGCAGGGGAAGACGCAAGCATAGGTCGAGCCGTCCTTGGCGCGGCCGGTCAGCGTCGGCATCGGGGAGAAGCCCTCGGCGCCCGGCAGCAGCGCCGCACTGCCTTCGTGCTTGGCGTACAGCGCCATGTACTCGCCCTTGCCGCGCTCGGCCGTCGGCGGATTGCGGTGGTAGACGGACAGGCTGCCCGAGGCCAGCGACTTCTGATGCACCGTTGGCGTGTGGTAGTAGTCCATGAAGTTCTCGACGTAGACCTTCCAGTTGCAGGCCACGTCGTATTCCGTGCGGCGCACGAGCTTGAGCTGGTCCAGCGCGTAGGGCGCCAAGAGCTGGGGCAGGTCGCCGAGATAGGTGGCGAGAGAGACGCTGTTCGGGTCGAAGTTCACGAACATCAATTGGCCGAAGGTCTCGAGCTTCACCTCGATCAACCCGTAGTCGGATTTCCGGAAGCCCGGCGTTTGCTCCATCTCGGGCGCGCCGGTCAGGGCGCCGTCCAGGCCGAAAATCCAGTGATGATACGGGCATTTGAAGGCGCGGCAATTGCCCGAACCTTCCGCGATCGCCGCGCCGCGGTGGCGGCAGGAATTGGCATAGGCGCGCGGGCGTCCCTCGCGGTCGCGCACCAGGATCAGCGACGCGCCGGCATAGTCGATGGTGGCGTAGTCGCCCACGTTCGGGATGCGCTGGGCGTGGCCGACGAAATTCCAGGTCTTGTTGAAGATGCGCTCGACCTCGCGGGCGTAGAACTCCTTGCCCGTGTACGCCCAGGGCGGCAGCGTCTCGGCGTCCTCCACCGGGCGGCGCACGTTGGCGTAATATTTCGGCTCGAACAGGTCGGTCGGCAGGCCCATCGCGGCGTTCCTCCCTCAGCCCCTTCGTTCTAACCAAGCCCCCCGGACCGGTCCAGGCCGGCCCATCGCATGCCGAACAGATACGGAAGCTGGTCTGCCGGGCGGGAAACCGCGCTAGACTGACAGCACCGGTCCCGGATGCCTGAATGGCGGGGCCAAACGGGGGTACGGCCATGAAACGACTTCGCGGGCTTCACAGCCGGCATATCGAGCACACCCCCTATCACTATCTCCTGGTCCTCTTGGTCCTGTTCCTGTTGGGTTACCCGTACTTCGTCGGCTCCGATCTGGGACGCGAGGCGCTGGGCGCCTTCATCATGGCGGTCCTGGTGCTGGGCGTGTTCTCGGGCACGCGCACCAAGCTTCTGCGCGCCATCGCCATCGGCCTGGCCGCGCCGGCCTTCCTGCTGCAGATCCTGTATCTGTCCTCGCGCAGCGAGGTCATGTTCTTCGCGGCCGGCATCGCTGCGGCGCTGGTGCTGGCCTTCACCTTGGCCAACGTGCTGGCCTATGTGCTGCGGCGGGGGCCGGTGACCGAGGACCGAATTTCGGCGGCCGTCTGCGCCTATCTTCTCACCGGCCTGTTGTGGGCGGGGTTCTATTCCTTCACCGATGCGCTGTTGCCCGACTCCTTCCTCGCCCTCGGCGGGGGCGTGCGGACGGGGCATTTCTACGAGTTTATCTATTTCAGCTTCACCACCCTGACCACGACCGGCTATGGCGACATCGCCCCCATCTCGTTCCATGCGCGCTCGCTGGCGAACGCCGAACAGCTCATCGGCACCTTTTATATCGCGCTGCTGATCGCGCGCCTGACCGGCCTCTACCAGTCGTCGCGGGCTACCAAGGCCGACGAGTAGGATCGCGTGACGGGGAACGCCGAACTGAACGTCTATGTCCGCGCCTTGCCCAAGGCAGAACTGCATCTCCATATCGAAGGCACGCTCGAGCCCGAGATGATGTTCGCGCTAGCCGCGCGAAACGGCGTCAAGCTGCCCTGGCCGGATGTCGAGTCCGTACGCGCGGCCTATGCGTTCAAGGATCTGCAGAGCTTCCTCGACGTCTACTACGCGGGCGCCGCCTCGCTGATCCACGCGCGCGATTTTCACGACTTGGCCGCCGCCTACTTCGCCCGCGCGCATGAAGACGGCGTGGTCCATGCCGAACTGTTTTTCGATCCGCAAACCCACACCGCGCGCGGCGTGTCGTTTGCGACGGTTCTGGACGGCCTCAAAAGCGCCTGCGCCGAGGCGCGCGCCCGTTACGGCATCGGCTCGCGGCTCATTCTGTGCTTCCTCCGCCATCTCAGCGAGGCCGAGGGCTTTGCGGCGCTGGAGCAGGCGCTGCCGCACCGCGCGCGCTTTCACGGCGTGGGACTTGATTCGTCCGAGAAGGGCAATCCGCCCGAGAAGTTCACGCGTCTTTTTGCGCGCTGCCGCGAATTGGGGCTGCATATCGTCGCCCATGCCGGCGAGGAGGGGCCGCCCGACTACATCGTCCAGGCGCTCGATCTTCTGAAGGTCGAGCGCGTCGACCACGGCGTGCGCGCGGCCGAGGATGCGGCGCTCATGGCGCGGCTCGCGCGCGAACAGATGCCGCTGACGGTCTGCCCCTTGTCGAACGTGCGTCTGCGCGTGTTCCCCAGCCTCGAGCGGCACAATCTGAAGACGCTGCTCGTCGCCGGGCTCAGGGTCACGATCAACTCCGACGACCCGGCCTATTTCGGCGGCTATATCGCCAAGAACTATGCCGATACGGCCGCCGCGCTGGGCCTCAGCCGCGCCCAACTCAAGCGCATCGCGCGGAACAGCCTCGAGGCCGCCTTCGTCGGCGACGCCGAACGGGCGCCCTGGCTCGCACGGCTGGATGCGTTGCCGGGCTGACGGCGCGCGGGTGTTTGATTCAGAACAAAGCCCTCCTCGCGTAGCCTGATAGGCTGGTGGTCTTGGATTCGAGAAAGGAACCCACCGTGATCCGCGAAGTCGAAGGCGATATCCTGTTGAGCCAAGCCGAAGCCATTGCCCATGGCATCGCGCCGTCCGACCATTTCACCCACGGGCTGGCGATGGCGTTGCGCGAGCGGTTTCCGGCGATGGCCAAGGATTTCCGCCATTACTGCCAGCAGAACCATCCCAAGCCGGGCGAGGCCTGGCTGTGGGGCGGCGCCGACCGGAAGAGCGGCAGCATCCGCATCGTCAACCTGCTGACGCAGCAGCCCGCGGCGGGTGCCAGCGGCACGCCTGGTAAGGCGACCCTCCCCAACGTCAACCACGCCCTAAAGAACCTCGCCGAGCTGATCGTCGAGGAAGGCATCGGCAGCATCGCCCTGCCGCGCCTCGCGACCGGTGTAGGCGGGCTCGACTGGGTCGATGTCCGGCCGCTGGTGGTCAAACATCTGAGCGGGCTCGGCATCCCGGTCGTGATCTACACGACCTATCACAAGGGCGTCCGCGCGGACGAGAAGCTGGCCAAGGCCGCCTGACGGCGAAGCGGGGTTACTTCACCCGCAGCTTGACCGAGAAAGGCACCGAGACCGGCGGCGCCTTCTGGTAGGGGCGCACCATGGGCAGGATCTTCTCGATCACGCTGCCCGGTGTGGTCTTGCCGCTGGCGTCCGGGTTCTCCTTGCTGTCCCAGAAGGTGACGTTGCCGCCGGCGAGGATGATTGGCGTCCGTCCGAACTGAGCCAGTCACGCGCCGCCGCAGCGTTTCATCGCCCTTTCCCGAGTTGGCGCAGGAATCCTGCTTGGCACAGCCGATATCGGCGGAAATCGCCATCGGTCTATGGCTATCATCGCGAGCTTCCCTCCCCCCGCATACCGGGATTTCAGCATGACACCGACAAAGCCGCGCTCGCTTGGCTTCCTCAATCTCGAACGGGGGCCTTCGCCCTCCGCGCCGCGGCCGGGCGCGTTGCTGAACCCTGCGACGTTCGACTTCCCGATCATCGTGGAGACCGTCGAAGGCGCTTGGGCCGACCGGGTTCTGCCCGGCGATCCGTCGCTGGAGCCGGCATGCATCGCGGCCGCGCAAAGGCTCGTCGCGCGCGGCGCCGTCGCGATCGGCGCGAATTGCGGTTTCTTCATCCGCCATCAGGCGGCGGTGGCGGCGGCCGTGAAGGTGCCCGTCGCGTTGTCCAGCCTGCTCCTCATGCCGGTCTTGCTTCGCCAGTTGGCGCCGAAGGCGAAGCTTGCCGTCGTGACCGCGGATTCG
>CAYZFH010000174.1:0-6740 GCA_964477375.1 uncultured Rhizobiaceae bacterium | reverse complement strand
GCGAGCCGATCGGCACGCGCATTTTCGGGCCCGTGACGCGTGAGCTGCGCTCGAAGAACTTTCTGAAGATCATTTCGCTCGCGCCCGAAGTTCTGGGAAGTTTTGGCCATGAAGAACAAGATGAAGGTCAAGAAGGGCGACACGGTCATCGTGATCGCCGGCAAGGACAAGGGAAAGCGCGGCGAAGTGATTCGCTCGATTCCCGACGATTGGCGCGTGGTCGTTCAGGGCGTCAACGTCGTGAAGCGGCACACCCGTCCCGCAGCCGGGCAGCCCGGAGGCATCGTCGAGAAGGAAGCCTCCATCCACGTTTCGAATGTCATGCTCGTCGATCCGAAGACCGACAAGCCCACGCGCGTCGGCCGTAAGTCCCTCGATGACGGCCGTAGGGTCCGTTATGCGAAGGGCTCGGGCGAAGTGATCGACCGTTAGGAATTAGACAATGGCCACAAGACTGCAGGATCATTACGAAAAAGTCGTGAAGCCCGGGCTGGTGAAGTCCTTCGGCTACGAGAACGCCATGGCCGTTCCGAAGCTGGAGAAGATCGTCATCAACATGGGCGTCGGCGAGGTTGTCAACGACTCGAAGAAGATCGAGGCGGCGGCCAAGCAGCTGACTCAGATCGCGGGCCAGAAGGCCCTGCCGATCGCGACGAAAAAGTCGATCGCGACGTTCAAGCTGCGCGCGGGTTTGAAAGTTGGTTGCAAGGTCACACTGCGCCGCGAGCGGATGTACGAATTCCTGGACCGCCTGGTGAACATCGCGCTGCCTCGCGTGCGCGACTTCCGCGGTTTGTCCACGCGCAGCTTCGACGGTCGCGGCAATTATGCGCTCGGCCTCAAGGAACAGATCGTGTTCCCCGAGATCGACTACGACAGCGTGGACGAGATTCGCGGCATGGACGTGATCATCGTGACGTCCGCGAAAACGAATGAGGAAGCGCTGGCGCTCCTCAAGGGCTTCAACATGCCGTTCCAGAGCTAGGGCGGCGGAGGACCACATGGCCAAGAAGGGTTTCATCGAGCGCAACAACAAGCGGAAGAAGCTGTCCGCGCGTTTCGCCGGGCGCCGCAAGGCGCTGAAAGAGATCGCCGGCGATCGCTCGCGTCCCGCGGAGGAGCGCTTCGAGGCGCGCCTCAAGCTCGCCGCTCTGCCGCGCAACGCCGCGCCGATCCGTGTCCGCAATATTTGCGAACTGACCGGCCGTACGCGCTCGACCTATCGAAAGTTCCGCCTGTCGCGCATCAAGCTTCGTGAATTGGCCGCTCAGGGTCTGATCCCGGGCATGGTCAAGTCGAGCTGGTGAGGAAAAGACCATGAGCCTGTCCGATCCCATTTCCGACATGATCACGCGCATCCGCAATGGCCAGCGCGCGCACAAGGCCGCGGTGGATTCGCCGGCGTCCAAGCTCCGTGAGCAGGTACTCGAGGCGCTGAAGCGCGAAGGCTATATCCGCGGTTATACGCGCGAGGAAGTTCGTCCGGGCATCGCCAAGCTGCGCATCGAGCTGAAGTACCACCAGGGCGAGCCGGTGATCCGCGAGATCGATCGTATCTCGCGCCCGGGCCGCAAGGTCTATTCGCGTATCAACGACATGAAGCGTGTCCATGGCGGGCTTGGGATCGCGATCCTGTCCACGTCCAAGGGCGTGATGTCGGACACCGAAGCGCGCGCCGCCAATCTTGGTGGCGAAGTGCTCTGCCAGGTGTTCTAGGCGGAACGGAGGAATTCAAAGTGTCGCGCGTCGGTCGCAATCCTGTCACGGTCCCCAGCGGCGTCGAGGTCACGCTCGCCGGCCAGAGCATTCTGGCCAAGAGCAAGCTCGGCGAACGCAAGATGGACGTTTCCCGCCACGTCGAGGTCAAGCTCGAGGATGGTAAGCTCGTGCTTGCTCCGCGTGAGGACACGCAGGAGGCCCGTACGCTGTGGGGCACCACGCGCAGTCTTCTTCAGGCCGTCATCAAGGGCCTGACCGAAGCGTATCGCGTGGATCTGGACATCGTCGGCGTCGGTTACCGCGCCGCGGTCGATAAGAAGATGCTGACCCTTCAGCTCGGCTTCAGCCATGAAGTGAAGTATCCGATCCCCGAAGGCATCACGATCAAGTGCGAGAAGCCGACGTCGATTTCGGTCATCGGGATCGATCGGGGACAGGTCGGACAGGTGGCGGCGGAGATTCGCGGATATCGCAAGCCCGAGCCTTATAAGGGCAAGGGCATCCGTTACACGACCGAGACGGTCCGCCGCAAAGAAGGCAAGAAGAAGTAACGTAAGAGAGCCAAGGCGATGTGGAAGCCAGATGACAAATTCGCGCGGCGGAAGGCCCGCACGCGCTACCGCCTGCGGCAGACCGCACACGGCCGTCCGCGCCTGTGCGTGTTCCGTTCGGGTCGGCATATCTATGCCCAGGTGATCGATGATCTGGCGGGCCGTACGCTCGCCGCCGCGTCGACCCTGGACAAGGACCTCAAGGGCGCGTTGCCCAAGGGTTGCGACAAGACCGCGGCAGGTGCCGTGGGCAAGTTGGTCGCTGAACGCGCGATCAAGGCAGGGGTGAAGGCTGTCGTGTTCGACCGCGGCGCCTATCTCTACCACGGGCGCGTCAAGGCGCTGGCCGAAGCGGCGCGCGAAGGCGGCCTGCAGTTCTAGGAAGGCATAGGATAAATGGCACGCACAGCACCCCAGAACTCGTCCGGAGATCGGCCCCAGCGCGGTGAGCGCGGCGGTCGTGACCGTGATCGCGGCCGGGCTCCTCGCGGCGACCGCGAGGATTCCGATCTTCGCGAGAAGCTCGTCAGTATCAACCGCGTCGCCAAGGTGGTGAAGGGCGGCCGTCGCTTCGGCTTCTCGGCCGTGGTCGTGGTCGGCGACGGCAAGGGCCGCGTCGGCTTCGGCAAAGGTAAGGCGCGCGAAGTTCCCGAGGCCATCCGCAAGGGCACCGAGCACGCCAAGCGTGCGATGGTTCGTATCCCGCTGCGCGAAGGCCGCACGATCCACCACGATGTCCGGGGCGAATTCGGCGCCGGTCGCGTCGTTCTACGTGCGGCGCCGGCTGGTACCGGCATCATCGCGGGCGGTCCGATGCGCGCCATCTTCGAATGTCTGGGCGTTCAGGACGTGGTGGCCAAGTCGGTCGGCACCTCCAACCCGCACAACATGCTGCGCGCCACCCTCGCGGCGCTGTCCAACGTGGCGTCGCCGCGCCAGGTTGCCGCCAAGCGTGGCAAGAAGGTCAGCGACGTCATCGGGCGCCGCGACGAGGAAGAGGCCAAGGAGTAGGCCATGGCTGCGAAGAAGGGTTCCAAGGGCGCGAAGGGCGCCTCGATCACGGTCGTTCAGACCGGCAGTATTTACGGCCGCAAGCCGGGCCAGCGCGAGACGTTGCTCGGCTTGGGCCTCGGCAAGATCGGCCAGAAGCGTACGCTTGAGGATACGCCGTCGGTGCGGGGCATGGTGGCGAAGGTCGCCCACCTGGTTCGCGTCGAGCAGGCCCAGTAAAAAAACCGGCTCGCGCCGGCAAGGAGTTAGGTGATGAAGCTCAACCAGTTGTCCGACAATCCGGGCGCCCGCCACCGCCGTATGCGCGTTGGACGCGGCATCGGCTCGGGCAAAGGCAAGACGGCGGGCCGCGGCCATAAGGGTCAGAAGGCGCGCACCGGCGTGTCGCTGCATGGCTTCGAAGGCGGCCAGATGCCGCTGCATCGCCGCCTGCCCAAGCGCGGCTTCAAGAACGCCAATCGTCTGCGCTTCAAGGTCGTCAATCTCGGCGCGCTGCAGAAGGCCGTCGACGCCGGCAAGATCCAGGGCAAGGTCGACGCCGACGCGCTGGTGAAAGCCGGCCTGATGTCCGACGCCAAGGACGGCATCCGTCTTCTCGGTGATGGCGAGCTGAAGGCCAAGTTGGAAGTGTCCGTCGCGGGCGCGTCCAAGTCGGCCATTGCTGCGATCGAGAAGGCTGGCGGCTCGGTGGTCATCCTGCGCCCCAAGCACGTCGAGAGCGAAGCCACCAAAGAGCGAAACGCGAAGCGCGCGGCCAAAAAGAACAAAGGCAAGAAAGCCGCTCCGGCCGAAGCCGGCGACGCCGCGGCCAAAGCGTAAGGGCAGGCCGGCGCCATGGCTTCGGCCGCCGAACAGATCGCCTCCAGCATCAACCTCGGCGCCTTCGCGAAGGCGACCGAGCTTAAGAAGCGCCTGTGGTTCACCCTCGGGTGCTTGGTCGTCTATCGCCTCGGCACGTATGTGCCGCTGCCCGGCATCGACCCCGGCGTCTTCAAGGAAGTCTTCTCGCAGCAGGCCGCCGGCATCCTGGGCATGTTCAACATGTTCGCCGGCGGTGCGTTCGGCCGCATGACGGTCTTCGCGCTCGGCATCATGCCGTACATCTCGGCCTCCATTATCATTCAGCTGCTCACCGCGGTTTCGCCGCAGCTCGAAGCGCTGAAGAAGGAAGGCGAGGCGGGCCGCAAGAAGATCAATCAATACACCCGCTACGGCACGGTGCTTTTGGCTGTCGTCCAGGCCTACGGCATCTCGGTCGGCATCGAGGGCATGACGACGGGCGGGCATTCGGCGGTGATCGATCCCGGCGTGGGCTTCCGCTTGTCCGCCGCCGTCACGCTCACGGGCGGCACGCTGTTCCTGATGTGGCTGGGCGAGCAGATCACCGCGCGCGGCGTCGGCAACGGCATCTCGCTCATCATCTTCGCGGGCATCGTGGCCGAATTGCCGGCCTCGCTCGCGCGCACCTTGGAATTGGGCCGCACCGGCGCCCTGTCGACCATCGTCATCCTGCTCGTCCTGATCCTGGCGATCGGCGTCATCATCGGCGTCGTCTTCATGGAGCGCGCCCAGCGCCGCATCGTGGTCCAGTACCCGAAGCGCCAGATGGGCACGCGCATGGTGGGCGGCCAGTCGTCGCACCTGCCGATGAAGCTCAACGCGTCCGGCGTCATTCCGCCGATCTTCGCGTCGTCGCTCCTGCTTCTGCCGGTCACCATCGCGAGCTTCAGCGCGGGCCAGGGGCCTGAGTGGATGACCACGATGCTGGCCTATCTCGGCCAGGGCCAGCCGCTGCACATCGCGCTGTATGTCGGCTTGATCGTCTTCTTCTCGTTCTTCTATACGGCCATCGTGTTCAACCCTGCGGACACGGCCGACAACCTGAAGAAGTACGGCGGTTTCATTCCGGGTATTCGTCCGGGCAAGAACACGGCGGAGTATCTCGACTACGTCCTGACACGCCTGACGGTGATCGGCGCGGCGTATCTGTCGATCGTCTGTATCATGCCGGAAATTCTGATCGCCTATTATTCGATCCCGTTCTATTTCGGCGGCACCAGCCTCCTGATCGTGGTCAGTGTGACCATGGACACGGTGGCGCAGATCCATTCGCATCTGCTGGCGCACCAGTACGAAGGCCTGATCAAGAAGTCCAAGCTGCGGGGACGCCGGGGATGAACATCATCCTGTTGGGCCCTCCCGGTTGCGGGAAGGGCACCCAGGCCAAGCGGTTGCAGGATAAATTCGGGCTGGTCCAGCTTTCGACCGGCGACATGTTGCGCGCGGCCGTGAAGTCTGGCAGCGAGATCGGCAAGAAGGCCAAGGCGATCATGGATTCGGGCGCTCTCGTGCCCGATGAGGTGATCATCGCGATGATCGAAGACCGGATCGGCCAGCCGGATTGCCGCAATGGCGTGATTCTGGACGGTTTCCCCCGCACGGTGGCCCAGGCCGAAGCCTTGGACCGCATGTTCGCCGGCAAGGGGCTGAAATTGGACCGGGTGGTCGAGCTGGTGGTGGACGAAGGTGCGCTGGTCAAGCGCATCACCGGCCGGTTCAGCTGCAAGACTTGCGGCGCGGGGTATCATGATACCTTTCAGCGCCCGAAGAAGGACGGCGTTTGCGACGTTTGCGGCGGTACGGAATTCGTCCGCCGGGACGACGACAAGGAAGAGACGGTCAAGGCCCGCCTGGAGGCTTACCGCCGCCAGACGGCGCCGATTCTGCCTTACTACAAGGGTAAGGGATTGCTGTCCCAGGTCGACGGGATGGCGCCGATTGACGAGGTTACGCGCCAAATCGAGGCGTTGGTGGGGCGCCGGTAAGGCGTTGACCATCGAGGGTTTTTGACTATACTGCGGCCGCTTTCCCGGCAGGGCGGGACGGGGCCGCCTTTGCTCGTCCCTGCGGGTAGAGATCCGACAACCAGGAGATTCGGCGTGGCGCGAATTGCCGGCGTGAACATTCCGACGCAGAAGCGGGTGGAAATAGCGCTCACTTACATTTACGGAATCGGTCGTACGCAGTCGAAGAAGATCTGCGCGAAGATCGGCATTCCGGCGGAACGTCGCGTCAACCAGTTGACCGACGATGAGGTCCTTCGCATCCGCGAAACCATCGACCGCGAATACCGCGTCGAAGGCGACCTGCGCCGCGAGACGGCGATGAACATCAAGCGCCTGCTCGACCTCGGTTGCTATCGCGGTCTGCGCCATCGTCGCGGCCTGCCGGTCCGTGGCCAGCGCACGCACACCAACGCGCGCACCCGCAAGGGCAAGGCACGCGCGATCGCCGGCAAGAAGAAAGTCACGAAGTAAGGCGCGTAGGAGCAGTCAATGGCAGTCGCAAAAACCTCCGCCTCCCGCGTTCGTCGCCGCGAGCGGAAAAACATCACCTCCGGCGTGGCGCACGTGAACGCCTCGTTCAACAACACCACGGTCACGATCACGGACATGCAGG
>CAYZFH010000173.1:0-6743 GCA_964477375.1 uncultured Rhizobiaceae bacterium | reverse complement strand
CGGCCTTCACGATGTCGGCGGCCACGGGCCCGCGATAGAGCACATCGGCGCCATTGGCCGCGATCTGGCGGAACGTCTCGGCCAGCGCGGGATTGCGCAGGATGGTGCCGGCCGGCTTGGGCAAGCCTTGTGCATCGTAGAAATAGGCGCCCGCGGCGGGCATCAGCGACATGCGCCCCTGCTCGGATTCGAGCAGGCGGAAAAGCCGGTTCGAAATGGGGAAGCCGTCTTCCGCGCGTTTGATCGCGGGCTCGAACAGCTTGGCCCACGGCAGCTTGCCGTTCTCCTTATGCGCGGCCTCCAGCATACGGAGCGCACCCGGCACGCCGACCGACAGGCCGCTCTGCGCCACGTCGATGAAGTCGTAGGGCGTGCCGTCCGGCGCCAGGAACATGGTGGGCGTGGCCGAGGCCGGTGCTGTCTCGCGCCCGTCATAGGCGGCGAGGGAGCGGTCGCGCGCGGCGTAATAAAGAAGGAAGCCGCCGCCGCCCACGCCCGAGGATTGCGGCTCGACCAGATTGAGCATCATCTGAATCGCGATCGCGGCATCGAGCGCGTTGCCGCCCGCGCGCAGGATTTCGAGGCCCGCTTGCGCCGCGATGGGGTTCGCGGCCGCCACCATCTGGCGGCTGGCTTTCGCGGGCGGGCGCGGCGCCGCGACGCCGGTCGAGATTTCGGGTTCGGCCGAGAAAGGTGTCTGCGCGAGCGAGGGCGCGACTGCCGCGAGGAGGAAGGCGAGGGCGGCCGAGGCGGCGCCGAGGCGGGTTTTCATGGCGTCAGTCTGGTTTCCCGCCCGGACCCATGCAACCGCGGAAGCCGCCGGGGGTTTAAAAAAGGGTGCTGGATCAAGATTTTGGGTGGATCAGCATCCATCTTGCGCCGGACCGGCCGGGGGGCGCATTATTGTGCAGTGCAAAACAGGGTTGTGCGCGGTGCACAGCCCCGTTCGAAGGGTGGGCCGAATGAGCAAGAGCGCGGACTACAAGCCCGTGACGGTGCCCATGATCCGGCAGATGAAGGGGGCGACCCCCATCGTGTGCCTGACCGCGTACACCACACCCATGGCCAAGCTGCTGGATGCCCATGTGGACCTGATGCTCGTGGGCGATTCCCTGGGCATGGTTCTTTACGGCATGGACAGCACGCTGCCCGTGACGCTCGACATGATGATCCTGCACGGCCAGGCCGTCGTGCGCGGCGCGCAGCGCGCCTGCGTCGTGGTCGATCTGCCCTTCGGCACGTATCAGGAATCCCCTGCCCAGGCGTTCCGCACCTCCGCACGCGTGATGAAAGAAACAGGCGCCGCCGCGGTGAAGCTCGAAGGCGGCGCCGAGATGGCGGACACGGTGCGCTATCTGGTCCAGCGCGGCATCCCCGTGCTTGGCCATGTCGGGTTGATGCCTCAGTCGGTTCACAATTACGGCGGCTTTGGCGCGCGCGGCCGAGTGGCCGGCGAAGCCGACCGCATCATGAGTGACGCCGTCGCCATCGCCGAAGCCGGCGCCTTCGGCATGGTGGTCGAAGGCACGATCGAGATGCTGGCGCGCGCCGTCACCGCGCGCGTGCCCGTGCCCACCATCGGCATCGGCGGTTCGCCCGCCTGCGACGGCCAGATCCTGGTCACCGACGACATGCTCGGCCTGTTCCCGAACGTGCCGAAATTCGTGAAGCGTTACGCCGAGTTGGGCAACGAAGCCGCGCAGGCCATCTCGGCCTATGCCGACGATGTGCGCGCGCGCCGCTTCCCCGGCCCCGAGCATTGCTACGGCGGCATCAAGCGGGCCTGAACGCCGCTTCGTTTTCAGCGACCGAGAAATGGCCGAGTCTCCGCTCACCATCGTCCGCACCGTGGCCGAGATGCGCCGCCACGTGGCGGACTGGCATCGCGCGGGCCAGCGCGTGGCGCTGGTGCCCACCATGGGCGCCTTGCACGAAGGCCACCTGTCGCTGGTGCGCGCGGGCCAGGCGCGCGCGCAACGCGTGATCGCCACCATCTTCGTCAACCCGACTCAGTTCGGCCCGTCCGAGGATTTCGCGGCCTATCCGCGCGGTGAGGGCATCGATGCGGCGAAGCTCGCGCAAGTCGGCGCCGATCTTCTGTTCGCGCCGGGCGTGGCCGAGATGTATCCGCAAGGCTTCGCCACCACGATCCATGTCGCGGGCCTGACAGAAGGGCTCTGCGCGCCGTTCCGTCCCGGCCATTTCGACGGTGTGGCCACGGTTGTGTCCAAGCTGCTGAGCCAGGCCCAGGCCGACTTCGCGCTGTTCGGCGAGAAGGATTACCAGCAGCTCCAGGTCATCAGGCGCATGGCGCACGACCTGGACCTTCCGGTCGAGATCGTCGGCGTGCCGACCGTGCGCGACGCCGATGGCGTGGCGCTCTCCTCACGCAATGCGTATCTCTCGGCGGACGAGCGCCGCGTCGTCCCCGCGTTGCCGCGCATCCTGCGCGAGATCGCCGCGCGCCTCGCGCGAAACGAAGCGGCACCGCGCGATGAAGTGGCGCGTGGCCGCGCGGCGCTTCTCACGGCGGGCTTCACGTCTGTCGATTACGTCGATGTGACGGATGCGGATTCGCTCAAGCCGCTCGACCGCGTCGAAGGGCCGGCGCGCGTGCTTGCGGCGGCTTGGCTTGGGAAGACGCGTCTGATCGACAATATGCCGGTCGGCGGCTAGACGCGTTTCCGCGCGGGCACCAAGAGGACCAGCACCAGCGCGCCCGTGATCAGCAGCAGCGCGACATAGCCGCGCCAGCCCGGCTCTTCGCCCAAAACCAACGCGCCGCTCATCAATCCCACCACGGGCACCATCAGCGTGCTGATCGCGGCGACGCCCGGCGGGAAGATGTTCACGATCTTGATCCAGGCGTAGTAGCAGAAGATGAACGGCCCGATCACGGTGAAGGCCAAGGCCAGCCACGCCTTCGTGCTGGCGTTGGGCAAATGATAGCCGTCGATCAGCCCGGTCAGGATCACGATCGGCACCGTGCCCACGATCACCATCCAGGTGGTGAGCGTCAGCACCGGCACCGACCAGCGCACCTGTTTCAGCATGACCGTGCCGCCGCCCCACAACATGGCGCCCAGGATGATGAGCGCCGGACCGGCTGGCGAATGGCCGAGTGCGTCGAAATTGCCCGAGACCAGAACGGCGATGCCCGCCATGCCGAGGCCGAGACCGGCAAAGCGCGTCGCGCTCGGCCGCTCCTTCGTCACCGCCCAACCCACGAGCGTCGACCAGAGCGGCATGGTGAAGGTCAGTACGGCGGCCGAGCCCGAGGCCATCATGCCGATGGCGAAAGCCACGCAGACCTGGAAGCCCGTGAAGTTCACCAGCGCCATGGCGGTCAGCTTCGGCCACTCGCGCCGCGGGATCCAAAGCCGCTGGCCCATGGCCAGCGTGAGCAGGATCAGGCCCGTCGCGCCGATCACGCCCGTGAGGCTGCGGTAGGTCCAGGGCGACATCTCCGCCAGGGAGATCTTCATGGCCGGCCAGTTGACGCCCCAGAAGAAGGTCAGCGCGACGAGAAGCAGCAACCCCTGGCGGGGCAGCGAAGGGCCCGTGGATGGCGGCGTCACGATTTACGGTGTTCGGCGATGGGCCGCACGAATTGCGGCTCGGTGTCCCAGGGGAAATGGATCCAGGTATCCTGGCTGACCTCGGTGATGAAGGTGTCGACAAGCGGCTTGCCGGCGGGCTTGGCATAAACGGCGGCCATGTGCGCCTTGGGCAGCAGCGCGCGCACGGCCTTGGCGGTGGCGCCCGTGTCGACCAGATCGTCGACGATCAGCCAGCCCGTGCCGTCGCCCGCGTCGTCGGGCGTCGACAGGATCCGCACGCTGCTTTGGGTCTGATGGTCGTAGCTCGCGATGCTGACCGTCTCGATCAGGCGCACGTTGAGCTCGCGCGCGACGATGGCGGCGGGGACCAGGCCGCCGCGCGTGATGGCGACGATGCCTTTCCACGGCCCGCGCTCCAGAAGGCGCCAAGCCAACGCCTTCGAATCCCGGTGAAACTGGTCCCAGGACACGGGGTAGTCCTTGGAGAAGCGTCCCTCTTCGGCCACGAATGATCCTCTCGATGGCCCTTGATAGCAGACCGCCGCGCGGACGCGAAAGAAGCGGCGCGCAGGACTGGTTTGCCGAAACGAAAAGCCCCGGGGTTCGTCCCGGGGCTTTCGATACCGTTCCGCCGCTTGGCCTCAGCGGACGTAAATCTGGATCTCGGTCGCGTCGAGCGTATCGCTCGAGGTCTGCGACGTCGTCACGCGGTTGCCGGGCAGGCCCATGTTCGACATGGAGCGCAGCACCTGGTCCGCGTGGCGTTTGGTCGTGGTCGACTTGACCGCGTTCTGGCCGGTGCCGCCCTTGGTCGGCGCGATGGCGACCAGGTCGAACACGGCGTCGGGCTTGCGGTCGAGCGCGCCCTTGAGCGCGGTGTAAAGCGCCTGTTCGTATTCCACGTTCGGATTGTCGAAGCGGATCACGACCAGCGGACGGCGCGCCCCGCCGGCGCCCTGCTGCTGCATGGCGGTCACGGGCACGGTCGTGAAGGCGCGGTTGCTCAGGCTCTGGCCGTACATCTCGCCGTTCTTCACGGCGATGGACAGCGTCGTCATGTTTGCGCGTTCGCGCGAGATATAGGTGGTCTGCCGCGCGACGTCGCTGGACAGCTCGTTCAGCAGCCGGTCGATCGAGACGACGGTCTTGTTGACCTCGTCCTCGAGGACGGCCAACTGGCGATGGTCTTCGTCGACCGCACCCGACAGGCCGTAGGCCGCGCGGGCGGATTCAAGAATGTAGGCGGCCATCGAAGAGTCGCTGGCCACCGCGTTGGACTCGGCGTTCATGCGGCCGACCTGGACGCTCATGCGGTCCAACTCGGTCTGTGCCTGGTTCAACTGGTTGGTCAGGATCGGGTTGCCCGGCGTGGTGCCCACCTGCAGGCGCGCGGTGATCGCGGCGACCAGCGAGTGATAGCGGTCGGACGCCGTGCCGGTTTCCTGGCGCAGCTGCTGGACCTGGGCGTTGTGGGTGGCGATCGTCTGCTGCAGCACGACCAACTGGTTGCGCAGCTCGATGACCTTCTGGCCGACGAAGGTACCGGTCGGCTCCGCTGAAGAGATCGGCACGGCCTGGTAGACCGTGGTGCCGAGCGGCGGCGCGGCGGATGTGGTGATCGTGCCTGCGGCGGACGCGCCCGACATGGTGCCGGTGTTGCCGGCAGTCGCGGGCGGTGGCGGAGACGGGTTGCCGGCGGGATCGCCGCCGGTCAAAGAGGGCCACAGCGTGTCGTCGGAATAGGAGCAACCGCCGATGAGCAGCGTCGCAACCGCAATCGCGGCGAATGTCTTGCGAAGCGGCATGCTTGCCCCTTGGATGCCCTGTGCCAAATGGATACGGGCCGGCGCCTCGCCTCCCGAGGCGCCAAGGGAAGAAAAATGACAGCAACAACGGGGCTTTGCAACTGGGGGAAGGGCTTGGAAAGAACGGGAAATCTCCCGTCTTTGCCAGTCTCGCGGCCTTGCCTTGGGGGGGTGATTTGATTACTGTGCGCGCCGCGCGGCAAGGCACCTTCGCGTCGCTCGACGCGATTCGCCGCCGCTGTTTTCCCTCAGCGCGCCCGTAGCTCAACTGGATAGAGCGCCAGACTACGGATCTGGAGGTTGGAGGTTCGAATCCTTCCGGGCGCGCCATTTATTCCTTCTGTAATCTTGCCGCCGTGAGAAGGGCTTTAGGTCCGTCGCGGGGTGGCATCATGCGCGCATGCGCGTCGGCGCTCGCCGTCGTTGGGGCGCCCTCGTTCGCGCACGCCGCGGCACTCGATGGCGCGTCCCTCGGTCTGGCCTGGGCGCTGCCCTTCGCGGGCATCCTTCTGTCGATCGCGCTGTTCCCGCTGATCGCGCACCATTTCTGGGAAAAGCACTACGGCAAGATCGCGGCTCTTTGGGCGATCCTGGCCATCGTGCCGATGGCGCTCGCGGGCGGCCCGATGGTGGCGGTCGAGGCGCTGGTCCACGCGGCCTTGCTCGAATACATCCCATTCATCCTTCTGCTCACCGCGCTGTTCACCGTCGCGGGCGGAATCGTGGTGTCGGGCAATTTGCGCGGCTCGCCGGGCACCAACACGGCAATCCTGGCCATCGGCGCCGTGCTGGCCAGCGTGATCGGCACGACGGGCGCCTCGATGGTGCTGATCCGGCCTCTGTTGCGCGCGAACGACGACCGCAAGCGCAATGTCCATGTCGTGGTCTTCTTCATCTTCCTGGTTTCCAACATCGGCGGCTCGCTGACTCCGCTCGGCGATCCGCCGCTGTTCCTGGGCTTCCTGCGCGGCGTCGATTTCTTCTGGACGACCGCCCACCTGCTTCCCGAAACGCTGTTCGTCGGCAGCGTCGTGCTGGCCATCTTCTTCGTGATGGATTGCATCATCTACAAACGCGATGGGCACAAACGGCGCGATCCGACGCCGGACAATCCCTTGCGCGTGCGCGGCGGCATCAATTTCTTGCTTCTGGCCGTCGTCATCGGCGCCATCCTGGCGAGCGCGACGGTGCAGCTTGGCGACGTCCATATCCTGGGCACCGATGTGGCCGTGCAGTATCTGCTGCGCGACGCGATCATGGCGGCCGTTGCCGTCGTCTCGATCGTGCTCACGCCCAAGGCGCGGCGCAAACGCAACGGCTTCACCTGGGGGCCGATGGCGGAAGTGGCCAAGCTGTTCGCCGGCATCTTCATCACCAT
>CAYZFH010000172.1:0-6817 GCA_964477375.1 uncultured Rhizobiaceae bacterium | reverse complement strand
TGATGTCCACGTTCGATCCGCCGAACGTGGTGCGCGCAATCTGGATGGTAGCGACGCGCTCGCCCTGCGAAAAGGTCAGGACGCTCGTCTCGCTGCGCACGGCGGACACCTCGGCCCAGCCGAACCGCGGCATCTGGGATTGGAACGTGTCGAACACCGCCGGTGCGGACTGGCTGGTCGACAGGGACAGGCGGCCGATCCAACGCTCCTGCGCGCCCAGGATCAGCGAACGGTCCATGTCCATCGTCGATCCTTCGGGGATCGGGATGTCATTGAACTGACCGAAACCGGTCGGGGTGACCGCGCCGGACTTTTTGGCTTCGGGCGAGGTCGAGGATACGGCCGTCGAGCGCGTGCAGCCGGTGGCCAGCACGGCCGCGACAATGACAGCGGCAAAGACGGTGGCCCGCCGCGCCGTCAACCCCTCGTGATCCTTGTCTGATGCCCACCCCATCGGTGGCGTGAACCGTCTCACGCCGTTGTTCTGGCGTCAATATTTCGCATTACCGGCCGCGGTCCGGGCGGGTGTTTTCCGCCGCGTCTTTGGTGTAAGGACATCGCCTGCGGCGGCATGGCCGCCTGTCTTCGAACATCAAGCCAATCGAAAGGGATTCGACAGATGTACGAGAAGCTTGCGCTCTTCATCAACGGCGAATGGACCAACGGCAGCGGGCGCGGCGGCGAGGACGTCATCAATCCCGCGACGGAAGCCGCGCTCGGCCGCCTGCCGCACGCGACCGTGAAGGATCTGGACCGCGCGCTCGAATCGGCGGCCAAGGGTTACACGATCTGGCGCAAGACGCCGGCCTACGACCGCGCCCGCATCATCAAGAAGGCGGCCGACATCGTGCGCGCCAACGCGGAATCGATCGCGACCACGCTGACCACCGAACAGGGCAAGGTCCTGGCCGAGGCGCGCATCGAAGTGAACGTCAGCGCCGACATCCTGGAGTGGTATGCCGAGGAAGGCCGCCGCGCCTATGGCCGTATCATCCCGGGCCGCATGCCGAACCAGCGACAGATGGTCGTGAAGGAGCCGATCGGCGTTTCCGCGGCCTTCACGCCGTGGAATTTCCCGGCGCTCACGCCGGTTCGCAAGATCGGCGGCGCCTTGGCTGCCGGCTGTTCGCTCATTCTCAAAGCTTCGGAAGAGACGCCGGGCGCCTGCGTCGCTATCGTGCGCGCGTTCCAAGAGGCGGGCCTGCCGCCGGGTGTCCTGAACCTCGTGTTCGGCGTGCCGGCCGAGGTGTCCGAGCACATCATCGCCTCGCCGATCGTGCGTAAGTTCTCGTTCACGGGCTCGATCCCGGTGGGCAAGCACTTGGCGCGCATTGCCGCCGATCACATGAAGCGCGCGACGATGGAGCTGGGCGGTCACGGCCCAGTCATCGTGTTCGACGATGTCGATGCCGAGAAGGTCGCGGCGGCGGCGGCTGTCGGCAAGTTCCGCAACGCGGGCCAGGTCTGCATCTCGCCGACCCGCTTCTTCGTCCACGACAAGGTCTATGACCGCTTCGTCGAGAAGTTCGCTTCCATCGCCAAGGACATGAAGGTCGGCAACGGTCTCGACAAGGACACGCAGATGGGCCCGATGGCCAACGCGCGCCGCGTCGAAGCCATGGAGAAGCTGGTCGGTGACGCCGTCCAGCGTGGGGCCAGGGTCGCGGCGGGCGGCCAGCGCCTGGGCAACCAGGGCTATTTCTATGCCCCGACCATCCTGGCCGACGTGCCGGACGACGCCCGGGTTATGAACGACGAGCCGTTCGGTCCCGTGGCGCCGTGCGTGCGCTTCAAGGAGTTCGGCGAAGTCGTCCATCAGGCCAACAAGCTGCCCTTCGGCTTGGCGGCCTATGCCTTCACCAATTCGACCGAGCGGGCGACGGCCGTGGCCGATGCGCTCGAATCGGGCATGGTCGGCGTCAACCATTTCGGCGTGTCCTTGCCCGAGACGCCGTTCGGCGGCGTGAAGGAGAGCGGCTATGGCCATGAGGGCGGCATCGAGGGCCTCGACGCTTATCTCGTGACCAAATTCGTCTCCCAGTTGCCGACTGCGTAATTTTACATGACAGGGGATAGCGGCTTCATTGCCGCTATCCCTTTGTTGTGAAGCGATTTTCCACAGGCTCTGTCACAAAACGATCATGCAATCCCAACAATTAAGGGTTGTGATGGACGCATAAGTCGGGTTACAAAAACCCGTATGTTCCACCGGCTCCTCGGGGGGAGGATGACGGCTCTTAGAAGTGTATTTCTAACCCTCTGCGTTACTGTCGCCTCGGTCTTCGCCGTTGCTGCAACAGCAGGTCCCAATCCGGGCGGCAAGAAGCCGGTTCCGACCTACAAGATTGCCCTGAAGCCCGTCGCCCCGGCGAAGCCCCTCAAGGCATCGGCGCAGAAGTCGGCTTCCAAGACAAAGACGGCCCGCAACCCCGGCATCAATTGCGTCCAGTACGTCCGCTCCGTCTCCGACGTCGAGCTGTCGGGCGATGGTTGGATGTGGTGGGAGCGCGCCGGTGATCGCTACGAGCGCGGTAATACGCCGCAGCCGGGCGCCGTCATGGTGTTCAAGCGGACCAAGCAGATGGTCCACGGCCATATCGCGATCGTCTCCGAGCTGGTGGACGAGCGCACGATCCGCATCAACCATTCCAACTGGGCACCGCGCGGGGGCTTGCGCGGCCGCGTCGACACCGACGTGACGGTCCAGGACATCTCCGACAACAACGACTGGAGCGCGGTGCGCGTCTGGTACGAAAAGGCCGACAATTTCGGCCGCCCGTATCCGATCTCCGGCTTCGTCTACTCGCCCAGCGGCGGGACGGCTCCGGTCCAGGAGCGGACGATCGAGGTCGAGACGACCCCGATCAAGATGGAGCGCAACGCTCCGCTGCAGCCCAACTATCCGCCGAACTATCAAGGCAATCGCCGGCCGGACGAAGCGGCTTCGATCGGCGGCGGATATTCGGCTCAGTTGGCCCAGAAGGTCGATTGGGCCGCGGATCGCCGCGCCAACTAATCCGCCTTTTTCCGTTTCAATCCCATCCCCCCGCCCTGGGCAGCCCCAGGCGCGCGATCTATCATCACTGCGCGCGGCTGCGATGGCGCGCCTAGGAGGAGGATCGGCGATGGACGACAAGGTTAAGACCCAGACCACCAAGGACGGCAGTGTCTATCCGGACCGGCGCGTCTGGAACATCGACGAGATCGAATTCACGGCCTTCAATCGCTACGGCTCGGATGTGGCCAAGCTGTTTTGGGCGCCGCTCACCTTCGACCGCGCGACGGGCAAGGGCTGCTTCCTGATCCGCTTCCTGCCGGGCGGCACATCGACGCCGCACGAGCATCATGGCTACGAGGAGTTCTACGTCGCCGAGGGCAGCGTCATCGACCATGACGGGGTCGAGTACAAGGCGGGCCATTTCGTCTCGCTGAAGCCGGGCACGAAGCACTTCTCCCATTCACCCAACGGCGCGCTCCTCGTGGCGTGGCTGACCGACAACAACCGCGTGGTGCCGGACGAAGAGAATTTGTCTTGGGGCAAGCCCACGGGCTGGGCGCTGGATACGCCGCACGGCAAAGCCAAGGCGAAGAAGGCGAGCTGACCGGCCTTCAGCCGCCGCGCAACCGATCGGGGGGAACGGGTGCACGACCTGCCGCGCGACATCGCTTCGATGAAGCTCTACTTCCAGGTGGGGCGGATCTTCAACGAGCTGCGCGCGCGTGGGATTGCGGAAAACGCGCCGCTCAAGACCGGCGACCTGACGGCGTTCGACCAATACCACTATCTGGGCACGGACACGGTCGACGAAGCCGCGGGGCGGCTGGGCGTATCGGCGTCGAGCCATGTGCTGGACGTGGGCGCCGGCATTGGCGGACCCGCGCGCCATCTGGCCGCGACCACCGGCTGCCGCGTCACGGCGGTCGAATTGCAGCCGGAGTTGAACGCGACCGCCGCCGGCTTGACCGAACGCTGCGGCCTGGCCGGACTCGTGCGGCATCTGGAGGGCGACTTCCTGACCCACGACGTGGCCGCATGGCGTTGTGACGGCATGGTGAGTTGGCTGGTCTTCCTGCACATCGCCGACCGCGCCGCGCTCCTGCGCCAGATCCGCCGCGCGCTGAAGCCGGGCAGCAAGGTCTTCATCGAGGATTTCTTCAAACGTGCTGAACTGACCCAGACCGAATGGCGCGATATCCGCCAACAGGTCTATTGCCAAGCCTTGCCGTCGAAGGACGAGTGGCATGCCCAATTCCGCGATGCGGGCTTCGCCGACATCGAGATCACGGACATGACCGAGACGTGGAAGCCCTTTGTCGCCGGCCGCATGAACAGTTTCCGTGGAGAGGAGGCGCGCAACGTCGCCGTCCACGGGCGGCTCGTGTTCGACGCGCTGGACGAGTTCTACACCACGATGGACCGGCTGTTCGGCGGCGGAAACCTCGGCGGCATCCGCGTGGTTGCGACCAGCCCGTAGCTCAGCGTCGCTCGGCGCTGACCTCTTCCGCGCCGCGCCAGCCTTCGTCGGGCCCGCTGTCCACGCCATAGGTCGCGCGCACGATGAACAGCGGGCGTCCCTTCACCTCGCTGAAGATGCGGCCGATATAGTCGCCGAGAATGCCGAGGGTGAGGAGCTGAATTCCGCCCAGGAACAGCACGATCATGATGATCGATTCGTAGCCCGGCACGTCGACGCCGTGCAGCGCGGTGCGGATCAGGCGGAACAGGATATAGAGGAAGGCGAAGCCCGAGATCGTGGCGCCCACGATGGTCCAGACCCGCAACGGGAAATTCGAGAAGGCTGTCAGCCCGTCGACGCCCAACCGCAGAAGACCGCGCAAGCCCCATTTGGTCTTGCCCTCGCGCCGTTCCTCCTCGCGGTAGGTGATGCCGCCCTGGCGGAATCCGACCCAACTGTAGATGCCCTTCATGAAGCGCGTGCGCTCGGGCATGCGGTTGATCACGGCGACCACGCGGTGGTCCAGCAAGCGGAAATCGCCGGCGCCGTGCGGCACCGGCACTTCAGACAGGCGGTCGAACAGCGCATAGAAGATGCGGCGCAGGATACGCGGGACCAACGTCTGGTCCGTGCGCTCCTCGCGGATGGCGTAGACGACCTCGTACCCCTCGCGCCACTTCTCCAGCAAGGCGCCGATGCGTTCCGGAGGATGCTGCAGATCGGCGTCGATGATCACGACCGCATCGCCGGTGGCATGGAAAAGCCCCGCGCTGAGCGCGCGCTCCTTGCCGAAGTTGCGCGACAGGTCCACCACCTTGATCGCGGGCTCTCTCGCGCGCGCGGCCAACAACCGGTGCAGCGTGTCGTCCGAACTGCCGTCGTTCACGCAGACGATATCCCAGATCAACCCCAGACTGTTCAGCACGGGGACCAAGCGCGCGAAGAACGGCTGCACGTTGGCGCCCTCGTTGTAGAACGGCACCACGATGGTCAGACGTGACGGCGGGGAAGCGGACGCTGGCGTCATGCGCGCGAAATGAACTCCCGGTTCGGCTGTCATGGGGTGCTCGCCTTCCTGCTCAAGAGCGCCGCTGGCGCGTGACGAGCCCGCCACGCCTTATATAAGCTAGGTGCCTGGAATTCGGAAGGATCGGGCCCCAGTGAGCGCGCAGGCGCCGTCCGCGCCGGCGGGCGGTATTCCCATCATTCTTTGTGCCGACGATTACGGCATCGCGCCCGGCGTCAGCCGTGCGATCCGCGACCTGATCGCGCGGCGCGTGCTGACGGCGACCGGCTGCATGACCGCGGGCGTCTGGTGGCCGGAAGAGGGGAAGGCGTTGCGGCCCCTGGCCAATCTGGCCGATTGCGGTCTCCATATCACCCTCACGGACCAGCCGCCCCTTGGCGCCATGCCGCGCACCGCGCCGGCGGGGGTGTTGCCAAGCCTGGGGCGGTTGACGGCGGCGTCGTATATGGGGCGCCTCGATCGCGGCGAAATCGCGGCGGAGATCGATCGCCAGATCGCCCGCTTCTCCACCGTCATGGGCGCGCCGCCCGCCTTCCTGGACGGCCATCAGCACGTCCATCAACTGCCGGTGGTGCGCGACCTGGTGATCGCGCGTGCAAGGCAGATGGGTGCCTCTCTCCGCTATGCCACCGAGCCTTTGCCCGCGATCCTCCGCCGTGGCGTTTCCGTCGCCCGCGCGGCGGCCATCAGCCTGATGGGGGCGGGCCTGCGGCGGCGCGGGCGGGCGGCGGGTGTGCCCGGCAACAGTGTCTTCCGCGGCGTGCGGGATTTTTCGCTGGCGGAATCCTATCCGCTTTTGTTTCCCCGCTACCTTGAACGGCCGGTCCCGGGCATGATGGTTGCGTGCCACCCGGGGCTGGTCGACGATGCGCTGCGCGCGGTCGATCCGGTCACGGCGCCGCGCGAGGGGGAGTACCGGTATTTCATGGACGACGCGTTCGCACGCGCTCTCGCGGCGGCGGGCGTTCGTCTGGTTCGGGGAAGTGAAGGCAGGTAGGGGCCATGGAACAGATCGCCATCACCATCATCGCCATCATGGTCCTGCTTGCGATCGCCAGCATGCTGGTGCCCGTGGCCGACCGGCTGCGCGTACCGCATGCCGTGCTCCTGGCCGCGCTGGGCATGGCGGTGGGTGTCGTGACCATCATCGTCGGGTCGGGCGCCGGCACGGACGAGGTGGATGACGCGCTGCGGACCTACGACCGTTTCCACCTCGATGCGGAGGTGCTGCTTTACGTCTTCCTGCCCGCGCTGTTGTTCACTGCCGGTCTGACCGTCGACGTCCGGCGCATGCTGGACGAAGTCTGGGCCGTCATGCTTCTGGCCGTCGTGG
>CAYZFH010000171.1:0-6858 GCA_964477375.1 uncultured Rhizobiaceae bacterium | reverse complement strand
TATTTCTGGGACCATTGCGCGCCCGGTGTCGCCGAGGGCGTGAAGGGCGCCTTGGATGAATTGGCCCGCGCCGGCGCGCGCATCGAAAAGCGCGACCTGCCCGAGGCCACCGAAGCACACGGCGCCGCGATCACGCGCGGCAACGTGGCGGGTGTGGAATTCCTGGCTTCCATGCGCGCCGAGCTGCCGGAATGGCTGGAAACGTTGAATCCGATCCTGGCGGGCCGGTTGGCCGGCCCGGACGACGCGGCCCATGTCGCCGCGTCCGATTACTTCCTGGGGCTCAAGGCACTGGCGCGCCTGTCGGCGGCGGCGCAAGTACGCCTCGCGGGCATCGATGTCCTGGCCTGCCCCACCATCGTCTCGTCACCGCCGACAGAAGGCGAGGTCGCGGAATTGGATGCCTATCTGCCGCACAACCGGCGCATGCACCAGAACACCTACCCCATCAACCTGCTGGGCCTGTGCGCGCTGACCATGCCGGTGGCGCTGGACAAGGCGGGCATTCCGATCGGCCTCCAACTCATCGCCAAGCATGGCGATGACGAACGGCTCCTGGCCGCGGCTTATGTGTTCGAGAAGGTGCTGGGGAACGCACGGCAGCGCCTCGGCGTGCCGCCGTTGTGCCGGTAGCTATTTGCTCCAGCCGACGACGTCGTAGCCTTTGTCCTTGAGGCAGCGGTTGACGAAATTGCGGTAGGTCGAATCCGGTCCCGAATCCTTCAGCGCGCCGCGGATCAGCCCCGCGGTAGCGCCCGTCGCGCCGCCGATCGCGGCACCCTTGCCGGCATCGCCACCCGCGACCGCGCCGGCCACCGCACCCACCGCAACACCCGCGCCGCCGCCGACGGCCGTGTCTTTGACCATCTCGGTGCCTTTGCCGCCGCCGCTCGAGACGCCGTTGTTCTTGGCGAAATCCTCGCACGCTTCGATATCGCGGTCGGCCTGCGCCCTGCCCACGTTGTTCAACTGGGCATTGGGATAAAGGACAGGTTTCGGGCTCGAGCAAGCGGCCAAGGCGGCCAGACCCAGAACCGGCAGAAATACGGATGTCACCCGGCGCATAACGCCTCCTCGCGTTGGTACGAGCAGTCTGACAACGCGGTTGGGGCGAATTTGTGGCGGCGAAAGCCGGGCCCGGGCCCAAAAAAAGGTCCCGCACGCGGCGGGACCGAGGAGGCTTTGGGAGCGCTGTGCCGACTGCGGACCGTCGGAGACAGTACCGGGGGCTGCATCACCGATGGTCCTGCAGCCGGCACACCCTGGTGGCTTTTACACCCCCAGGGATTCAGTAGGCGCCGGTAAGCGCCAAATGCGAAAAAATTCCGTCGAGCCGCAACGCCGCCCGTCCACCATGGATAGCGGATCGAGCACCCGGCCGGTTGTGATCTCGGCGTGACATTTTCGTGGGAACGCTTCCCAGACATCCGCGTTTTCACGGGGTTCGGCGATGGCGGTCCCTTTGACCGCCCGCTAAAGTACGACGGGGGCCGGGTTGCGGAATCACAGAGCGATGAAACGTCGGATACGTTGGCTGTTCATCCCCGCCCTCGCGGTTTTGGCCGGTTGCTCCACCGTGGACGACATGACGCTCGGCGACCGGGTGGGCGCCAAGGCCGCCCCTGCCGCGCGTCCTCCCGCACCCGCACCGGCTCCTGCAGCCCCCGTCACCGACCCGCCCGTCGCCACGGCCGTGCCGCCCGTCCGCGCGCCGGTAAAACCGCCGGTCATGAAGAGCTTGGAACCCGCCAAGCTGATGGGGCTGACCTATGAGGACGCCGAAACCGCCGCCGGCAAACCCGCCGCGATGCGCGAGGAGCCGCCAGCGACCGTGTGGCGCTACCAGACCGAGGATTGCGTGGTCGACGTCTTCTTCTACATGGATTTGGCCACCAAGCAGTTCCGCGCGGTGAGCTATGACGTGAAGCCCTCGAAGAAGACCGCGGACGCCCAGCGCATTTGCGCTCAACTCGCGAAGCCGAGGAACTGACGGCAATGGGATCGCGCATCCTCCTCGTCGACGATGACGATATGTTCCGCGAATCGCTCGGCTTGAACCTGAGCGATTCCGGCTTCGAGGTGAGCTCGATCAACGACGGCGAGGAAGCCCTGCGCCTGATGAAGGAAGCGGACCCGTTCGACCTCGTTCTGCTGGACTGGAAGATGCCCAGCCTGTCCGGCGGCGAAGTGTTGAAGCGGATGCGCGCTGCCGACCTCAATACACCGGTCATCCTGCTGACGTCGCTGTCCGACCAGATCTACGAGGAAGCTGCGCTGCAAGGCGGCGCCGTTGATTTCGTCGAGAAGTCGCGCAGCTTCCTGATCCTCAAGAAACGCATCGAATTGATCCTGGGCGGCAGCAAAGGCGAAACCGCAGCCGCCGCAACGCCCGCCAGCGACGGAACAATCGAATACGGCAAACTGACGCTGAACGTCGAAAGCTGCCGCGCGTTCTGGAGCAGCCAGCAGGTCGACCTGACCCTCACCGAATTCGCCATGGTGCGCCGCCTGGTCGAGAACGCGGGCAAGGACGTGCGCTACCGCGACCTCTACGACCTTCTGCGCGGCGAGGACTTCGCGGCGGGCCAGGGTACCGACGGATACCGCGCCAACGTGCGGGCCTTCATCAAGCGCATCCGGCGCAAATTCGAACGGATCGATGCCGATTTCGACGAGATCGAAACCTATCCCGGATTCGGCTATCGCTGGGCCGACGGTGCCGCCGGATAGCCCGACAAGCCTGCAGCGCATGCGACGCCTGGCACGCTCGCTGGGCGCCAAGCTCATCGTGCTTGTCCTGATTTTCCTGGCCGTGCCGGCCATCGTCTACGACCAATTCAAATCGGCCGACCGCGAGAAAAGCCAGATCCTCCTGGCCGTGGTGCAGGACCAGGGCCGCATCGTCGCGGAATCGCTGCGCCCGCGCCTGGAAGCCTTCGATGGCCGTTCCAACCCGGCCCAGCTTCTGCAGCCGTTCACGGCAGGCGACATCAATATCCGCGTGAAGCTCCTGTTCCGCCCGCGCAACGCCGACGGCTCGCGCAGTTTCTATTACATGGCCGCGCTGCCGCCGACCGCGGCCGAGTATCTGGAAACCGAGCGCGCCGATCTGATCGCCAGCGGCGTGCTGGACAAGCTGTCCGGTAGCTGCGAGGGCGATTCCACCCTGGCCGTGCGCTACACCAATCCCGCGCACGAGAACGAGATCCTGACCTCGATCACCCCAATCGTGGCGAAGGGCGGCTGCTGGGCCGTCATCACCTCGCTGTCGGCCGAGGACGTGCTGGGCGCGGCCATCGCCAAGCCCTACGGCTCGCGCCCCGAGGTGCAGCTGGCCATCGTGATCTACATCGCCATGGCCATCGTGGTGCTGTCGGTCTTCGCCACCGTCTGGCGCGGCCTGCTGCGCTTCGCTCGCCTGGCCCGCCACATCCGCAGCGCGGAGCGGCCGTCGGTCTCCTTCACCGCGCTCAACGACGTGCCGGAACTGTCGCGCGTGGCCGGCGAGTTCGACCGGCTGGTCGAGACGCTGCACGGCTCGGCGTTGGCCATCCGCGACGCGGCGGAAGAGAACGCCCATGCCTTCAAGACGCCCATCGGCGTCGTGCGTCAGGCGCTGGAGCCGTTGAAGCGCCCGGGCGCCATCGTGGACAAGCGTTTGCAACGCTCGGTCGAACTGATCGAGCGCGCCATCGAGCGGCTCGAGGCCCTGGTCTTCGCCTCCCGGCGCATCCAGGAAACCACCGCCGCGCTGATCGACCCGCCGAAGCATCGCGTCGCCCTGTCCGACGTGGTGCGCCGCACGGTCGATGATTATCGCGACGCGGCCGGCGCACGCTCGGTCAAGCTGGCGGCGGAGATCGAGCCCAAGCTGGTGGTCCAGGGCGGCGAGGAGCTGGTCGAGACCGTGATCGAGAACATCCTGGACAACGCCGTCGGCTTCTCGCCGGAGGGCGGCCAGATCTCCATCCGGCTGGCGCGTGAGCGCGGCGCGGCGGAACTCGAAGTCGGCGACGACGGGCCCGGCGTCGAGTCCATCATGATCGAGCGGATCTTCGACCGTTACGTCTCGACCCGCGCAACCGACCCGCGCCGCCACAACATCGACGGAGAAAAGCCCGCCGGCGTTAATTTCGGCATCGGCCTGTGGCTCGTGCGCCGGAACGTCGAGGCTATGGGCGGCACGGTGACGGCAGAGAACAAGCCGACCGGCGGACTGATGATGCGGGTGCGCCTGCCGATCGCGGCCTAAGTCTTACTTCTTTTTCATGGGCATCGCCGGCTTTTCCATCGCCATCTTGGCATCTTGCGATGCCTGCGCCGCGGCCGATGCGGCCGCATCGGCCTTGCCGGCGGCGGCCGTCGCTTTGGCATCGGCGGCCTTCGCGGCGTCCAACGCCTGATTGGCAGTGGTCAACGCCTGAGCGGCCTGCGCCGCCGCGGCTTCGGCCTGGGCCACACGCGCGCTCATGTTGTTATGTGCGACGAATACGACAATCGCGCCGATCACGAACAGGATGAACAGCGCGATGATTCCCCGATTGCCGTGCATGGACGGTCTCCCTTGATCGAGTTCAATCGATAACGATCGATTTTAGACGATCGCTGGCACCCGTCCCATTACCGATTGTTTAACGGCGGCCTATCGGCCCGGCTGCCGGTTTGACGACGGAGTTTTCGAAAACGATGGGGAAATGGTGCCCAGGGGCGGATTTGAACCACCGACACGCGGATTTTCAGTCGTTTGTCTGACGGCCTAGGCCAAGAGCTTATGTCGCACGGACTTGCAAAACTGGGCGCCGTTTAGGGGCTGGTTAGGCGATTCTGCAAAACCAAATATGATCTTTAGAACACCGCGAACATCACAAGCGTATTCCGAGATCGCTATATACTGGACGCAGTTCAGCTTCCGTAAGCGGCCATAATTCCTTTAGTTGCTCCCGATGTTTTGTGGCCCAGAAATAAACGAGCAAAATAGACGGCTGACGAAATAGTAATTTTGAGGTCGCTTTATCGCGAACCCGCTCTGCAACGAACGGCTTTTCATCTAAAAATTTCTTAAGGTCGCGCAAGACGTGCTCATCGCGGAATTCGTCGTTTAATTCCAGCAGCATTCCCTCGATTCGCGTGCGCTCCGCCGCCCTACCAACTCGCTCTCTATAGATAACAGCAAGATCGTCCGAGAGAGATCTGACGGCATCGGTCGACGTTTTAAATTCCTCGTACACTTTTTCGAAAAAATCACCGGCCGCCTCAATAAGCGCCATGCTTGTGGCAGCGGCCCTTTCCATCGAGGGCGTCGCCTTAGTGCGAGGCTTGTATATTGTGGGATGGGTCAACTCGCTATGGGCGTGCTGTAGTAAGGTGCGAATCTGCACCTCGCACGGAGTTTCTTTCGGAATTTTGACGCCATCTATTTCAAGATCGGAACTGGCCCTAACAACATAATGTACGGATTGATAGCCGAAATACCACGGCCTCTTCATTCGCTCTGCGTCGTCGTCTCGATCTCTAGAGGCCGTCCAATCAGGACAGCGCTCAATGACATCCATTACTTTCTGGATGTCCCGATTTAAAAGAACCACGAACCGCGCGCCTACTTTGTCTGTTAGATCTGCGTATGGATCTGAATATGTCTTTATATACAGTGCTTTTTCTACCAACGACCCTCCCTCTTTTAGTCGTGCACGAGCCGGCACCCGGAGGAATACATCGATGGAATGTATATTGAGAGATGAAACCAGCTCCTTGCACACGACTGCAACAACGTGCTGACCCCATCGCTCATAGATCGGTCTATCACGCTCCCATCGCGCAAGAAGTTCATCTTCCTTCATTGTTGATCTCGCAGACCGCCCCGAATCAAGATTTCCGTGAGGTCTTCTGGTCGTCCATCTCTTTCGATGGGTCGTCTGACCTTTCGTATACGCACATTCTGATTAAACTCTTCGGCCGGAGCGGACAAAGTAATCTTGGTTCCAAATGTGAATTTCCTTTCCTTCAATGCTGACTGTAGATCATCGAGGCTTTTCGGGACTGCAATCTGAGGAAATCCACGCGCAGCCATAAATTCGCTGTAAGTGTCTCGTACGGCCGCATCCGTAAAATAGGCATTCGCGAACGCTGCGGTCTCAACATTTGGAGCCTGATCCACCTTTAGATATGTATAGAGACTCGTATACAGGTCAGTTTTTTGCTCTTCCGGTACGGACATTTTCCGAATGAATTCTCGTGTATGTTCGAAAAAGTGCTTCGTCAGGCGTGCGGCGTTCTGAGGGATCGCACACCCTAAAAACAACCCGTAAAAATATTGCGCGGCTGCATCTCGATCGTTGGTCTTGATATGGCTGTCATACACAAAAGCACGCCACCCAGCCGGCAATGGATCCGTCGAGGCAGGGTCGACCTGGACATAGACGCCAATCTTATAAAGCTGCGTCTTGGGCGTTAGGAACAAGCCTTCAAGAAACTTAACCAACACGCCCGTGCCCGTGACCTCACGGGTAAAGCCAGAATGCGTTTCTGCCTTGATTAGTCCGATTATCCGCCGCGCCGGCGCACCAGCCGTTCCGTCGAATACGATCAGCATTCCGCCTGGAAGCTTCCGTGTTCGCTGTGCCTCGGTCAGAAGGTCCGCTAGCCTGTGCGCGGCCGGTATGAATTGAGGATCGTTGTAGCCAAGTAGTTCGCGACAGGTGGCGAACGTGCCACCGGCTCTCACGTCTTTGATCTCGACCTCAATGCTTTGTGAAGTACTGCCGAGCGCATCGTGCATGCGGTCACGAAATGCGGCCGTCGCCGCAGGGTCCAGCACAATGAGCTGGTCACCGTATTGCGGTGGTATGGGCTCTCGATCAT
>CAYZFH010000170.1:0-6860 GCA_964477375.1 uncultured Rhizobiaceae bacterium | reverse complement strand
ATGCTGCGCTTCGCCGATGCGTCCTTTGCCGGCTATGCGCCCGAACGGCGCGCGGCGGCGGTGCTGGCGGCGGTCGAGGCTCTCGATCCGCGCCATATTCTGTTCCCGGATTCGGGCGTGGTCGGTGGCGATGTGGGCCGCCGCGTGGCTGTTTCGCTTGGCGACCGGGCGGCGGGCAACGTACAGCGTGTAACTTCCGACAAGATCATCCGGCGCGGCCGCGGCGGGCGCGCCGATTTTACCTTCGCGCCGCCACGCGTGCTTTTGGTCGCGGCGGAAGCGGCCGATCCCATCCTGGACGAGCAGTATGAGGCGCGCGAATTGCCTGCTCCGCGCATCGAAGCGGCACTTCGCGTCGAGGATCGCGGCCTGGCCGCGACCGATCCTGCGACCGTACCCATGGCCGAAGCCGACTTCATCGTCAGCGGCGGCAATGGCGTGCGCGATTGGGACGCGTTTCACCGCGTGGCCGCGGCGCTGGGCGCCAGCGAAGGCGGCAGCCGGCCCGTGTGCGACGCGGGGCATCTGCCGCGTCACCGACAGGTCGGCGCATCGGGCACGTTGGTCGAGCCGCGCTGCTATGTCGCTCTTGGCATCGCAGGCGCGCCCCAGCATCTGCAGGGCATCTCAAAGGTCGAGCGCGTCGTGGCGGTCAACGCCGACGCCCATTGCGACATGGTGAAACGCGCCGATCTGGCCGTGGTGGGTGACGTCCAGGCCCTCATGCCGGCGTTGGAGCGTATCGCCAAGGAGCGCCGCCATGGCAATTGATGTCGCCGTGATGGTCTCGATCGGCCGCCATCCCGTTTCGGGCCGTGCCCGCCGCGCCGATGCCGACGCGCGGGCGGTCGAACTGGCGCTCGGCATTGCCGGCGCGAATGTCCGGCTGATCCACGCCGGCGATCCGGGTGAGCTTGCGTTGCGCGACTATATGGGAATGGGCGCCGGCGCCGTGACGGTCCTCCGCATGATGCCCGACGCCGATCCGGTCCCCGCGCTGACGGCGCATCTTTCGTCCACCAAGCCGCAGATCGTATTGGCCGGCACACGTGCGGAGGGCGGGGAGGATAGCGGCCTCGTTCCTTATCTTGTGGCCCAGGCCCTGAACACGCCGCTGGTGCCGGGTATCGTCAGCCTGTCGCTCGCGGGTGATCGTGCGGAGATGCTGCAGGGTCTTCCGCGTGGCCGCCGCCGTTCGCTCGTTTCGCCGGTGCCGTTGGTCGCGACCGTCCCGGTGATGGCGCCTGCACCCCGCATGAGCGCATTCGGCCTCGCGCGCCGGGGCACGATCGAGGTGAAGGACGTGAGCGCCGCGCCCGATGCTGTGTGCACAGGTTGGACCGAAGGACCTGCGCGCCGGCGTCCGAAGCGCATCAAGGTGATGAAGGCGGCCAGCGCCGCCGACCGCGTGAAAGCGGTGACGGAAATGGCGGCTGGCAAGGGCAAGGTGCTGCAGAACGTGCCGCCGGACGAAGCCGCGAAGGCAATTTTCGATTATCTGGTCGCTGAGGGAATCATACAGGCAAAGCCGTGACGCGATCCCAGCAGGACAAGGGGCTCGCTTTCAAGGCGCTGCATGAGCACCCTGGCTGCTTTGTTATGCCCAATCCTTGGGACGCGGGTTCCGCGCGCCTTCTCGCGGGGTTTGGTTTCGAGGCGTTGGCCACCACCAGCGCGGGCTTCGCGTTCTCCATCGGACGGCGTGACGGAGAAGGCAAACTCAGCCGCGAAGACGTGCTGGAGAATGCCCGCGCCATCATCGAAGCGGCCGACCTGCCCGTCAGTGCCGATCTGGAAGGCGGCTTCGGCGATACGCCCGAGGACGCCGCCAAGACCATCACCGAGGCCGCGCGCGTGGGCTTGGTCGGCGGCTCGATCGAGGACGCCACGGGGCGCAAGGATGCGCCCATCCATGAATTTGGCTTGGCGGTGGAACGGGTCAAGGCCGCGGCAGCCGCGGCCCGCGCGCTGCCGTTTCCCTTCACGCTCACGGCCCGCGCCGAGAATTTGGCCTATGGCCGCCCGGACATGGCGGACACGATCCGGCGTCTGCAGGCCTATCAGGACGCAGGCGCCGATGTGTTGTTCGCGCCAGGGTTGAAGTCGGAAGACGACATCCGCGCGATCACGAAAGCGGTGGACCGGCCAGTGAACGTGGTGATCGGCCTGCACGCCGCGGCCTGGACGGTGGAAAAGCTGGCGGCCCTCGGCGTCAAGCGCATCAGCTTGGGCTCAAGCTTCAGCCGCGCGGCTCTCGGCGCTTTCTTGCGCGCGGCCGAGGAGGTCAAGGAGCGGGGCTCCTTCTCCTTCGTCACCGACGCGATCCCTTACGGCAAGATCAACGGGCGCTTCTAGCCGCCGTTGCGTTTACCCGCCAATCCATGCGCCGCGGCCGTGTTCCCGTTTGACCACCCGGCCTTTCGCGCGCTCTTGGCTCACCTCCGCGCGGATGCGCCCCTCGCTCGTGCGGTACAGTTCGAGATCTCGATACATGTCGCACTTCTTGCACGTCTCGTTGAGATGCTCGGTGCCGAAGCTGGCCCGAAAGGCGCGCATCTTGTCCGACCGCCAAAGTTCGCCGAGCGGTGTTTCCATCACGTTGCCGATGGCCAAATCCTTTTCCGCGTCCATGGCGGCCACGCAGTTGCAGCCGAGCACCGTGCCGTCCGGAAGGACGAGGGGGCCGTTGAAGGTCTGTACACAAGGCTCCCGTTTCGGCGTGAGCGCGCGCAAGCGCATCTGTGCCGGCAATGCTTCGCGCGTGATGCGGCCGCCGGCGGTCGTGAACGACCATGTGAAATCGAGTTGCGGCTTATAGGCCAGGATCTCCTGAAAATCCGGATCGGCCATCACGTCTTTCAGAGGCCGGTCGGCCCGCAAGCCGATCACGATGTTGACGGGGTCTCCGGCCTCCTGGTTCGCCTTCAGAAGCGCCAGCACGTTCGCGCGCATCCGCTTGTATTGTTTCGAGCGATAGACGCGCTCGTACATCGCCGCGTCGAAGCCGGCGGTGCTGATCGTGATGCCGGTCAGGCCCGAGCGGATGATGGCGTCCGCGCCGTAGCGATCGACAAGAATGGCGTTGGTCGTGACGTGGATACGGTCGACTTCGGGTGCTTCGCGCACACGGCGCACGCGCTCCAGGAACTTGGGATCGATCAGAGCGTCGCCGACGACGGGTGTGAAGAAAACGCTGCCGCCGCCCTCGGCCCGGTAGTCGGCCAGGGCCTTCTCGAAGATATCCTCCGGCATGTAGTCGATCTTGCGAGTCTGGAACTGGTACGGGCAGAAAATGCAGTTCGCATTGCAAAGATTCGTCAGCTCGTAGTGCAGCTCGTAGGGCCGCGCCGCCATGGCGTCGAGCACGGGCTGAAGCGGACGCAGCCTTCCGACCAGCGCGTCTGCCTTGCGCTTCGCGACACGGGTGGCTTTTTCCAGGAAGACGTTACGCATAGCCCATCGCGGCTCGGTTTCGCGTCAGCCTCGCATATTTCACGCCAACCGGCGTGGTTTAGCTGCGAAGCCGTTCGTTTTTCGGGTCATACAGGGCGCCTTCGCTCACGGTTGCGGGGCGCAAGTCACCCAGTATGTCGATCTGGAGCTTCGTCCCAGCCTTGGCAAGGCCCGGTGTCACATAGGCCAAGGCGATGCTCTTCTTCACGTGGTGGCCATAGCCGCCCGAGGCGACCACGCCGACATAGGCGCCGTCGGCGAAGATCGGCCCGTTGGTGAAGGCGTCCGCATCCTTGGCGTCCACGTCCAGCACCACCAACTTCCATTTGGGGGCGGTTTTGCCTGCGGCTTCCAAGGCGCTGCGGCCGATGAAGTCGCGGCCTTCCATCTTAACCAGCCTGTCCAGCCCGGCTTCCAGCGGCGTGACCTCTGCCGTCAGTTCGGTGCCGAGCGCGCGATAGGCTTTTTCCAGGCGCATCGAATTGGTCGCGCGCATGCCGAAATTGGCGATGCCGAATTCCTTGCCGGCTTCCATCAAGGCGTCATAGAGGCGCGCTTGATAGGCGATGTTGTGATGCAGCTCCCAGCCAAGCTCGCCGACATAGCTCACGCGCAGTGCGCGTACGGGAACGTTGGCGACCTCGATTTCCTGGGCGCTCATCCATGGGAACGCGCCATTCGACAGATCGGCGCGCGTCAGCTTGCTCAGAATGGCGCGTGACTTTGGCCCGGAGAGGACGAGCGCGCCGTCGCGCAAGGTCACGTCTTCCAAACGGACGCTGCCGTCCTTCGGCAGATGTCGTTCCAGCCAGTCGCGGTCGATCAGATGGGTGATCGCGGCGGTCACGAGATAGAACCGGTCCTCGCCGAGGCGCGCCAAGGTGCCTTCGCCCGCGATGCGGCCCTTGGGGGTCAGGAACTGCGTCAGGATCACGCCGCCGATCTTCTTGGGCGGGCGGTTGGCGCAGAGATGGTCGAGATAGGCATAAGCGCCCGGGCCAGTGATCTCGAACTTGGAGAAGCCGGACAGGTCCAGCAGGCCTGCGCGCTCGCGCACTGCCTTGCACTCCGCGGCAACATGTTCGAAGGCTTCCGTGCGGCGGAAGGTCAGGCTTTCCGAAACGCCCTTGGGCGCGAACCAGGACGCACGCTCCCAGCCGAAGCGCGCTTCGAACATGGCGCCCTGCGCTTTGAGGCGATCGTAGATCGGCGTCTGCTTCGCGGGCCGTCCGGCGGGGCGTTCCTCGCCGGGGTAGGTCACCGCGTACATGTATTTGTACACCTCGCAGGCGCGTTCGACTGTGTAGTCGAGCGTGGCGTAGGGGCCGAAGCGGCGCGGATCGAACTCGTACATATCCATCTCGGGTTCGCCGTCGACGATCCAGTCGGCCAGGTATTTGCCCGCGCCGCCGCCTTGGGCGATTCCGACGCTGAAGCCGCATTGGCACCAATAGTCGGGCACGCCGGCCACGGGTCCAATCAAGGGATTGCCATCCGGCGTGTGCGGGATTGGCCCGTTCACCACGCGCTTGATGCCGGCCTTGGCCAACATCGGGGCACGTTCCATCGCCATGTCGACGATGGATTCGATGCGGTCGATGTCCGGCGGCAACAGGTCCATGCCGAACTGGGCCGGAATGCCGTCCACGGCCCAGGGTTTCCCCTCGGGTTCATAGGGGCCGAAGATCACGCCCCGGCTTTCCTGCCGCATGTAGAAGGACGCGTCGGGATCGCGCAGGACCGGGAACTCACGGCCGTACTCGATCACCTCGGGGACGTTTTCCGTCACGAGGTATTGGTGCTCCATCGAAACGATGGGCAGGTTGAGGCCGATCATCTTGCCGACGTCGCGCGCCCAAGTGCCGGCCGCGTTCACGACGATCTGACACCGGATCGTACCTTTCTCCGTCTCGACCACCCATTCGCCGGCAGCTGTCCGGTGCATCCCCGTCACTTTGGTGTGGCGATAGATTTCGGCGCCGCCGTCACGCGCGCCTTTGGCCAGGGCATTGGTGACGCTGGAGGGGTCGATATATCCATCCGCCGGAGTGTGTGCGGCGGCGATGATGTCCTTCACGGAAATCAAAGGATGGACCTGTTTGATCTCCTGCGGGCTCAGGATATGGAAGGGCAGGTCGATGTTTTTGGCCTGACCGGCCAGAAGTCTGAACTGGTCCACCCGGCCAGGGGACTTCGTGATGCGGATCGAGCCGACTTTGTGAAAACCGGTGGCCTGGCCGGTTTCCGCCTCAAGCCGCTCGTAAAGCTCGGTCGAGTATTTGTGGATGCGGCTGAGATTGAGGCCGACCTCGAAATGCGGCGTCAGGCCCGCCGCATGCCAGGTGGACCCCGCCGTCAGCTCGGCCTTTTCGATCAGGACAACGTCACGCCAGCCGCGCTTGGTCAGGTGGTAGAGAAGGCTGCAGCCCGTGATGCCGCCGCCAACGATGACCACGCGCGCATGGGTCTTCATAGATAACGCCCCCGTATCGAGTTTATGCGACTATGGAAGCGCGCGCGCGGGCCGGTCAACTCGGCCTTTTGCGCTGCACAGTGGCCCCGTTGTCAGCCTATCCAAACTCGTGTAGGCCGTTCGACCGAATACCGAATGACGACCGGTTTGCGGGCGTCAGCATCCGAGGGGGAGCGGCGCCATGGCGGTAAGAAGCGATATTGAGATCGCGCGCGACGCGCGTATGAAGCCGATCGCCGAGATCGGCGCGAAATTGGGCATTCCCGAGAAAGCGCTGCACCCTTACGGCCACGACAAGGCCAAGATCGGACTCGATTTCATCGCGGGCCTGCAGGACAAGCCGGACGGCAAGCTGATCCTGGTCACCGCGATCTCGCCCACGCCCGCGGGCGAGGGCAAGACGACGACCACGGTAGGCTTGGGCGACGGGCTCAACCGCATCGGCAAGAAGGCCGCGATCTGCCTGCGCGAGCCCAGCCTCGGCCCGTGCTTCGGCGTGAAGGGCGGCGCGGCGGGCGGCGGTTATGCCCAGGTCGTGCCGATGGAGGAGATCAATCTCCACTTCACGGGCGATCTGCACGCCATCGGCGCGGCTAACAACCTTCTGGCTGCTCTGATCGACAACCACATCTATTGGGGCAACGAGCTCGAGCTGGATGCGCGCCGTCTCACCTGGCGCCGCGGCCTCGATATGAACGATCGTGCCTTGCGTTCGATCGTCAACTCGCTGGGCGGCACGGCCAACGGTTTCCCGCGCGAGGATGGCTTCGACATCACGGTCGCGTCCGAGGTGATGGCCATCTTCTGCCTGTCGCGCGACCTGGCCGACCTGCAGACGCGTCTCGGCAAGATCATCGTGGGCCAGACGCGCGACCGTCGCTTCGTGCGTTCCGAGGAGCTGAAGGGCGCCGGTGCCATGGCCGTCCTGCTCAAG
>CAYZFH010000169.1:0-6890 GCA_964477375.1 uncultured Rhizobiaceae bacterium | reverse complement strand
GCGCCGACCTGTTCATTTCACTGCACGCCGATTCGGTGGGCAGCCCCATCGGCGCGCAGACCGTGCGTGGCGCGTCGGTCTACACGCTGTCGGAGCAGGCGTCGGACAAGGAAGCCGAGGCGCTGGCCGCCAAGGAAAACAAGGCCGACATCATCGCGGGCGTCGATCTCGGCGGCAAAAGCATCGACGTCTCCAACATCCTGATCGACCTGGCCCAGCGCGAAAGCATGAACGAGGCCGCGCGCTTCGCGGCGCTTCTGGTCGACGATCTGAAAGATGTGGTGCCCGTGCTGGACCGCTCGCACCGGTTCGCGGGCTTCGCGGTCCTCAAGGCGCCGGACATTCCCTCGGTGCTGATCGAGATGGGCTACCTGTCCAACAAGGCGGACGAGCAACGGCTGCGCTCGGACGCCCAGCGCGCCAAGCTGGCGGCGGCCATGCGGCAGGCCGTCGATTCCTTCTTCGCCAACCGGCAGGCCAAGGCGCAGTAAGCCGCCCCAATCTCGCCGCGATCATGCGCCAGGGTCAGCCCGCGCAATTTTGGGACCGATGGTGTATAGCCTGCCGATCCGCGCCCCGAATCGAGCCGCCCCGGTGCCTTGATGGCCGACAAATCCGACGAAATCCTTCGCGCGTGGCGGCCGGCTTCCTCCGAACCGCCGCGTGGACCGCGCGGCCGCAAGCCGGGCGGCGGCGGAGCGTCCAAGCCGCCGCGCAAGCCCGGCCGCTGGCGCTGGTTGCGCCGACTGGCCATCGGATGCCTGTTCCTCGGCCTCGCGGGCGGCGTGGTGGCCGGCTATCTGATCTGGCACTTCTCGCGCGACCTGCCGGACTACAGCCAGCTCGAGACCTATGAGCCGCCCATCGCCACGCGTGTCTACGCGGGCGACGGGCGTCTGGTCGCAGAGTTCGCCACCGAGAAGCGCGTCTTCACCGCCATCGATTCGATTCCCAAGGTCGTCATCGACGCGTTCCTGGCCGCCGAGGATTCCGAGTTCTACACGCATCGCGGCGTGAACTTTTTCTCGATGGTGCGCGCGGCGCTTCAGAACGTCAGCAACCTGGCGGACAACCGCCGCCCGGTCGGCGCCTCGACGATCACCCAGCAGGTGGCCAAGAATTTCCTGCTCTCCAACGAGCTGTCCGTCGCGCGCAAGGTGAAGGAGGTCGTCCTCGCCACGCGCATCGAGAAGGCGCTGAGCAAGAAGCGCATCCTCGAGCTGTATCTGAACGAGATCTATCTGGGCTATGGCGCCTACGGCGTGGCCGCCGCCGCGGGCAATTACTTCGGCAAGTCGCTGGATGAACTGACCGTGCCTGAAGCGGCCTATCTGGCCGCGCTGCCCAAGGCGCCCAGCAACTATCACCCGATCCGCAATCCGCAGGCCGCCATCGCGCGCCGCAACTGGGTGATCGAACGTATGCTCGATGAGCGTTTCATCACCTCCGAGGTCGCGCAGAAGGCCGAGGCTGCGCCGCTGGGCGTGCGCCTTCGCGACGACACCGATATCGCGCGCGCCGACTATTACGCGGAGGAGGTGCGGCGCATCCTGATCGGTAAGTACGGCGAGGATTCGCTTTATCGCGGCGGGCTTGCGGTGCGCACCTCGCTCGATCCGCATTTGCAGGCCATCGCCGACCGCGCGCTGCGCGCGGGCCTGCGCTCTTACGACCGCCGCCATGGCTGGCGCGGACCGATCGGCACGATGGACATTTCGGGCGACTGGGCCAAGCGGCTGGCCGCGCATCCGCCGGTCGGCGGCCTGTCGCCGTGGCGTCTGGCCGTGGTGCTGTCGGTTGCGTCCGATCATGCCGAGATCGGCTTCAGCGACGGCACGAAGGCCAAGATCGCGATGGCCGAGATGGCGTGGGCGCGAAAGCCCTTGCCGGAAGCCGAAGTCGGACCTTCGCCCAAGACGCCGTCCGACGTGGTGAAGGCAGGCGACCTGGTCGCGGTCGAGAGCATCAAGAAAGAGAACGACACGGTCTATGCCCTGCGCCAGATCCCGCTGATCCAAGGCGCCATCGTGGCACTCGATCCGCACACGGGCCGCGTCCTGGCCATGTCCGGCGGCTACAGCCAGGACATGAGCATGTTCAACCGCGCGACGCAGGCGAAGCGTCAGCCGGGGTCCGCTTTCAAACCCTTCGTCTATATGGCGGCGCTGGATGCCGGCCTGACGCCGTCCACGCGCATCCTCGACGCGCCCATCGTGATCGACCAGGGGCCGGGCCTGCCCAAGTGGAAGCCCGAGAACTACACGCAGAAATTCTACGGCCCCGCGCCCATGCGCATCGGCATCGAGCAGTCGCGCAATCTGATGACCGTGCGGCTGGCCCAGACCATCGGCATGGATAAGGTCGCGGACGAGGCCGAGCGCTTCGGCGTCGTCGACAAGCTGCAGCAGACCCTGGCCAACTCGCTGGGCGCGACCGAGACCACGCTTCTGCGCCTGACCGCCGGCTACGCCATGATCGACAACGGCGGCAAGAAGATCACCCCGACCTTCATCGACCGCGTGCAGGACCGCTACGGCAAGACGCTGTTCCGCGCCGACCAGCGGGCTTGCAACGGTTGCGGCGCGAACGCCTGGAATGGTCAGCAGCCGCCGTCGGTGCCGGATACGCGCGCGCAGATCGGCGATCCGGTCAGCGCGTATCAGATGACCTCGATGATGGAAGGCGTCGTGCAGCGCGGCACGGGTGCGCGCATCGCCGAGCTGCGACGTTCGATCGCGGGCAAGACCGGCACCACCAACGAAAGCATGGACACCTGGTTCGTCGGTTTCTCGGCCGACCTGGCGGTCGGCGTGTTCGTCGGCTTCGATCATCCGGCGACGCTGGGCAAGAAGGAGCAGGGCGCTTCGGTCGCCGTGCCCATCTTAAAGGAGTTCATGGCCGAGGCGCTGAAAGACAAGCCCGACGTGCCGTTCCGCGTGCCGCCCGGCGTCAGCCTCGTACGCGTCAACCACGACACGGGGCAGCTTGCGCGCCCTGGCGACCGGGTCGTCATCCTGGAAGCGTTTCGCACCGGCTCCGGTCCCGGCGATGCCGCGACTTTGATGGGCATGGGTACGGAGGACGCGGGCTCGGGCACCGGTTCCAGCTTCGGCGGCGCCGGATCGGCGACCAACACCGGCACCGGCGGATTGTATTAACGATTAAGGACGCGCCATGAACGACCATATCCGCCGACACAAGGCGATCTACCTGGTGGTCATCGTGATCGCGGTCGCGGTGTTCGCCATCCTGCCCATGTGGACCTGGCTCGCGGAATAGCGGCTTCGCGATGAAGCTGTTCACGATCGGCTTCACGAAAACCAGCGCCGAGCATTTCTTCACGCGCCTGTCTCGGGCCGGCGCCGGCAGGCTGATCGACGTCCGGCTCAACAACGTCTCGCAGCTTTCCGGCTTCGCCAAGCGCGGTGACCTGGCCTACTTCGCGCATTCCCTCTGCGGCATCGGCTATGAGCACCGGCCCGAACTGGCGCCGACGCAGGAGATGCTGGGCGAGTACCGCGCATCCAAGGATGGCTGGCAGGCTTATGCGCGGAAGTTCCTGGACCTGATCGCGCGCCGCCGCGTCGAGGAGATCGACCGGTCCGCTCTCGACGGCGGCTGCCTTCTCTGCAGCGAAGACAAACCCCACCACTGCCATCGCCGCCTTGTCGCCGAATATCTGCAGGAGAAATGGGGCGGCGTGGAGATCGAACACCTCTAGTCGACGCTCCATTCAATTGCAGTACGATTGAATAAATCGCTTTCCGATTGGCGGCGCGCGAT
This sequence comes from uncultured Rhizobiaceae bacterium, assembly GCA_964477375.1. Lineage (GTDB taxonomy): Bacteria > Pseudomonadota > Alphaproteobacteria > CADEGL01 > CADEGL01 > CADEGL01. The sequence continues at coordinate 3,107 of CAYZFH010000169.1, read as the reverse complement.
CCTAGAATCGCCGGTGTACGAGGGAGGTGCGTCATGCCGAAAACTCTGTCGGACGATCAAGTCGCCCATTACCGGCGCGAGGGTTTCATCACGCCGGTGACCGTCATGCCGCCCGCGGATGCGCAGGCAGTTCTGGACGCGATGGGCGTGTGGGAAAAGCAAAGCGGCAAGCGCGCCAAGGAGCATCTGCGCGGCAAGCCGCATCTGCTTCTCACGGCGCTGGCCAAGCTGATCCGCATGCCGAAGCTGCTCGACGCGGTCGAGGATCTGATCGGGCCGGACATTGTGTGCCTGGAGACAGGCTTCCTGTGGAAGGACGCGCGCGATCCCGGCTTCGTGGCCTGGCACCAGGACAGCTCCTACATGAAGTTCGATCCGCCGCTCGCGCTCAACGCCTGGATTGCGCTCACCGATTCCAAGCTCGACAACGGCGCCATGCAGTTCATCAAGAACAGCCACAAACTGGGCGACGTGCCCTACGAGCTGATCCCGGCCGAGAACCACATGCTGAAATTCTCGCGCCAGGTGGTGGGGCTCGACACAACCGACAATCGCCGCGTGACGGCGGCGCTGGAGCCGGGCCAGATCTCGATCCACAACGCCAATGTCGTGCACGGCTCGGCGCCGAATACGTCCGACCGGCCGCGCATCGGCTTCGGCTGCCTGTTCGCGCCGCCCCACGTGAAGAATCAGAAGGGCGGCTTCATGTCGGCCACCCTGGTGCGCGGGCGCGACGCCGGGATGTTCGACCTGGAGCCCGAGCCCACCCGCGACTACGACCCGCCCGCGGTGGCCGCTTATGAGAAGGTGATGAACGCCTCCATGAAGCTCTACAAGGTCGAGTAGGGCGGCCTTCCTTCCTCACGGAACCGTGATCTCACGGACATGTGATGCGGCGCGGGCTTGATCCGCGCTAGCATCGGCGCACGTAAGAACGCGTGGGCAGGAAACATGGCGGGAGCAAGGTCATGGCGAGGATGGGACGGCGGGAGTTTCTCTTGGCGGGTGGCGCCGTGATCGGCCTGGGCGCGCTTTCGCGCTTCTGGCCGGGCCGTGCCGACGCGGCGGCCCCCGCGCAGACCTTCGAGATCACCCGCACCGACGCCGAGTGGAAGAAGCTTCTGACGCCTGAGCAGTACAAGGTGCTGCGTGAGCACGGCACGGAGCGGGCGGGAAGCAGCCCGCTCGATCACGAGAAGCGTGCCGGCATCTTCCAATGCGCGGGCTGCCAATTGCCGGTCTATTCCTCCAAGACCAAGTTCGACAGCGGCACGGGCTGGCCCAGCTTCTGGGCGCCGCTCGACAACGCCGTCGGTACCAGCGAGGACCGCTCCTTCTTCATGGTGCGGACCGAGGTGCATTGCCGCCGCTGCGGCGGACATCTCGGCCATGTCTTCGACGACGGCCCCCAGCCGACGGGCAAGCGCTACTGCATGAACGGCGTGGCCATGCTCTTCGTCCCCGCCGCCGCCTGATGCGAGGAACCGCCATGACGATCCGCCGCTTCGCCGCCGCCTTCGCACTCCTGTGCGCCGCCTTCGCCACGACGCAGGCGCTGGCCGAAACCAAGACCGCGGTCTTCGCGGGCGGCTGCTTCTGGTGCATGGAGCAGCCCTTCGACGTGCTGCCCGGCGTGTCGTCGACCACCTCCGGCTATATCGGCGGCACGCAGGACACGGCCAACTACCGCACTGTCTCCTCCGGCACGACCGGCCATTTCGAAGCCGTGAAGGTCGAATACGATCCGGCGAAAGTGTCCTACGAAAAGCTGTTGGACGTGTTCTGGCACAACATCGATCCGGGCAACTCGACCGGCCAGTTCTGCGACACGGGCTCGCAATACCGCAGCGCGATCTTCTATGCCGATGACGCGCAGAAGAAGGCGGCCGAGGCGTCGAAGGACGCGCTGGCCAAATCCGGCAGGCTGAAGGGGCCGATCCAGACCGAGATCCTGGCCGCGACGCCGTTCTATCCGGCCGAGGACTATCACCAGGACTACTACGTCAAGAGCAAGGCGAAGTACGAGTTCTACCGCAACGGCTGCGGCCGCGACGCGCGCCTCAAGGTGATCTGGGGCGACGCAGCGGGGCACTGACCGCGCGCGGTCTCGTCTATGCGGAGACCGTGACCTCGGAATCGTCGAAGCGCACTTCGTCGTAATCCTGGGTAAAGCCGGGGCCTGGGCCGCTGCGGTCGATCACCAGGAAGTCGCCTTCCTTCAGCGCGATCAGCGGATGGTGCCAGGTGCCGGGCCGGTAATTCACGCCCTGCTTGCCGTTGGTCACGAAGGCGCGCAGATCGCCGGGCGCGGGCTTGGCCGACTTCTCCGCCACCAGCACCACGAACGCGGCCTCGCCCATGGGCACGAAGGCCTGGCTCGACAGCGGATGGCGCTCCATCAGCGCGATGCGCAGCGGCATGGGAAACGGCTTGGCGCGGAAGATGCTGAGCAGGGGCCGGCCGCCCTCGGCCGCGCACTCGATGCGCGCCAGGTCGTGGAAGCGCACGGCATAGCCGTCGTTGTAGCGGAAATTCTCCGCCCCCTCGGTCTCCACCACGTCGCCGAACGGCGCGAAGTCCGCGCGGGTCAACGGCGCGGTTGGAATTTGAAGCGAACGCATGCGGTCCTCCCCGGCGTCGCCGCCAGTATAGGCAGGTAACGCGGGGTGGCAAAAATACCCGTCACCCCGGACTTGATCCGATCGACGTATACGTCGATCAGTGGAGGCCGTAGGCCGACGAGGACTCGTGGCGCGCTCCGCGCGACTGGATGCCGGATCGAGTCCGGCATGACGAAAGAGGGGAAGGGACGTGGTGAGGATTTTCCCCTGCTTGCCCGCTATGATGCGCGCACCCAATGACGGAGACGGGCATGAGCGGACGGTTCGGCAAGGCAATGCGCGTGGCGGTGGCGGCGATCCTGTTGGCCAGCCTTTCGGCCTGCGGCGTCAACAACGTGCCGACCTTGGACGAGAAGGTGAAGGCCGCGTGGAGCGAGGTGCTGAATCAGTATCAGCGCCGGGCCGACCTGATCCCGAACCTGGTCGAGACGGTGAAGGGCTATGCCGCGCACGAGCAGGAGACGCTGGAAGCCGTGGTCGAGGCGC
>CAYZFH010000168.1:0-6929 GCA_964477375.1 uncultured Rhizobiaceae bacterium | reverse complement strand
CAAAGCGCGGTTTCGCCCTTGAGCCCCAGATCCATCGGCCCTCTCTTTCGGAACGTTATTCGGCGACGCTGCGCAGTGGCGGCGCGGCCGGTCCGAGTTTCTTAAGGTCGCCCAACTCTTTCGTGACCGCGGGCAAGACCTTGGCGGCGAAACGCTCCAGCGACGCCATCGCGGTCGCATGGGTGGTGCCGCCGAACTGCATGCAGCAACTCAGGTGGCTGGGGCGCAGCAGGCGGAATTCCTCGATCAATTGTTCCGCGCATTTCTCCCAGCCGCCGATGATCGCGTTCTTGGCGATCGTCTCGAGGTCGGGCTCGCCCTTTGCCGGCGCGTCCTGGATGACGTGGCGGTCGATCTGGTAGTGCGGCGTGCGCAGATTGTGCGCGATGCGGTAGCTGTAGCGAAGCTGTTCGGCCGCGTGCAGCGCCTCGCCATGGTCTTCGGTTACATGGACGAAGCGGTTCACGGCCAGCGGAAATTCAGCCTCCGGCCGCCCGGCCGCGGTGCGGTGCACGGCGATGCGCTCGCGTTGGGCCAGCATCTCCTTGGCCGTCTTCCACTGCCCGGAGATGAAGGGCGTATAGCCCGCGCGGGCGATGCGCGTTTGCAGGTCCGCGTCGTCCGGTCCGCCGGCGATATAGACTGGCAGCATCGCCTTGGGACGATAGGGCAGGTATGACTGCGGCATCTGGTTGAACTTGCCGTCGTACTTGAAGCCCTCCTTGGTCAGCGCGAGCTCCAGGATGTCCAGCGCTTCATGGAAAAGGGGCCGCGCATCTTCCAGGCGATAGCCGAGACGCTCGAACTCCGCCTTCTGAAAGCCGATGCCCAGGCCCAGGACGAAGCGGCTGTCCGTCACGTCGTCCAGGAACGCGATCTCTTCCGCGAAACGGCCGGGGTTGTAGAGCGCCAGCACATGCACCGCGCCGCCGAACTTGATGCGCTTGGTCTGCGGGATCAGGTAGGCGGCCAGAAGATGCGGCGAGGGGACGAGCGAGAAATTCGTGTAGTGGTGTTCGGTGAACCAGGCGATGTCGAAGCCGGCGTCTTCCGCCGCCTTGATCTGCGTCAGGCTTTCGCCGACCGCCTGGCGCGGGCGCTTCTTGCCATCGGCCTGGGGCAGGACGTTGAAATAGGCGAATTCCACCCGGACTTCTCCTTCAGATGCCGACGATGGCCATGCCGCCGTTCTGGCTCAGCACTTGGCCCGTGATGAAATCGGATTCCGGCGAGCAGAGGAAAGCCACGGAATAGGCGATCTCCTCGACCTGGGCCGGGCGCTTCAGCGGGATCAGGTTCCAGCGTTTCTGGGCCGCTTCCAACCCGTCCCGCTCGATCACCATCTGGGAATAGACGCTGCCGGGAGCGACCGCATTCACGCAGATGTTCCAGGGGGCGAATTCCTTGGCCCAGGATTTGGTCAGCGCCAGGATGGCGCCCTTGGCCGCGCTATAGGTCGCGCCATAAGGATTGCCCGTCATCGCCCACATGGACGAAACCAAAAGGATCTTGCCTTGTCTGCGCGCCTTCATGCCCGGCACGACGGCCTTGGTGGTGAAGAACGTGCCCTTCACATGGATATCGAACATGTTCTGGAACCACTCGGGCGTCACCTCGTCGATGCCCGTGCGCTCCGCGCCGATGCCCGCGTTGTTCACCAGGATGTCGATGCGGCCCAGCTTCTTCTCGCCTTCGGCGGCGTATTTCGCCATGGCGTCGATGTCGGTGACGTCGGCATAGGAGACGAGAACCTTGCGGCCCAGCTTGCGGACTGCGTCGGCGGCCTCGTCGGCTTCGGCCTTCTTCACGTCGTGGATCATGATATCGGCGCCGCGGGCGGCCATCTCCAGCGCGTGCGCGCGGCCCATGCCGCGGCCCGAACCCGTCACAAACGCCACCTTGCCTTCGAGCTGTCCCGCCATCGCGTTTCCCTTCGCCACAAAAAAAGCCGCCGGCAGGATGGTGCCGACGGCGTTGCCATAGACCGGTTTTCCGCGCCGCCTTCGTTGCCGAACCGGCGCGTGCTTCTCCCCTGAATCGCTATCGCGATCCGATATCTGTTATCGCCTTGCGATGGCCGAGTAAGCACCCGGCCGCCGGGGCGCGTCAAGGCGAGGGGGGACGCTTTATAGTAGGCGGAACCTTGCAAACAGGAGGATGGCGATGGCCTCGATCACCGGCGGATGTTTGTGCGGGCAGTTGCGCTACACGCTGTCGGCGGAGCCTTCGAATCCGCATTATTGTTCGTGCCGCCAATGCCAGCGCTGGTCTGGCGCGCCAATCGTCGCCTGGATCGATGTGCCGTTGGACAAGGCGCGCGTCGATGGCGAGCCGACGTGGCACCGTTCCTCGGAGCGCGCCCAGCGCGGATTTTGCGCTTCATGCGGCAGCACGGTCTTTTATCGCTCCAATGGCGCGCCGCTTCTGGGAGTCACAACCGCCAGCCTCGACGAACCGGATCGCTTTCGCCCGGTGAAATGGAGCTATCCCGACTCGGCCGCGGCCTGGCTGCCGCACATGCTGGACGGCGGCAAGTGAACGCGAGGAAAAAATAAAGCCCGGCACTTTCGTGCCGGGCTTTTTCATTTCCGTCTGATGGTTTCGGCCGTTCAGGCCTTCTGCAGCAGGGCGGAACGCTCGCCGAGGAATGTGTCGAACGCGTTGGCGAACGCGTCGAACTCCTTGTCGCCCATCGGCACCGACATGTTCACCATGCCGCGGCGGGTCATGTAGATGCCGCGGCTCAGCATGTCGAGATGCATCAGGTCGCGCGCCAGCGTGTTCGATTTGTTGGCGTCGTCCGGCGTGCGCACCGGCCCCTCGCAGAAGTGGATCATGGTGACCGAGCCCATGCCCGTCAGCGTGATGGGCAGGCTGCGCTTCTTCACGATGTCCTGCAGGCGGGCACGGAAGCCTTCGCCCTTCTTGTTGAAGGCGACGCAGGCGTCCTCGGTGAACACCTGGCTGATGCCGGCATAGCCCGCCGACATGGTCAGCTGGTTCTGGTTGAACGTGCCCGCATGCGGCCACGCCTTGGCGCCCAGGCGCGGGTCGAAATTGTCCATGATGTCGGCCCGGCCGCCGAAGCCGCCGAAGGTGAGGCCGCCGCCGATATACTTGCCGAACGACATCAGGTCGGGCTTCACGCCGTAGATCTGCTGGGCGCCGCCCGGAGCCAGGCGCGAGGTGACGACCTCGTCCAGGATCAGGAGCACGCCGTGCTTCTTCGTCTCGTCGCGCAGCGCGTGCAGGAATTCCTTGTCCGCCGGCAGGCAGCCCGCGCCGCCCATCATCGGTTCGATGATGACCGCGGCCAGGTCCTTGGCGTTCTCGGCGATCAGCTTCTTCGCATTCGCCGTGTCGTTGAACTTGCAATAGATGAAGTCATAGGGCGCGTTGGTGGGCGACCCGCCGGGCTTCGCCGAAAGCACGCCGCCGTGATAGCCGTGCTCGAACACCATGATCTTGTTCTTGCCGGTGAAGGCGCGCGCGGAGTTCAGCGCCATCAGGTTGCCTTCGGTGCCGGAGTTGGTGAAGCGCAAGCGCTCCATGCCCCAGCGGCGGCACACCTCGGTCGCCAGCTTCACTTCGATCTCGTTATGGCCGCCCAGCACGATGCCGCGCTCGAGACCATCCTGGATGGCCTTCTTGATGACGGGGTGCGAGTGGCCGTAGAGGCCCGCCGTGTATTCGCCCAGGAAGTCGGCATAAGTGTGCCCGTCGATGTCGGTGACGTAGCAGCCTTCGCCCTTCGCGATGGTCAGGGGATAGGGCGCATAGAACAGCACGGTGCGCGTGTTGCCGCCGGGCATCGCCTTGCAGGCGGCCTCGAAGTTGGATTTGCTCTTCGGATTGGCCGTGACGAAGCGCTGCTCCGCCTCCAACACGGCGGCCTGCAGGTCATAGTTGCGCGCGCTCTGAAGGTTCATAAATCGTCTCCCCAAGGGTGTTTTTGCGCCCCTCGCCATTGCGATGCGATAGGGGGGCGTGAGAAACCGTTGAAACATTGTCCTCCCGCGCGCGGCACCGGGTCAAGGTTGGCCCAGCCCGCGTTGACAGGCCTTGTTACCCCCTCGTACCGTCGCCGCCTCGATCAGAAAACCAAGGGGATTTCCCAATGAGTGAAGCCGAATTCGGGGGCCAGGTGGCCGTGGTTACGGGCGGCGCGGCGGGCATCGGTTTCGCCATCTCGCGGCTGTTGTCGGAGCGCGGCGCGACGGTTTGCCTTCTGGACGTGGACCAGAAGGCCATGGACGGCGCGGTCGAAAAGCTGACCAAGAACGGCGGCAAGGCCAAGGGCTATGTTGCCGACGTCACCAAGGAAGACACGCTGCAGAAAGCGCGCGATGCCATCCTCAAGGAATTCAAGCGCACCGATGTCTTGGTCAACAACGCCGGCATCTATCCCAAGGCCACCCTCAAGGAGATCACCGTCGAGGGCTGGAACAAGATGTTCGACATCAACGCGCTGGGCATGCTCCTGACCACGCGCACCTTCATGGACCAGATGATCTCCCAGAAATACGGGCGCATCGTCAGCATCATCACCAACGACGCCTATATCGCGAAGCCGACGACGCCGCACTATGCCGCGTCCAAGGCCGCGGTGCTGTCGCTGACCAAGACCTTCGCGGCCGAGTTGGGCCCGCACGAGGTCATCGTGAACGGCGTGTCGCCGGGCGCGGTCGCGACCGAGCGTGCGAAGGGCGAGGGCTGGATTCCGCAGCGTATTCCGCTGATTCCGGTGCGCCGCGCGGCGGAGCCGGAAGATATCGCCGAGGTCGTGCTGTTCCTGGCCTCCAAGCGCAACCGTTTCGTCGTCGGCGAGACCGTGGTCGCCAACGGCGGCTTCACGATGCTCTGAGCATTTTTGCCGTGTTTCCTCCGCGCCGCCTCGAAAGCGGCGCGGAGTTATTTTGAGAGGGTTCGCATATGGCTGAGAAAGAATTCGAAGGGCAAACGGCGGTCGTCACCGGCGGCGCCAACGGTTTGGGTTTCGCGATCGCACGGCTTTTGGCCGAGCGCGGCGCGAAGATTGCGCTGTGGGACATCGACAAGGACACGCTGCGCCAAGCCAAGGAGCGTCTGACGCAGCAGGGCGCCGAAGTGCGCACCTACGAAGCCGATGTGACCGACGAGGCCTCGATCCGTCGCGCGCGCGACGCCGTGCTGAAGGATTTCGGCAACGTCCAGGTTCTGGTGAACAATGCGGGCATCTACCCGCACGCGACCTTGCGCGAGATCACGCCGGAGGCGTGGAAGCGCATGTTCGATGTCAACACGCTCAGCATGCTGTTGGTCTCTCGTGCTTTCGTGGACAACATGGCCGCGCAAAAATACGGACGCATCGTCACGATTGTCAGCGAGGACGCCTACATTCCCAAGCCGACCATCGCCCACTACGGCGCGTCGAAAGCGGCGCTACTGCCGCTGATCCGCACCTTCGCGTTGGAGCAGGCGCCGAACCAGATCCTAGTCACGGGCGTGGCGCCGGGTCCGATCGCGACCGATCGCGCCAAGGGACAAAGCTGGCTGGCCGAGCACACCAAGCAGATTCCGCTGGGCCGCGCGGCCGAGCCCGATGACATCGCCGAGGTCGCGGCGTTCCTGGGTTCCAAGCGCAACCGCTTCGTCACCGGCGAGACGGTGATCGCCAGCGGCGGGCGCTACATGTTCTGATCGGCCGCGCCGATCACGCGAGGGCACCATGGATATCGCGACGGAGTTCCAGGGGCAGGTCGGTATCGTCACTGGCGGTGCCGACGGCATCGGATACGCCATATCGCGCATGATCGCGCAGCGGGCCGGTAAGGTCGCTATCTGGGATGTGAATCCCGATGGGGCCAAGCGGGCGGCCGAGCGGATCGGCCAAGAGACCGGTGCCAAGGTCAAGGCTTACGCGGTCGACGTCACGAACGAAAAGAACGTCCTGTCCGCCCGCGATGCGACGATGGCCGATTTCGGTCGTGCGGATTTGCTGGTGAACAATGCAGGCATCTATCCCTTCGAGAACCTGCGCGAGATCACCGAAAAATCGTGGGACCAAGTGTTCGGCGTGAACACCAAGGGCGTGTTCTTCGTCACGCGCGCTTTCATGGATCCCATGATCAAACAGAACTACGGACGCGTGGTCACGATCGTCACAGAGGACGCCTACATCGCGAAGCCGACCTTGCCGCATTATGCGGCATCGAAGACCGCGCTTCTTTCGCTGATCAAAACCTTTGCCAAGGAACTCGGTCCCCACGAAATCATCTGCACGGGCGTGGCGCCGGGCCCGGTGGCGACCGAACGCGCCAAGGGCCAGAGCTGGCTCGCGCCGCGCATTCCGACCATTCCGGTCAAGCGCGCTGCGGAACCGGAGGACATCGCCGAAGTGGTGCTGTTCCTGGGTTCCAAACGCAACCGGTTCGTGGTGGGTGAAACGGTCGTCGCCAACGGCGGCTGCTATATGATCTAGACTGCGGTTCGCGCCGGGACGGGCGCTCCGCCAGAGGGGGAGGACCACATGGCCACCAAGAAACCGGCGCCGCCGGAATTCGCCTGGGACGATGATCTGACCTCGGGCGTGCAGACCTTCATGGGCGTGCCCTATTCGCGCGACTTGTCGAAGAGCAAGGCCGCCATCCTGGGTATCCCCTTCGACTGCGGCCTGCATCCGGTGCGCCTCGGCGCCCGCACGGGGCCGGCCGCGCTGCGCGAGCAGTCGACACTGGTGCGGCCCTACCAGCCACCTATCGCCGATTACAACCCGCTCAAGGAGCTGAACGTCGTCGATTGCGGCAACGTGCGCGTGGTTCTAGGCGACACGGCCGAGACGTTCCGCCGCATCGAGGCCGCGGTTTCCCACATCATCAATGCGGGCTGCACGCCGATCACCTTCGGCGGCGACGGCAGCGTCAGCCTGCCGCAGATCCGGGCGCTCCATA
>CAYZFH010000167.1:0-6974 GCA_964477375.1 uncultured Rhizobiaceae bacterium | reverse complement strand
GGTCTTGTCTGGCTACACGCTTGGCGGCGCCGATCTTCTGCGTCGCGCCATGGGCAAGAAGATCAAGGAAGAGATGGCGGCTCAGCGCCAGACCTTCATTCAGGGCGCCATGGAGCGAAAGGTTAATAAGGCGCAGGCGACCCTGATCTTCGATCAGGTCGACAAGTTCGCGGGCTACGGCTTCAACAAATCGCACGCGGCTGCTTACGCCATGGTCGCGTATCAGACCGGCTATCTGAAAGCCAACTATCCCGTCGAGTTCTTGGCCGCGTCCATGACGCTCAGCATGGGTAACACGGACAAGCTGGGCGTCTTCCGCCAGGAGCTTGACCGCATCCACGTGAAGCTCCTGCCGCCGGACGTGAACCGGTCGGATGTCGTCTTCGCGGTGGAAACAGGGGCGGATGAAACATTGGCAGTGCGCTACGCCCTGGCCGCGGTGCGCAATGTCGGCCGTGCCGCGATGGAAGGGCTGGTGCGCGAGCGCGAGGCGAGGGGGCCTTTCAAGTCGCTGTCCGATTTCGCCGAGCGCATGGATTCGCGCAGCATCAACAAACGTCAGCTGGAAAGCCTGGCCTGCGCCGGTGCGTTCGATTCGATCGAGCCCAACCGCGCCAAGGTCTTCGGCGCCATCGAAGCCATCGTGCGGCGCGCCAGTTCGGCGGCCGTCGACCGCGAAAGCCAGCAGCAGGGGCTGTTCGGCGAGGGCACCGTGGCGACCGGCTTGGCCATTCAGAACGTGGCAGACTGGCCGGAAGCGGAGAGGCTGCGCCGAGAGTTCGAGGCCGTCGGCTTCTACCTGTCCGCCCATCCGCTGGACGTGTATGCCACCGCTTTGGCTCGCCTGGGGGTGTTGCCGTCGGCAAGGCTGCACGCGCACCTCGCCGCCGGCGGGCCGTCGCACGTGAAGCTGGTCGGCACCTCGATCGGCCGGCGCGAGCGTACCAGCCAGCGCGGCTCCCGCTACGCCTTCGTGCAGTTCTCGGACACAAGCGGCATGTTCGAGGCCGTGATGTTCTCCGAGGTCCTGGCCGACGCGCGGGACTTGCTTGATTCCAGCGCCCCCTTGCTGCTGACGGTCGAGGCAAGGTTGGAAGAGGACATGCTGCGGATCGCGGTCCAGGGAGTCCGTAAGTTGGACGACGCGGTGGCCGAGACCCCCAAGGTGCTGCAGGTCTTCGTGACTGACCCGTCCTCGGTGGCGGGCCTTAAGAGCGTCATACAGCGTGATACCCGGGGGAAGGGGCGGATTACCGTAATCGTGCCCGTGGAGGCCCAGCGGGAGGTGGAAATCGCTCTGCCGGGCCGTTTTGCCCTGGCTCCGCCCACCCGGGCGGCGCTCAAGGCCGTGCCCGGGGTTTTGGACGTACGGGAAATTTGAGCGAATCCGCCGAAGTGCCGGAAATAGCTTGCAAAACCGGCCTAAACTGACTATTTACCCCCTCACTTAAATCCTCACGCGGGACAGCGGTCGCCCAGGCCATTCCGGCCAGAGCGGTCCATCCGGTGTTTTCGGCCATCCGGCTGAAGACCACCCCCGCGGCGGCTCAACCGGAAAAGGAACGACCTATGGCTATGCCAGATTTCTCCATGCGCCAGCTTTTGGAAGCCGGCGTCCACTTCGGCCACGTCACGCGCCGGTGGAACCCGAAGATGGAACAATTCATCTTCGGCGTTCGCAACAACGTCCACATCATCGATCTTCAGCAGTCCGTCCCGATGCTGCAGCAGGCCATGCAGGCCGTGCGCGCGGTGGCGGCCAATGGCGGCCGTGTGCTCTTCGTCGGCACCAAGCGCCAAGCGTCGGAGATCGTTGCCGATGCGGCCAAGCGCTGCGGCCAGTATTACGTCAACCACCGGTGGCTCGGCGGCATGCTGACCAACTGGCGCACCATCTCGAATTCGATCAAGCGCCTGCGCCAGCTCGAGGAGCGTCTTTCCGGCGAGCAGGAAGGCCTGACGAAGAAAGAGCTTCTGGGCCTGACGCGCGAGCAGACCAAGCTCGATCGCGCCCTCGGCGGCATCAAGGAGATGGGCGGTTTGCCCGACATCCTTTTCGTCATCGACACGAACAAGGAAGCCATCGCCATCCAGGAGGCCAACAAGTTGGGCCTGCCTGTCATCGCGGTGGTAGACACGAATTCCAACCCGGACGGCATCAACTACCCGATCCCGGGCAATGACGACTCGCTGCGCGCGATCACGCTCTATTGCGACATGGTCGCAGGCGCGATCCTGGATGGTCTGCAGGAAGAGCAGCTCAAGTCCGGCACTGATATCGGCGAGCAGGACAAGAATGCCGCCGAGGCCTTGCCCCCGGCGGAAGCTGTCGCCGAGGCGGGCGCGCAGGAAGCGGCCGCAAACTAAGTTTCGAAGCGCGGGCGTCCCCAGGGCGTCCGCGTTTTTCTGTTAATGAAATCGACAAAGGTGGGACATGGCGGAAATCACCGCTTCGGTCGTGAAGGAACTGCGCGAGAAAACCGGCGCGGGCATGATGGATTGCAAGAAGGCCCTCGCCGAGACGAAAGGCGACATGGAAGAGGCCGTGCAGTGGCTCCGCAAGAAGGGCTTGGCTGCCGCCGCGAAGCGCGCGGGCCGCGTTGCCGCCGAAGGGCTGATCGGCCTGGCCGTGAAAGGCAAGGCGGGTGCCTTGGTCGAGGTCAATTCCGAGACCGATTTCGTCGCGCGCAATGACGCCTTCCAAGGCTTCGTCCGCGCCGCGACCGGCGTGGCGCTGTCCGTTGGCGACGATGCCGAGAAGGTCAAGGCGGCTCCGTATCCTGGCAAGAGCCATAGCGTGCAGGACGAGCTGACCAGCCTCGTGGCCTCGATCGGCGAGAACATGAACCTGCGGCGCAGCGCGTCGTTGAGCGTTTCGAACGGTGTCGTCGTTGGCTACCTCCACAATCAGATCGGTGACGGCTTGGGCAAGATCGGCGTCCTGGTGGCGCTTGAATCGACGGCGCCCGAGGCCGGGTTGTCGGCGTTCGGACGCCAAGTCGCCATGCATGTCGCGGCCGCGAAGCCCGAGTCGATTTCCGTCGATCAGCTCGATAAGACGCTGGTCGATCGCGAACGCGCCGTGCTGGCCGATCAGGCCAAGTCCAGCGGTAAGCCCGACGACATCGTCGCGAAGATGGTGGAAGGGCGCTTGCGCAAGTTCTACCAGGACGTGGTCCTGCTGGAGCAGACCTGGGTCATCGACGGCGAAAGCCGTGTCGGCAAGGTCGTCGAAGACCAGGCCAAGGCGCTTGGTGCGCCGGTCAAGGTCGCGGGGATCGTGCGTTTCGCCTTGGGCGAGGGCATTGAGAAGGAGCAAAGCGATTTCGCAGCCGAGGTCGCGGCGCAGCTCGCACGCTGACCAGCGCGATTCCTCGACTGGGTGCGTTCGTGTATGATCGCACCGTTACCGGACGCCGAAACGGGGCGGCGTCCGGCTCACCCGACGGATGCCAAAATGGCTGATATGCCCAGTTATCGCCGCGTGCTGCTGAAGCTCTCCGGCGAAGCCCTGATGGGCGACGGCGAATTTGGAATCGACCCCGCGGTTCTCGATCGCGTTGCCCAGGATGTGAAAGCCGTTCGCGACCTGGGTATCCAGGTTTGTATGGTTGTCGGCGGCGGCAACATCTTCCGCGGCCTGACCGGAACCAGCACTGGCATCGATCGCGCCAGCGGCGACTACATGGGAATGTTGGCCACGGTGATCAACGCGCTCGCGATGCAGAGCGCGATGGAGCGCATCGGCCTCCAGACCCGCGTTCAGTCTGCCATCCCGATGAGTGCCGTGTGTGAGCCCTATATCCGCCGGCGCGCGGCCAGGCATATGGAAAAAAATCGGGTTGTGATCTTCGCCGCGGGCACCGGCAATCCGTTTTTCACGACCGATACGGCGGCCGCGCTGCGGGCGTCGGAAATGCGCTGCGACGTATTGCTGAAGGGTACCAAGGTGGATGGCGTCTATAACGCCGACCCCGCCAAGGACAAGAATGCGACACGCTACGAGACGCTGACCTACATGGATGTTTTATCCAAGGATCTCAAGGTGATGGACGCATCGGCCATCGCCCTGGCGCGCGAGAATAAGATACCGATTCTGGTCTTTTCGATCCAAAATGCAGGGTCCTTCGCCGCGGTCATTTCCGGCAAAGGGCGGCACACAATCATCACCGAAAAGGGAGCGTCCGATGGCGCACGGTGACAGCGAGGACGTGAAACGGCGCATGCGTAGCGCCGTCGATGTCTTCAAGAAAGAATTGGCCGGCCTTCGCACCGGGCGCGCGAGCGCTGCGTTGCTGGAGCCGATCACGGTCGAGGCCTACGGTTCGCGCATGCCGCTCGCGCAGTGCGGAACGGTCAGCGTGCCGGAGCCGCGGCTTCTGACGGTGCAGGTGTGGGACAAGAGCGTCGTCTCCGCCGTCGAGAAGGCCATCCGCGATGGCGGTCTAGGCCTCAATCCGCAGGTCGATGGCCAGCTCATTCGCGTGCCGGTGCCGCAGTTGAACGAGGAGCGCCGGAAGGAGCTGATCAAGGTCGCGCACAAATACGCGGAGCAGGGGCGGGTTTCCGTGCGTAACGTCCGGCGCGACGGGATGGATCATCTGAAGGCGTCCGAGAAAAAGGGCGATATCACCCAGGATGATCACAAGCGGCAGTCGGAGGAATTGCAGAAAGTCACCGACGGCTTCGTCAAGGAGATCGACCAGCTCCTGGCGAAGAAGGAGCAGGAGATTGTTCAAGTCTGATCGATGAGCGACATGCCAACCCTGCCCAAGAGTGGCGCCCCTCGCCACGTCGCGATCATCATGGACGGCAACGGGCGTTGGGCCCGGGCGCGCGGGTTGCCGCGTGCGGCCGGCCATAAGCGCGGCGCGGATGCCGTGCGCCGGGCGGTCGAAGGCGCCGTCGAGCTAGGCATCGGCTATCTGACGCTTTACGGCTTTTCGTCCGAGAACTGGAAGCGCCCCGTCGAAGAGGTCAACGACCTCATGGGGCTTCTGCGCCATTACCTGCGCAGCGAGATCGCCGAATTGCACGGGCGTGGCGTGCGGATCCGCTTCATCGGTGAGCGCGCGCAGTTGGCTCCGGACATCGTCGCCTTGATCGGCCAGGCCGAGCAGCAGACCTACAACAACACGGCGCTCAATCTGATCGTGGCGCTGAATTATGGCGGTCGCAGCGAGATCACGGCGGCCGCGCGCTCCCTGGCGCGGGATGTCGAGAGCGGGCGCCGCCGCCCGGAAGACATCGACGAGGCCGTGTTCCAGTCGCATCTGTCGACCGCGGGCGTGCCGGACCCGGACGTGGTCATCCGCACCAGCGGCGAGAAGCGGATCAGCAATTTCCTTCTCTGGCAGTCGGCATACGCCGAACTGGTCTTCATCGACACTTTGTGGCCCGACTTCGGAAAGCAGGATTTTGAGAACGCCCTCCACGAATTCCATCGCCGTGAGCGCCGTTACGGTGCCGCCGGAGGCTGAGGCTCCCGAAGCGGGGAGCCTGGGGCGGCGTGCGGTCTCGGCGCTCGTCCTTGCCGGCATTGGCGTATTGGCCATTGGCGCGGGCGGAATCCTTTTTAACGTCGCTGTTTTGGTCGTGGCGGCCCTCTTGGTCTGGGAATGGGCGCGCCTAGGGGATCATTCCGCCCTACGCGCCGGCGTTGCGGGTCTGTCCATTCTCGTGGCGCTGGCCGTCGGGCTGATGGTCAGCCCGCTCTCGATCGCCTTCGGGCTGGTCGTCGCTGTCTCCGTGGTTTGGCTCGCGGCGCGCCTGATCGCGGTTCCGTCGGGAGGCTGGATCGCGCTTGGCATCCTGTATGTCGGAGCCTGGGCGGTGGCTGTCCTTTGGCTGCGTGCCGAGCCAACCGGTGGCCGTGAGGCTGTCTTCTGGCTGGTCGCGGTCTGCGTCGCGACCGATACGGGCGCTTATTTCATCGGTCGCCTTCTTGGCGGCCCTAAATTGGCGCCGCGCTTGAGCCCGAAAAAGACTTGGGCCGGTTGCATTGGTGGCCTTCTGTGTGCAGGCATTCTGGGCTATCTGGCCGCGCCTTATATGCGTGCGTCCGACGCGGCGCTGTTGGCCGCGGCCAGCGTCGGTGTATCCGTCGCCGCGCAACTGGGTGATCTCCTAGAATCGGCGGCCAAGCGCCGTTACGGCGTAAAGAACAGCGGGTCCCTTATTCCCGGTCATGGCGGTCTGTTCGATCGCTTCGACAGCATCATTGGCGCCACTCTGGCGGTCGCCGTGGCCTGCCTGTTCGTCGGGCGAAGCGTGATCTTGTGGTGAGGGCGAAGATGTCAAAGCAAGAGCCCAGGCGGGTGTCGGTTCTGGGGTCGACCGGTTCGGTCGGCCGCAGCACGGTCGACATTCTTCAGCGTTCGCCGGAACGCTTCCGAACCGAAGCCTTGGCCGCGAACCGGAACGCCGATCTCTTGGCCCAACAGGCACGCGAGCTTGGCTGCCGTATCGCCGTCGTGGCCGACCCCAGCCAATACAAAGCGCTTAAGGATAATCTGTTCGGTTCTCATATCGAGGCGGCTGCGGGCGCAGAGGCTGTGGTCGAGGCGGCGGACCGGCCGGCGGAAGTCGTGATGGCATCCATCGTCGGCGCCGCTGGACTCGAATCGACTTTGGCCGCGGTACGCCGTGGCGCAGTGGTCGCGCTGGCCAATAAGGAGACGCTGGTCTGCGCTGGCGATTTCGTGATGGAAGAGGTCAAGCGCCACGGCGCGACGCTTCTGCCGGTCGATTCCGAGCACAGCGCGATCTTCCAGGTATTCGATTTCGAGCAACACGAGCGGATCAGCCGCATCATGCTGACCGCTTCGGGCGGTCCGTTCCGCACGCGCAGCCTGACGGAAATGGCGTCAATGACGCCCGAGCAGGCGGTGGCGCATCCGAACTGGAGTATGGGCGCCAAGATCTCGGTCGATTCGGCGACCATGATGAACAAGGGCCTCGAGGTGATCGAGGCG
>CAYZFH010000166.1:0-7001 GCA_964477375.1 uncultured Rhizobiaceae bacterium | reverse complement strand
TCCGAACGTATCCGCCACAGTGAGGCCGTGCGCCGCGCACGCATGGGAACGCCACCTTTGGTCTGCCATGCGCCATCTTTGGCGCACCGTTTGCGCACCGATCCGTTCCCCGCGCGCGACCTGCTCGAGCTGTTCGCCTTCGCCCGGCCCGCCCGCTTCACCCTGCCGACCGCGCGCGGGCTGGCGGCGGCACTCGACCTGGAGAAGCCGCACGATCTCGCAAGCGAAGCCGACACGCTCCGCCGCGCGGCCGCGATCCTGCTCGGCGACCTGGCCGCGCTGGAAGACCAGCCCGCCGCCGCGGCGCGCGGCATCGCGCAGGCCATGGCCGAGGCCGGCTGGAGCTGGGGCCGCGCGGTGCTGGACGCCCTGCCCGACCTGCCGCCCGACCGCACCGCGCTCGAAGTCTGGCGCGACCTGCCCGAATGGTCCGAGCAAGGGCCGATGCCGCCGCCCGGCACCTTGCCCGTCGATCCCAAGGAGGCGCGCGCGCGCCTGGCCGAGCTGGTCGGCATCCACGCCGAGGAGCGGCCGCAGCAGGGCGACTATGCCTCGTCCGTCTCGGCGGCCTTCGCGCCGCGCAACGCGCCGGGCGCGCCCAACCTGGTGCTGGCCGAAGCCGGCACCGGCGTCGGCAAAACGCTCGGCTACCTGGCGCCCGCGAGTCTGTGGGCCGAGAAGAACAAGGGCCCGGTCTGGATCAGCACCTACACGCGCAACCTGCAGCACCAGATCGACGACGAGCTGGACCGCCTTGTGCCCGACCCGAAGGAGAAGGCGCGCCGCGTCGTCATCCGCAAGGGGCGCGAGAACTATCTGTGCATCCTCAATCTCGACGAAGCCATCGCCATCGCGCGCACGCGCCGGCGCGACCTCTTGGCGCTCGGCCTCATGGCGCGCTGGGCGCGGGCGAGCCGCGACGGCGACATGACCGGCGGCGACTTCCCCTCCTGGCTGCCCGATCTCGTCGGCCGCGCGCGCACCATCGAGCTCGCCGACCGGCGCGGCGAATGCATCTACTCGGCATGCGCGCATTACCACCGCTGTTTCATCGAGCGCAGCGTGCGCCGCGCGCGCCGCGCCGACATCGTGGTGGCCAACCATGCGCTGGTGATGATCCAGGCTGCGCTGGGCGGGCTCGACGACGACAACGTGCCCCAGCGCTACGTCTTCGACGAAGGCCACCATGTCTTCGACGCGGCCGATGCAGCCTTCTCATCCCATCTCTCGGGCCTTGAGATGACCGAGCTGCGCCGCTGGGTGCTGGGCGCGGAGGACCGGCGCGGCAGCCGCGCGCGCGGATTGCGCCGCCGCGCGGGCGACCTGGCCTTCGGCGAGGATGAAGCCGAGGGCTATATCCAGCAGGCGGAAAGCGCCGCGCGCGCCTTGCCCGGCGAAGGCTGGCACCAGCGGCTCGGCGGCGGTTCCCCGCATGGTCCGGCCGAAACCTTCCTGGCCTTCGTTCGCCAGCAGGCCTATGCGCGCGCGCCCGACTCGCAAAGCGCCTATGGCTTCGAAACCGAGACCAACGATCCCGTGCCGGGCCTGGTCGACGCCGCGCGCGAACTGGACGGCGCGATGGCGCGCCTGGCGACGCCACTGCAACGTCTCGCGCAGTGGCTCGAGACCCAGCTCGACGAGAAGGCCGACGAGTTGGATACGCCGACGCGCATGCGGATCGAATCCGTCGCGCGCGGCTTGCGCCGCCGCTCCGCCATCCTGATCGCGGGCTGGCGCGGAATGCTCCAGGCGCTCATCACACCAGAGCCCGAGAGCGACGCGCCGCCGCGCTTCGTCGACTGGTTCGCGGTCGAGCGCGCGCAGGGCCGCGACCTGGACGTGGCCATGGCGCGCCACTGGATCGACCCCACCTTGCCCTTCAGCGAATTCGTCGCCGCCAAGGCGCAGGGCCTCGTCATCACCTCGGCCACCTTGCGCGACGGCACGGGCGACGAGGAGGCCGACTGGGCCGCCGCCGAAGCGCGCACCGGCTCGGGCCACCTGCCCCTGCCCGCCACGCGCGCCGCCGTGCCCTCGCCCTTCGACTACGCGGCGCAGACACGCGTGATCGTGGTGACCGACGTGCGCAAGACCGAGATGGATCAAGTGGCCGCCGCCTATCGCGAGCTGTTCCTGGCGTCTGGCGGCGGCGGGCTCGGCCTCTTCACCGCCATCGCGCGTCTGCGCGCCGTTCACGCCAAGGTGGCGCCGGCCTTGGAGAAGGCGGGCCTCACCCTCCTCGCCCAGCATGTCGACGCGCTCGACACCACGACGCTGGTCGACATCTTCCGCGCCGAGGAGGACACCTGCCTGCTCGGCACCGATGCCGTGCGCGACGGCATCGACGTGCCCGGCCGCGCGCTGCGCCTCATCGTCTATGACCGCGTGCCGTGGCCGCGCCCGGACATCCTGCACCGCGCGCGCAAGGCGCGGTTCCTCGGCCGCGGCTATGACGACATGATCGCGCGCCTGCGGCTCAAGCAGGCCTATGGCCGCCTCGTGCGCCGTGCCGACGACCACGGCGTCTTCGTGATGCTGGACCCGCAGATGCCCTCGCGCCTCGCAGGCGCCTTCCCGCCCGGCGTCGAGGTCAAACGCATGGGACTGGCCGACGCGCTGAAGGAGGTGCGAAGCTTCTTCGACACCGACGACTCGATTTCCGCATAAGAACTAAGTTCCACTCACCCCCTCCCCTAGCCCCTCCCTCGCAGGGGAGGGGTAAAGTAAGAGGGAGGCACCGACTATTTCTTCACCCCTCCCCTTGAGGGAGGGGTCAGGGGGAGGGGTAACCGAACATGACCGAACTGCTCGCCCTCGCCACCATCCTCCTCACCGTCCTGATCGGGGCGGTGAGCCCGGGACCGAGCTTCGTCCTGGTGGTGCGCACCGCGGTCGCGCGTTCGCGCCGCCACGGCCTGGCCGCCGCGGCGGGCATGGGCGTGGGCGGCATGGCGTTCAGCGCGGCGGCCCTGTTCGGCCTCCACGCCGTGTTCACCCATGTCTCGTGGCTCTTCGTGGTGCTGAAGACGGCAGGAGGGCTCTACCTCGTCTATCTGGCCTGGCGCCTGTGGCGCGCCGCGTGCGAGCCGTTGGCGCTGCCCGACAGCGGCACGGAGGCGCCCGCGCCGGGACATCGCTCGTTCCTCACCGCGCTGACGGTGCAGTTGAGCAACCCCAAGACCGCGCTGTTCTACGCCAGCATCTTCACCGCCGTGCTGCCGGCCCAGCCGCCCGCCTGGATCTTCTTCGCGGTGCCGCCGCTCGTCTTCTGCACCGAGACGGTCTGGTATTCCTTCGTCGCCCTGGCCTTCTCCTCCGGCCCGCCGCGCTCCGCTTACCTGCGCTCGAAACTTTGGATCGACCGCATCTGTGGCGCGCTCATGGGCGCAATCGGCGTGCGGCTGATCCTGTCGGCAAGCACGCCGCGCTGACGTAGACTTCCGGCCGAACACAACGGAGCCGTCCCATGCCAATCGCCGCATCCAAAGGCGCCAGCATCTATTTCGAGGACGACGAAGGCGCGGGCACGCCTGTCCTGCTCATCTCCGGCATGATGTGCGATCACGGCTCGTGGGGCGATTTTCCGCACCAGCTCCCGGGCCACCGGGTCATCGTCTTCGACAACCGCGATATCGGGCGCAGCAGCCTGGCGACGGCGCCCTACTCCATCCGCACTTTGGCCGACGACACACTGGCCATTCTCGATCATCTGAAGTTGCCGTCGGCCCATATCATCGGCCATTCCATGGGCGGGCAGATCGCGCAGGAATTGTGCCTGGCGCATCCCGAGCGCGTGCGCAGCCTTGGCCTCATCAACACATGGGCTAAGACGGATGCCTATGTCCGCGCGTGCTTCGGCGTCTGGCAGGCGATGCAGACGCGGATCAAAGACCATGACGAACTGCTGCACGCGATGATCTTCTTCGGCAACGGGCGCAGCACCCTTGCTGTCAAATCACCCGACGATCTGGTCGAGGGCTTCAAGGTCGCCGTCGCGCAGCAAAGGCCGGAAGCGTTCCTGCGCAACATCACGGCCGGCATGGACGCCGATACCTTGGATCGCCTCAAGCAAATCGCGCGTCCGACGCTCGTGGTCTGGGGCGACGAGGACGTGATCTTCCCGCCCGTCTATGCGCAGCAGATGCTCGACGCCATTCCCCACGCGCGCGGCATCTGCATCGAGGGAACCGGACACGGCTCTCCGGTCGAGAAGCCGGAAGCTTTCACCAAGGCGGTGCGAGAGTTCTTGCGCGAAGTGGACCGCTCGGCCGCCGCATAAACCAAGCACGGCGTTTGCAGTTTCCCCGCTCGGCGCTCACACATGCGTTCAACGTTCCATACCTCCCGTCCGCGTGAACCATCCCCAGCCGCGACAGCAAGACTCATAGGGCAAAGAACCCTGCGCTTGCCGCCGCCATCACGGCTGTCGCGAGCCACCCGCCGAGCTTCATGGAACGGGGCAGGATGAAACGCCCCATGATGCGCGGATTGGAAGCGATGAGGAGCATGGCCGCCATGAGCGGGGCGGCCAGAACGCCGTTCAATACCGCGCACCAATAGAGTGCCTTGATCGGCGAGAAGCCGATGACGTTGAGCGCCATGCCGATGACCGTGGCCGCGGCGATCACGGCATAGAACGCGCGCGCGTCCTTGAGCTTGCGGTCGAGCCCTTCGGTCCAGTCGAACGTTTCACAGACGGCGTAGGCGGCCGAGCCCGCCAGCACGGGTACGGCCAGAAGACCGGTGCCTATAATCCCACAAGCGAACACGGCGAAGGTGAGATTGCCTGCGATCGGGCGGAGCGCCTCCGCGGCTTGCGAGGCCGTATCGATCGCGGTGATGCCCGCCGCATGGAGCGTGGCGGCGGTGGCGAAAATGATGAAAAGCGAAATGAGGTTGGAATAGCCCATGCCGAGCCAAGTGTCGGTGCGCACCCGGCGTAACTCGGCCGGCGCAGTTTCGGGCGCATCTGTCAGGGGCCTGACCGCGCGCCGCTGCTCCTCTTCAACCTCCTGTGCCGCCTGCCAAAAGAAAAGATAGGGGCTGATGGTGGTGCCGAGCAGCGCCACCAGCGCCATGGCATGGGCGCCGTCGAAGGTGAGTGTAGGTACAAAGAGGGCGCGTAACGCTTCATTCCATGGCACGTGCACGGCAAAGACCACGGCCGCATAGGACAAGAGCGAAAGGGTGAGCCACTTGAGCACCGCGGCATAGCGCGCATAGCTGAGATAAACCTCGAGCACCACGCACAGCACACCGAAGCCCACCACATGGAGCAGGAACGGTCCGCCGACGAGAAGCTGCAGCGCCGCCGCCATGGCGCCCAGATCGGCCCCCAGATTGGCGATGTTGGCGACCAGCAGCATGAGCACGGCCGCGCGCAGGATTGGGCGGGGATAGTGCCGGCGCAAATTTTGAGCGATCCCCCGTCCCGTGACGCAGCCGATGCGCGCGCTAACCTCCTGCGTCACCGCCATCAACGGATAGGAGAACAACAGAACCCAGCCGAGGGAAAAACCGAATTGCGCGCCAACCTGGCTGTAGGTGGCGATGCCGGAGGGATCGTCGTCGGCCGCGCCGGTAACAAGGCCCGGGCCAAGCACGCGCAGGATGTTTCGCGGAGAGGATTTAGCGAGGCGCCGCTTCTCGTCGGCCAACGCGCCTACGATGGTGTCAGGCGTGTCGGGATGGTTCGAGGCGGGATCGGTGGCCATACGCTGTTCCCGCGCCTCGCGCGTCTCACATATACCCGCCGACCCTCAGCCGCTCGAACGCATCCTCGGATTCCTTATCCTGAGCACGGCCGGAGCGTTCGGAGACGCGGGTGTTCTCGAGCTCGGTGATGACGGCGTCGAGCGTCGCGGCCTCGCTTTCGATCGAGCCCGTGCAGGGCGCGCAGCCGAGCGAGCGGTAGCGGCGGCCGTCCTTCGCGAAATAGAGCGAGACGACGGGAATGTTCTCGCGCCGGATGTAGCGCCAGACATCCAGCTCCGTCCAATGGAGGAGCGGATGGATGCGCACATGGGTGCCGGGCGCGAAATCGGTCTTGTACTGGTCCCAGAATTCCGGCGGCTGGTCGCGGTAGTCCCACTGGGCCTCGACCCCGCGCGGGCTGAACACGCGCTCCTTCGCGCGGGTGCCTTCCTCGTCGCGGCGGATGCCCGCGATGATGCCGGTATAGCCCTTGGCGTCGATGATCTGCTTGAGGCCATCGGTCTTGAGCGCGGTGCAGCAGACGACACGGCCCTTGGTCGAGTTCATGCCGGCGGCCAGCGCGGCCTCGTTCTTGCCTATCACCAAGTCGAGGCCCCATTCGCGCGCCACGCGGTCGCGGAAGGTGATCATCTCCGGAATCTTGAAGGTGGTGTCGATGTGGACGAGCGGGAACGGCACATGGCCGAAGAACGCCTTGCGCGCCAGCCAGACCATGACGTTGGAGTCCTTGCCGATGGACCACAGCATGGCCAGCTTTTCGATCTTGTTATAGGCCTCGCGCAGGATGTAGATGCTCTGGCTTTCCAGCGCGTCGAGGTTGTCCATGGTTCGCTCCCGGCTACCGGGAAGAAATGGGGGCGCAAGCTCCGTTAGTCAATTAGAACCGAAGGTTTCGGGCACGGTCGTGTGCTGGCTTTTGGTCTGCGCGGCCATGATTTTCGCCATGGTGGTGATCGGCGGCGTCACGCGCCTGACCGAATCGGGCCTGTCCATCGTCGAATGGAAGCCCGTGACCGGCGTCCTGCCGCCCCTGTCGGACACCGCGTGGCAGGCCGAGTTCGACAAATACCGCCAGTTCCCCGAGTACCAGAAGATCAACCGGGGCATGTCGCTCGACGAGTTCAAGGGCATCTTCTGGTGGGAATACATCCACCGCCTGTGGGGGCGGCTGATCGGCATCGTCTTCCTGGTGCCGGTCGTGTTCGGTTGGGTCACGGGGCGCATCCCGCCGGGTTCCCGGCGGCGGCTGGTCCGCATCTGCCTGTGGGGCGGAGCGCAGGGCGCGG
>CAYZFH010000165.1:0-7117 GCA_964477375.1 uncultured Rhizobiaceae bacterium | reverse complement strand
TCCGATGCCGACATCGCGGCACTGAAAGCCGACGGCGTGATCTGAATTCGGGTATCGGAACCCGGCAGCGGACGCTTGCCCGATCCGGGCGGGCGCTTCATTCTGCGCCCGCACCCACGCACGGAGGCGGACATGGCGACCTTGAAGATCACGCGGCTCAACAAGAACGGTCTCGGCGGCAAGAAGCTGCAGGACTGGGGCAATTTCGCGGAAGGGCGCCAGATCGTCGGCAAGCCGCGCGAGTCAGGCTACAACTTTTACACCGACGGCACCAAGCAGCTGATCTCCGGCGTGTGGGAATGCACGGCGGGCAAAGTCGCCATCAAGGATTTCCCGTCCGACGAGTTCTGCATCCTGCTTTCGGGCTCGGTGATCATCACCGACGCGGCGGGCAAGGCCGAGACCTTCGGCCCCGGCGACGCGTTCATGATTCCCAAGGGCTTCAACGGCACCTGGAACATGCCGGTCACGGTGCGGAAGTATTACGTGATCTTCGACGACAAGATGTCCGGGAAGCTGGCTAAGGCGAAGGCCAAGCCGACCACGAAGAAGCCCGCACTGCGCGTGATCGCGGGCGGCAAAGGCAAGAGACGCCGCAAGGCCGCCTGAACGCCCTTCTCAGTCTTTAAGGATCGACGATGGATTTCTCCCTGACGCCCGAGCAGCGCGAGCTGCAGGACACGGCGCGCGCCTTCGCGCGCGAACAGATGGAAGCGGTGGCGCGCGAGTGCGAGGACACGAATGAGCCGCCGTCCCATGCTTGGCGCAAGCGTTACGCCGAGATGGGCTTCCTCGGTATCAACACGCCGGAGGAATACGGCGGGCTGGGCCTCGGCAATCTCGAAGCCGTCCTTGTGCTGGAGGAATTCGCGCAAGTGTCGGTCGCCGTCGCTTTCCCGATCTTCGAAGCCAATGTCGGGCCGGTGAAGGCCATCGAGAAGTTCGGCAGCGAGGAACTGAAGCGCCGCGTCCTGCCCAAGGTCTGTTCGGGCGAAATCCAGGTGGCCGTCGCCATGTCCGAACCCCATGCGGGTTCGGGTCTGACCGACCTCACGACCAAGGCACGTATCGAGGGCGACAAGATCGTGCTCAACGGCCAGAAGCGCTGGACCTCGGGCGGCGGGCACGCTGAGGGCTACGTTGTCTATTGCCGCCTATCGGATCAGCCGGGTGCGAAAGGCATCGGCGCGGTTTACGTGGAGCTAGGCACGCACGGCCTTTCGTTCGGCAAGCGCGAGGAACTGATGGGCTTCCGCGGCATCCCCTCCGCCGACATCCATTTCGACAACGTGACCGTGCCCAAAGCGAACCTGGTCGTGCCCGCGGGCGGCTTCAGCAAGCTGATGGAAGCCTTCGACCTGGAGCGCTGCGGCAACGCGACCATGGCGCTGGGCGTGGCGGCGGGCGCATTCGAATCCGTGCTGGCCTATAGCCAAGAGCGCAAACAGTTCGGCAAACCGATCTGCGACTTCCAGGCCGTGCAGCTCAAGCTGGCCGAGATGAAGACCAAGGTGGAGGCCTCGCGCCTCCTGCTCCACCGCGCGGTGTCCAATGCGGCGGCCGGCCTGCCGTCGGTACTGGAGTCGAGCGTCGCCAAGTGCTTCGCCAACGAGATGGTGCGCGAGGTGACGGGCTCCGCCCTGCAGCTCATGGGCGGCTACGGCTATGCCAAATCCTACGGCATGGAGCAGCGCATGCGCGACGGGTGGGCCTGGGGCATCGCAGGCGGCACGGTCGACATCCAAAAGGTCAATATCGCCTCGTCGCTCGTCGGCCGGCGCTTCGATCAACGTCGCTGAGCGGGCTTTCGGTTCCCTAGGAAGGGCGGACGAGTACACTCGCCCCATGGCAATAGAAGCGCGCGTCCCACCCATGACCACCTCGTCGTGACCGTCGCCCTCCGCTTCTGCGGCGCGGCCGGAACCGTCACCGGCTCCTGCTACCTGCTGGAACACCCGCTCGGTTGCGTGCTGATCGATTGCGGCCTGTTCCAGGGGCCGAAGACGCTGCGCGCCCTCAACTATGGCCCCTTGCCCTTCGACGTGAAGCGGATCGACGCGGCACTGATCACCCACGCCCATCTCGACCATTCCGGCTTGCTACCCAAACTCCGCAAGCAAGGCTATGCCGGGCCGATCATCGCGAGTGCGCCGACCGTCGATCTGCTGGGTTGGCTATTGCCCGATTCAGGGGCCATTCAGGAATCGGAGGTCGAGCGGCTGAACCGCCGCAACGAGCAGCGCGGCCGGCCGGCGGTCACACCGATCTACGATCGCGCCGAAGCCGAGGCCTGCGCCAAATCCCTGCGCACGGCGCCGATGGACCAGTGGATCGAGGTGGCGAATGGCGTGCGCGCCCGCTTCTGGAACGCGGGCCACATTCTGGGCTCGACCTCGATCGAGCTGGAGGTGATGACCGGCAATTCCGACAAGCGCGTTCAACGCCTCTTGTTCTCCGGTGACCTTGGCTCCGGAGATAAGCCGTTCCATGCCGATCCCGCCTCGCCCGAAAACATCGACTACCTCGTCGTCGAGGCGACCTATGGCAACCGAAACCGCAAGGCGATTCCCGAACCCGAGCGCCAGGCGGCCCTGGCTGCGGAGGTGCAGGCCGCCGTGGCAGCCGGCGGCAATCTGCTGATCCCCGCCTTCGCCGTCGAACGGACGCAGGAACTTCTGTTCGATCTTGCCGCCTTGATGCAGCGGCAAGAGATACCCACCCTTCACGTCTTTCTCGATTCGCCGCTGGCCATCCGCGCCACAGAGGTCTTCGAACGCCATCTCGGCGCCAGTCTGCGCACGCCCAACGTGCGCTTCGTCGAGACATTCGAGGAGAGCAGGGCGCTAGGGCGCATTACGTCCGGGGCCATCATCATCGCCGGCAGCGGCATGTGCGACGCCGGCCGCATCCGCGGTCATTTGGTCAACAATCTGTGGCGAGCCGAAGCCACCGTGCTGCTGGTCGGCTACCAGGCGCCGGGCACGATGGGACATCTGCTTGCGAGCGGCGCGCAGTCGGTGCGCATCCACGGCAGCGAGGTCGCGGTGCGCGCACGCGTCCGCCAGACCGACATCTATTCCGGCCATGCCGGGCGGGATGATTTGCTCTCGTGGGTGAAGGAGCGGCTGCCCGTGGTGGGCGGCGTGTTCGTAACGCATGGCGAGGAGCGGGCACTGGCCGCCTTCGCGGAAGCGGTCGCCGGACTGGGCGTACCGCCCGCACGTGTCTTGGTACCCCAACTCGACCAGACCTATCTTCTCGACCGGGTCGGCAAGCCATCGCAGATCGCCGCCGGCCCGCCCCCGCGGCTCGCACCCTATGCCATCGAAGAGGTGGCCGCCGGACGGGACTGGCACAATGACTACGCGGCCTTCGTGCTCGATCTCCAGCACTACCTCGATGCGCTGGGCGACGATGCCTTGCGCACACGCCTGCTTCAACGCGCGCGGCGTCTTCTGAAGTAAGCCCTTTCAATCCTTCAGGAACGTCACGAAGTTTTCGAGCGGTTCACGCACGGTGACCAGCTTATTCTCCGGCGCACTCTTGTCCTCGTAGCCAAGCGACATGCCCGACATCAGGACTTGGTCGTCCGGAATGCCGAGCGCCCGCCGCACGGCGGGGCCGTAGGAGCACCAGGCTTCCTGCGGGCAGGTCTCGAGCCCGAAGGCGCGCGCAGCCACCATCACGTTCTGCATGAACATGCCGCAATCGAGCCAGGAGCCGTAAAGGAGCCTGCGGTCCATGCTGAAGAACAACCCGACCGGCGCGCCGAAGAATTCGAAGTTGCGTAGGGCGGCCGCTGTGCGCGCGGGCATGTCTTCCTTCTTGATGCCGTAGAGCGCGTAAAGGTCGTAGCCCACCTTTCGACGGCGCGAGATATACGGCTCGAACCACGGATGCGGCGAATACTCGTATTCTTCCTTGCGCTCGCCGGCCTTGGCCGCGGCCAGCACTTCTCGACTGACGCGCGCATGCGCTTCGCCCATCGTCACGTGGACCAGCCACGGCTGTGAATTGGTTCCCGACGGCGCTCGCGCCGAAACTTCCAAAATCTTCCGCACCGTCTCCTCCGGAACCGGATCCGGCAGGAAGCGGCGCACGGATTTGCGGCCGGTGATGGCGTCGAGGACCGGGACGGTTTTGGGATCGAGCGGGGGCATGGCGACCTTGCTGTGTGCGAACGCGCCTCTTTGCGCGGCGGCGAACGATTACACCAAGGATGCGACGAAGTCTCCGCGAATCAAGCTTTCCGCCGCGCGCCCTTCTTGGCGGCCTTGGCGCGGCGCTCGCCGTATTTCATGCCTTCCAGCTTGTGCCCGTCGGGATCGAGGAAGAACACGGCGTAGTAGTCGTCGTAATGCTCCTTGGCCGGATCGACGATCTTCACCTTGCGACGCTTGAGAAACGCCTCCAGCGCATCGACGTCCTTCCGGCTGCGTAGCTGGAACGCGTAATGGTGGAAGCCGATATCGCCATCCCGGTGCTTACGCTTCCGACCCTGTGCATCGGCCGGATAGATCCAGAAGCGCGTATGCCCGTTCGTCCAACCGACGGCTTCGTCGTATTCGTCCGAAATCCCGAAGCCCAGGAACTTGAACAGCGCGCCATAGAACGCTTTGGACTTTTTATAATTGCCAACCCGGATTACCAGATGGTCGATGCCGACGACGCGGGACATGGCTGCCTTCTCCGCTTCATGACCTTCACCGGATCAATGCGCGGCCGGGCAGTCGGTTCGGGAAATCAGAGCGCCAACAGCCGCTTCTTCAAATTCGTGTCCCACGGCACGGCCTTGCCAGTCTTGAGGTCGACCTGCACGTTCACGGCCTCGGCGACCGCGCAAAAATTGCCCGCGCCGTCCCACATGCCCTGTCCGTACGCGACGGAACTGTTGCCCATCTTGGTGATGCGCGTGCCGATGCGCGTTGTGGTCGGATGTTCGATGGCGCGCACGATGTCGACCGAGAAACGCACCATGACCAAGCCGTTCACCGGCCCCATGATGTCGTGCTTGGCCCACTGCCAGAACTGGATGCGCGCGTCCTGGAACAGCGTGACGTAGACCGACTGGTCCACGTGCGTGGTCAGGTCCATGTCGGCGAAGCGCGTCTTGTTCTCACGCCAAAAGTTGTATGAGGCCTTGTCGCCGAGATGAGCGGGGATTTCGTGCGCCATTTTGTGCCTCAGGCCGATTCGAGAATTTTGCGGAGCTTGTCCGGGATGGGCGAGGACTTGCTGCTGGCATAGTGCGCATGCGCGCTGACCGATTCGGACAAGGCGCAGCATTCGCCCTTGCCGTTGAACAGCGCCTGGCGCACCCGCAGCGAGGACGTGCCGATCTGCTTGATGCGTGTGCCGATCTTCACCGTGTCCGGATAGTGGAGCTGGCGCAGATAGTCGATCGCGCCGCGTACCATGATCAGCCCGCTTTCCTTGGGGAACGGAAACTGGCCGAGGCCGCGCCAGAATTCGATACGGCTGCTCTCGAACAGGCGGCTGAACACCACGTTGTTCACGTGCTGCATCAGATCCTGATCCTTGAAGCGGAGCGGATAGCTCTCCCAAACCTTGTAGGTCGCGGGATCGCGCGGATCGGGCGTCTCAAGTGGTTCCCGGCTCATGGAAATCCTGTCCTTGCAGGGCGGAAGGGACGTATCGCAGTACGATGGCTAATATTGCGATATAATACGTTCCGGGGTGCGCGAGTCGCACCCTCTAGGCAACTCTGCTAATGAAGGATGGAGTTCTTGTAAAGGCGGCGCGCAGGACGCGTCCCGCATAACGATATTTCGGGAGAGGATCAGATGGCGAAGCTTCGGACCGATTGGAAGGGCGTGTTTCCGGCGTGCGTGACCCCGTTCGCGAAGGACGGCTCGGTCGACGAGGCGGCCACGCGCAAAATGATCGACATGTTCATCGCCGACGGCGTGGACGGGCTGATCATCGCGGGCTCGACCGGCGAATGGTTTTCCCTGTCCGACAAGGAGCGCGTCGACCTGTTCGCGGTTGCGCAGGAGCACACGGCGGGCCGCGTTCCCGTTCTGGCCGGCACTTCGGCCATCGGCACGCGCGAGGCCGTTGAACTGACGAAGGCCGCGAAGAAGCTGGGCATGGCGGGCTGCATGGTTCTGCCGCCGCCCTACGCCCTGCCTTCGCGCCGTGAGGTGATCGCGCACTTCGAGGAAGTGGGCAAGGTTGGCCTGCCGATCATGCTCTACAACAACCCGCCGCGGACCAGCATCAACATCGATGCCCCGCTAGCGCGCGACCTGGCCATGATCGACGCGATCGTGGCGCTCAAGGATTCGACCCGCGACCTGTACCAGAAGAGCGAGACGATCTACGCCGTCGGCGACAAGCTGGCCATGTTCGCGGGCCTCGAGCCCTACATCATGTCGAACGTCCATCGCGGCGCGGTCGGCACCGTTTCGATGATGGCCAACGTCTGCGGCCCCGACATGGTCGAGTATTTCGGCCTGTGCGCGAAGGGCCGTTGGGAAGAGGCCAAGGGTCCGCAGAAGACCGTGGACCGTCTCTATCACCTGCTGTCCAACGCGGGCGCGCCCAACTACGTCTTCGTCAAGGAAGCGATGGAGATCCTGGGCCGCGCGGGCGGCGGCACGCTGCGCCGTCCGTATCTGCGCGTGGATGACGCGACGCGGAAGAAGATCGAGGCCGGTCTGGCCGAGATCCCCGTGAAGCGCTCCGGCAAGCGCCTCGCCGCCGAATAGGCGGGGCTAACCGGCACCGACGATCGGCGTCATGGCGGGGAGCGTCTTCGTCGAGACGCCGCCACGCGACGCCGAGATCGCCGTCGTGGGCGGCGGCGTCGCGGGCATGTCCACCGCGCTGTTCCTGGCGCGGGCGGGCCGCGACGTCGTGGTCCTGGAACGCGGCGTGCCCTGGGGCGATGCCTCGGGCGCGAACGCCGGTACTCTCTCCCTTCAGGTCAAGCGCACAGAGGTCCTGGACCTCTGCAAGCTGAGCCTCGATGTCTGGAAGCGCTTCGGCGCCGAGATGGACATCGATGTTGGCTTTGGCCAGCCGGGCGGTCTGCGCGTGGCGACCACCGAGGCCGAGGTCGCGCATTTGCGCGAATATTCCGAAGAACAGCGCC
>CAYZFH010000164.1:0-7195 GCA_964477375.1 uncultured Rhizobiaceae bacterium | reverse complement strand
TGCTGTGGCAGACCATCATTCACGGCATGTTCATTCTGTCGGCGTTGGGCATCGCCTACGTCGACCATCTCGGCCAATCGTCCAGAGCCCACCGGTAAGCGATCGGCCGCCAGTCAGGCGCAGTCCGGTTTCGCCCACACCAGCCAGCCGAGAAGCGCGCCGGCCTTGGTCGTGACTTGCGCGGCTTCCTTGCAGTGGCTCGGCGCTTCACCGAACGAGGCCGGGAAGAAACGCGGGCCGTTGATCTGCCGCTCGGCCATGGGCGTGATCGAAGCCGGCTTGCCGCCGAGCGTCGAAATCCGGCAATCGCTGCGCGCGCTGTCCTTGCCTTCCATCGCGACCAGAACCATGCCGCGATTTTCCGGCGTGACCGTGAGCGCAAAAGCCGGGGGTGCCGCATCGGCGGCCAGACAGTCGCTCATCGCCCGGTAAACCTCGGGCAACGACTTGCTCCAATCCTCGCCGGTCTTCGCGCGCTCGGGCAGCACGATCTCGTCGGCCGCCGTCTGCGGCGTTTGCGCGGCGGCGGTCTGCAAGGGCGGCGCGGGCGCCTGGGGTGCGACCTGGCTGTTGGAACCCGAATTCTCATCGCACGCGGCCAACGCCAGCGCCGCGCCGAACGCGATCACAACCGTCACCGACTTGAACATATCCGTCTCCCTGTCCGCCACGCCCGCATCTGGACAAACCGAGGCCGCGGGACGTGAAATCCCTTCACCCCGTAACGGACGTAACGGGTTCGGGGAAGCCGTGTTCCAGGAGACCGAATTCGCCATGAAGATCATGCGAATCCGCGCCTATCGCGTGAACCTGCCGGTCAAGGGCGGCCGCTATTCCTGGTCCAAGGGCAAGTCGGTCACCGACGTGGACAGCACCATCGTCCGCATCGACACCGATGCGGGTGTGACCGGCTGGGGCGAGGTGTGTCCGTTGGGCAGCTTCTACCTGCCCGCCTTCGCCACCGGCGCGCGCGCGGCCATCGCGGAGATGGGGCCGCATCTGTTGGGCCTGAACCCGACCGGCCTCGAAGCCGTGAACCGGACCATGGACACCGTGTTGAAGGGGCATCCTTACGCGAAATGCGCGGTCGACCTGGCGTGCTGGGACCTGGCCGGAAAATCCGCCGGTGTACCCGTGGCTACTCTGCTCGGCGGTCGCTTCGGCGCATCGGTGCCGTGCGGCAAGGCCGTGTCGCTGGCCGAACCCGCGCGCATGGTGGCCGAGATGGAAACGCACCGGACCGCCGGCTACCGCCGGTACCAGCTCAAGGTCGGCGACGATCCCGAAGGCGACATCGCGCGCATCCGCACCGTGGCCGGCGCGCTTCAGCCCGGCGAGCTGGCCGTGGCCGACGCCAACTGCGCCTGGACGCCGCACGAGGCCATGCGCGTCGCGCGCGCGGTGGAAGACGCCGACATCTATCTGGAACAGCCGTGCGAGACCTATGGCGAGTGCCTCTCGATCCGCCGCAACACCACCCTACCCTTCGTGCTGGACGAGGTGCTGGAAACGGAAGACCACTTGCTGCGCGCGCTCGACGATGGCGCCATGGACGTGGTCGGCATCAAGCTGTCGCGCATCGGCGGCCTGACCAAGGCGCGGCGCTTCCGCGACCTGTGCGCCACGCGCGGGATCGCCATGATGTTCGCAGACAGTTGGGGCAGCGACATCATGTCGGCGGCCATCGCGCATCTGGCCCATTCGACGCCGGAGGTGCTGCGGCTCTGGTGCGGCGACTTCCGAACCTACGTCACCGTCACGACCGCCGACGGCGGCGCCGCGCGGCTCACGGCCGCAGTCGCGGCAACCGAGGCGCCCGGCTTCGGCCTCGCGCCGCGCCTCGGTGTGCTAGGCGAGGCACTGGTGGATATCCGCGCCTAGCGCACGCAGTCGAGGAAGCCGCCGCCGAGCTGATCGATCCGCTCGGCGATGCGCGGGGCGCGGCCGGCGACATAGGGGCCCGGTTTGCCGGCCGACCATTTGCGCGGATTGGGCAGCACGGACGCCAGGAGCGCGGCCTGTGAACGCGTGAGCTGCTTCGCGCTGACGCCGAAATGATGGCGCGCGGCGGCCTCGGCGCCGTAGATGCCGTCACCCCATTCGATGATGTTGAGGTAGACTTCCATGATCCGCCGCTTGGGCCACAGCGCATCGATGGCCAGCGCCAGCGGCGCCTCCAGCCCCTTGCGGATAAAACCGCCGCCCGGCCAGAGGAACAGGTTGCGCGCGGTCTGCATGGTGACGGTGCTGGCGCCCCGCAATTTTCCATCAGCTTCATATTCCTGCACGGCGTCCTCGACCGCGTTCCAGTCGATGCCGCGATGGACGCAGAAGCGGTTGTCCTCCGCCGCGATGACCGCGCGCACCAGGTCGGGTGCGATGCGCGACAGCGGCACCGAGTCATGTTCGATGCGGCCGCTTTCCGGCAGGCGCAGCAGCATCAGGGGCGTCAGCGGCGGATCGATGAAGCGGTAGAGGACGATCAGAAACGTCCACCCCAGAAGCAGGGCCAGGACTAGGCGCAACAGGAGACGCGCGAGAGCACGCATGGGGCCCCGGCGTGCCCTGACGGGCGGCGGCGCGTCGTCCCGCGGATATCGCATCGCTCGCAAAGGCTCCGCCACGATCCCTCTCCCGCCGCGTCGCGCGCGGCTGCCGAGACCTTAAGCGGCGCGTGGGGGCTTGGGGAGGGGCGGTTTACGGTCGAGCCCGTAGTGCACGGCCAAGACGCCCAGGGCGCCGACCAGGATTCCCTTGGCCGTGTCCGCGCGCATCCGTCCGCCGTCGGCGCGGCACCATTCGGCGACCGTGTGGCCGAAACCCAGCACATGCCACGCCGCGCGCTCGCACGGGCTGCCCGCCCCGCCCAACGCTCGCCGGGCATTGGCGACGCGGCGGCGGGCGCCCAGCACGCCGTCGGACAGATCCTGCACGGCCGCGCCCGGCGCGGCGCGCGGGCGGTCCAGCCGGACAGCGCGCACAGGATCGAGAAGAGAGAGCCGAAAATCGTCCGAGAAGCGTTCGCCCGCCGCGCGCATCGCCTCGCTCACCACGCCTCGCCGCGCCATCAGCGTCAGCCAGTCCACGCCGCGGAACGGCGCGCCGATCTCGCCCCTGGCATCCATGACCTGCCGCGCAGGCGGCTCAACCGGCCCGTGGGCCATCCGTTCGCGCGTCGGCAGAGTGATGGCCGGGATGCCGCTTTGGCTGGCTTTCGTCTTTTTCGTTCGCCGCCGCGCCATGCCAACCTCATATTGGGATAATACCCAAATATTATGGGACAAATCCTATTTGTCAATTAAACTGCTCATCCGGAAACCGCATCCTCCTTGCGGCGTTGGACAGGCGGGCCTTTCACGACCGTGATATGGGATAATTCCCCCGATGACCGATACGCTTCCCCGCCGACTCGAACGCCTTATGAAGGAACGCGGCTTCAACCAGAAATCTCTGGCCGAAGCCGCGCGCCTCAACGAAACCGCCGTGCGCGACATCCTGAAGGGACGCTCGCGCCGCCCCCTTCACACCACCATCATCGCCCTCGCACGGACTCTAGCCTGCGAGCCGGAGGATCTGATCGGCGGCTGGCGCGGCACGTCCGCGCTCGGCTCGCCGGGAGCCGGCGTTCCGGCCGCCAACGGTTCGACTGCCACGATCCGCGAGCTCGATGTTCGGCCCGCAGCCGGCGGCAATGCCAGCGTGGTCGAAATACTGGAGGGCGCGGAAGAAGAAGCCACTCGCGCGCTGTACGGGTTTCCCGCGACGGGCTTCCGCGAACTCTATGGCGCGCCGGCCGATGAAGTGCGCATCCTGGAGGTGATCGGTGACAGCATGACGCCCGAACTGATTCCGGGACAGAAGGTCATGGTGCATATCCGCGACAAGCAGCCTTCGCCCCCGGGCGTCTTCGTCCTGTGGGATGGGCTTGGTCTTGTCATCAAGCGCATCGAGCACATCGCCCAATCGGATCCGCCCAAGCTGCGCATCAGTTCGGACAACCGGCAATACGCGGCCTATGAGCGCACGATCGACGAGGTGCACATCCTCGGCCGCGTCATAGGACGATGGGCCCGGCTATAAGGCATGGCTTCATTATTCTGATCGCGGGGGCGGCGCTGGCGGCCTGCAACGCGCCGTCGTCTTCGTCAAAAAAACTGGCCGATGCGGAAGCACAGTGCGCCCGCATCTACGACTCGGCCGAGCTGAAGCCCCTCGCAGGCAAAATCGCCGCGTTGGAAACGCCGGCATCATCGATACTCCTGACCGATCCCGATAAGCCCGATGCTTCGCAACGCGCCGCGATCGGCCGTTATGCCGGTGTGATCGCCCAATGCCGCGCATTGGAGGATCTGGCCGTCGGCATGCCCAACACGGCCGAACAGCATGCCCGCAACGCCACCGACGAGTTGCTGGCGCGGCTCGAGGCCGGCGAGATCAGCTTCGGCGAATATAATCGCGGTATCGTGATGACCAACGCGCAGCGGAACGCCGATACCGAGGACGAGGCGATCAAGCAGATGCGCCAGTCCCTCACCCAGCCTGTTTTTCCGCCGCAGGGCCCACCCATCTATTGCCAGCCCAATCCGCAACGCCCTTACTGCTAAAAGCTGATGAAGCAGCGTTTCATCTGTAACGCAAACGCCTATACTGCGGGCCGGTAAAGCGGGGAAACGGGCGCGTTCTGGGATGTCCACGGAAACCACGGCTAAGCGCCTGTTGGTCATCGACGACATGGTCGACATCTGCGCGTTGGTGGCCAGTGTCGCGGAACGATGCGGCTTCGAGGTGAAAACCACGGTCGACCCCATCGCCTTCCGCGATCTTTACCGCGCGTTCCGCCCCGACGTCGTCATCCTGGATTTGGCCATCCCCGATTCCGACGGCATCGATTTGCTGCACTTCCTGGTCGAAGAAAGCTGCTCCGCAAAGGTGCTGATCATGAGCGGCTTTCCCGCCGGCGTGCAGGAGGCCGCCAAGCGCCTCGGCGAAGTGCGCGGTCTCAATATGGGGGAAATGATGCCGAAACCCCTGCGCGCCGCCGAGTTGCGCGCAATCCTGACCCGCTTATGCGATACGGCTTAGGCCGCTAACGCTTCGCGAAGCTTGCGCGCCAAGTCTTCTTGGCGGAACGGTTTCCCCAGAAACACCGCATCGGGCATCATCCGCCCGTCGCTCTGCATGGCGTCTCCGGTATAGCCCGAGATGTAGAGCACCTTGACGCCTGCCCGGCGTTTGCGGACCTCGGCCGCGATCATCGGGCCGCTCATCCCGCCCGGCAGGATGACATCGGTGACGAGGAGATCGAAGGCCAGCCCGGCATCAAGCCGCTCGAGCGCCTCACGTCCCGCACCCGTTCCGACCACCGTATAGCCGAGCGCGCGCAACGTGTTTTCGATATGGCTGCGTACCAAGGGATCGTCCTCGACCAGCAGGATCTGCTCGGACCCGCGCGGCATCTCGGCGGGGATGTCAGCAACCGCGCCGGTCACGGCGGCGCTCGCCGCGCGTGGTAGATAGAGGCGTACCGTGGTGCCCCGCCCGGGCTCGCTTTCGATTCGCATATGGCCGGACGATTGCTGGGCAAAGCCGTAAACCATGCTCAAGCCGAGCCCGGACCCCTTACCGGCCTCTTTTGTGGTGAAGAAGGGCTCGACGGCGCGCGCCAGGACTTCCGGCGGCATGCCGGTGCCAGCATCCTTCACCGCGATCATCACATAGGCGCCTGAGACCGCTTCACCCGCCGCACCCGCCGGAAGATTGGCCTCGACATTGGCGGTCTCGATGCTCAGCAAACCGCCACCCGGCATGGCGTCGCGCGCGTTGATGGCCAGGTTAAGGATTGCGATCTCGGTCTGCGACGGGTCGATCAGGGTTAGCCATAGGTCAGCCGCGAGCGAGAACCGCACCTCGACATGCGCGCCAAGCGAGCGGCGGAGCAACCCTTCCATTCCCTTCAACAGTCCGTTGGCGTCGACCTCGGTGGGTTGCAGAACCTGCCGCCGTGAGAAAGCCAGGAGACGCTTGGTCAGGTCGGCCGCGCGTTCGGCAGCGCGCTGAATCATTTCGGCGTTTGTCCGCTGGCGCGTCGGCTGCTCGCCGAAATCCTCGACCAGGAGATCGGCGTTGCCCAGGATCACGGTCAGCAGATTGTTGAAGTCGTGCGCGACGCCGCCGGTCAACTGCCCGAGCGATTCCATCTTCTGGGCTTGGCGGAGCTGGACCGCGGATTCCCGTTCGCGCGCGGCCATGCGGATATTCTCGATCGCGGCCGAGGTGACGTTGGCGACCTGAACTAGGATCGCTTCGTCGTCCTCGGTGAAATCTCCTGTCTCGCGGTCGGACAAACGCATCCGTCCCAGAATCGAGCCGTCCTGGCCCATCAGGGGCACGGAAAGCCAGCCCCGCAAAGGCAGGCCGCCGCCTTCTCCGCCGCGCAAATCGCGCCAGATCGGATGGTTCTCCAATTCGGCCTGGGTCAGCCGGGTGGGCTGGTTGCGCTCGAAGACGAAAGCGTAGACGTCCGCCGCATCACCGTCGGGACGTTGCCACGCCGCGTATTTTTCCGAGACCGAAAGCGTATGGCGGGCTTGGCTACCATCGTTCACGGTCGTCATGGCTTGATGACACCCGATCAGCGCGCGCGCGGTTTCGGTGGCTTGCCGCAGCAGCGCATCCAGATCGCCGACCGATGCCAGTGCGGCGGCCGATTGCGCCAGCTTCGACAGACGCAAGGAGTTGGCGCGTTGCTCGCGCTCGCGGCGGTGCAACACGCGGTGAGCGACCACGGTCGCCGCGCCAAGAAGCGCGATGAGGAACAGGGCTGTCGCCACCGCGACCAGCGTGCGTTCCTTCCATGCGCTCAGCATGTCCTGTTCGGACGCCGCCACCGAGACAACCAATGGGCGCGCCTCGACGGTGCGGTAAGAGGTGTAACGCATCACGCCGTCGCTGTAGTAGCGCATCGGCGCCATACCGTTCGGGCTATGCGCCACGTGTTCCGAGAACAAGGGCGACGATAGGTAGGAACGCCCGATGATCTCTTCCCGCGCTGGATGCCGGGTCAGGAGGATGCCGTCGGCGCGGAAAACTCCGATGGCGCCATCGGGACCGACATTGAGCTGGCTGAGCGCCTGTCCCAGTTCGTCGAGCGACAGGATGGCGCCGACCACGCCGGCGAAGCTGCCGTCCGGGCGTG
>CAYZFH010000163.1:0-7225 GCA_964477375.1 uncultured Rhizobiaceae bacterium | reverse complement strand
AAAAGTCGGCCCAAATACTATGTTCTTGAAATGTTCCCATACCCCTCGGGCCGAATCCATATGGGGCATGTGCGGAACTACACGCTCGGCGATGTGGTCGCCCGTTATAAGCGCGCCCGCGGCTTCAACGTCCTGCATCCGATGGGTTGGGATGCGTTTGGCCTTCCGGCCGAGAACGCCGCGCGCGAGCAGAAGGTCCATCCCGCGAAATGGACCTACGACAACATCGCCACCATGCGCGGCGAGCTGAAACGCATGGGCTTGTCGCTCGATTGGAGCCGCGAGATCGCGACCTGCCACCCGGGCTATTACGCGCACCAGCAGGTTCTGTTTCTCGACTTCCTCAAGGCTGGCCTGGCGTACCGCAAGGAATCCTTCGTCAACTGGGATCCCGTCGACCATACGGTCCTGGCCAACGAACAGGTCATCGACGGCCGGGGCTGGCGCTCGGGCGCCTTGGTCGAGAAGCGCAAACTGTCCCAGTGGTTCTTCAAGATCACCGCCTTCACGGACGATCTGTTGAAGTCGCTCGGCCGCCTGGAGCGCTGGCCCGACAAGGTTCGCCTGATGCAGGAGAACTGGATCGGCAAGAGTCAGGGCGCCTATATGCAATTCGACTTCATCGGCCGCGACGGCCGGCTCGAAGTCTTCAGCACGCGGCCCGACACCATCTATGGCGCCTCGTTCATGGCGCTGTCAGCCAACCATCCGCTGACCGAAGAATTGGCACGGAACGACGCGAAGCTTCGCGACTTCGTGGCGGAGTGCAACCGCTCGGGCACCAGCGAAGCCACATTGGAGCAGCAGGAGAAGCAGGGCTACGACACCGGCCTGCGCGTGCGGCATCCGTTCCGGCCGTCGGTTGAGCTGCCGGTCTATGTCGCCAATTTCGTGCTGATGGAGTACGGCACGGGCGCCATCTTCGGCTGCCCCGGCCACGACCAGCGCGACTTGGATTTCGCACGCAAATACAAACTGCCCGTCATTCCCGTGGTGCTGCCGCCGGACGGCGATCCGAAGACCTTCGCTGTCGGCGACGAGGCTTATGTGGGACCGGGCAAGATCTACAACTCCGAGTTCCTCGACGGCCTGGACGTGGACAACGCCATCGACGCCGCCATAAAGCGCTTCGAGACGGAGCAGCACGGCCGCGGCGCCACCGTCTATCGCCTGCGCGACTGGGGCGTATCGCGCCAGCGCTATTGGGGCTGCCCAATCCCGGTCATCCATTGCGACGCATGCGGCACGGTTCCCGTGCCGGCCAAGGATTTGCCGGTTCTTCTGCCCGACGACGTCACGTTCGAGAAGCCGGGCAATCCACTGGACCACCATCCGACCTGGAAGCATGTCGCCTGTCCAACCTGCGGCAAGGCCGCACGGCGCGAGACGGACACGTTCGACACCTTCGTCGATTCGTCCTGGTATTTCGCCCGTTTCTGCTCGCCACGCGCGAACGTGCCGGTCGAGCGCGACGCGGTCGATTATTGGCTGCCGGTCGACCAGTATATCGGCGGCGTCGAACACGCCATTTTGCATCTTCTCTATTCGCGCTTCTTCACCCGCGCGATGCGCCAGTCGGGGCATCTCGATCTCGACGAACCCTTCGCCGGCCTGTTCACCCAGGGCATGGTTTGCCACGAGTCCTACCGCAGCGCGGAGGGCAAATGGCTCTATCCCGAGGAGATCGAGAAGCGCCCGGACGGCGCGGTCGTGGAGATCGCGACGGGCCGGCCGGTGACGGTCGGCCGCCGCGAGGTGATGAGCAAGTCTAAGAAGAACGTGGTCGCACCCAGCGCGATCATCGGCACGTTCGGCGCCGATACGGCGCGGCTCTTCATGCTGTCCGACAGCCCGCCCGAGCGCGATCTGGAATGGAGCGAAGCCGGCGTCGAAGGCGCCTGGCGCTATCTGGGCCGACTTTACCGCCTGGTCACCGAGCCTTCGCAGCCCTTGCCGCCGGTGGGTGCGAAAATGCCAGAAACTTTTTCGGACGCGGCGATGGCGGCGCGGCGCGCGACTCATAAGACGATCGCCGCCGTGACCGAGGATCTGGAGAAGTTCCGCTTCAACCGCGCGGTCGCACGCGTGCGCGAGTTGAGCAATGTCCTGTTCGACCTCGACCTCACGGCCGCCGGCGCGGCTTGGGCTTTGCGCGAAAGTCTCGAAGCGCTGACCCAATTGATCGGACCCATGACGCCGCACATCGCCGAGGAGATGTGGCAGGTTCTGGGGCACAAGACGCTGCTGTCGGAAACCGCGTGGCCCAAGGCCGATCCGCTGCTGGTCGTCGACGACAACGTGAAGATCGCCGTGCAGGTGAACGGCAAGCTGCGCGGCACGATCGAACTGGCGCGCGACACGGGCGAAGCCGATGCGCGCGCGGCTGCGCTGGCGTTGCCCGCGGTCACCAAACTCGTCGCCGACCGCAATGTGCGGCAGGTCATCGTCGTACCGAACCGGATCATCAATGTGGTGGTCTAGAGCCACCGTCATCGGCGTTTTTCTCTTGACCGCCGCGTGCGGTTTCCAGCCGCTTTACGGCAAGAAGGACGGCAAGGGCGCGCCCGACGACCTGGCAGCCACGCGCATCAACATCATTGCCGATCGCACGGGCCAGCAGCTTCGCAACGATCTGCAGGTCGAGCTGACGCCCAAAGGCGCATCGGTCGTCGAGCAGAAATATGAGTTGCAGGTCAAGCTGAACGAGAATTTGAATCAGATCGCGATCGCGAAGGACGAGACCACGTCGCGCGCGAGCCTCGAGATCATCTCGACCTTCACGCTCGCGAAATTGCAGGACGGCGCGCCGTTGTTCACGGGCGTCAGCCGCGTGACCATGAGCTACAACATCACGACTTCGGGCTTCGCCACGGTCAGCGCCGAACAGGATGCGAGACGCCGCGGCGCGCGCGTCATCGCCGAGGACATGAAGCTGCAGCTTGCCGCCTACTTCAATAAGTTGAATTCCGCGAAATAGGCGGGCGGCCCGTTCCGCGATGAAGATCTCCGCCCAACGCGCCGACGGCTTTTCCCGCAAGCCGGATCCCAAGATGCTCGCCGTCCTTGTCTACGGCCCGGATCTTGGTCTGGTCCGTGAGCGCGCGACGTCGCTGGTCCAGTACGGACTGGGCGGCAAGGACGATCCATTCCGCCTGTCCGAGCTTGTCGGCACGAACCTGAAGGACGACCCCGCGCGTCTTCGGGACGAGGCCTCATCGATGCCGTTCGGCGGTGGACGCCGCGTCGTTCGCGTCCGCGACGGAAGGGACGATTGCGCGGAGGCGTGCACACGTCTTCTCGACGGCGGCGCCATGGATGCGCTCGTGGTCATCGAAGCGGGCGACCTGCCCAAGCGCTCCGCCCTGCGCCGTCTGTTCGAAGGTGCTGAGAACGGGGCGGCGGTTCCCTGTTACGCCGACGACGGCGAAGCCCTGGACGGGGTGATTCGCAGCAGCCTGGAGGCGGAGAAAATTCGCGTCTCGCCGGGCGCGCGCGCGATGCTGCTGGAACGTCTCGGCGCCGACCGGATGTTGAGCCGCGCGGAGCTGGCCAAGCTGGCCGCCTATGTCGGGCCGGGTGCAATGGTCGAGGAAGGCGATGTCGAGGCCGTGGTCGGCGACGCCAATGAAGCGTCGATCGACGATGTGTGCTTCGCCGCGTTCGGCGGTGACCAGGCCGCACTCGACGCCGCGCTGGCTCGTGCCTATGCCGACGGCTTGATGCCGGTCGTCATGGTCCGGGCGGCCATGCGCCATGCCGAGCGTCTTCTGACGGTCGTCGCGCAAATAGATAAGGGTGGATCGGCCGAGCAGGCCGTCGGTTCGCTGCGGCCGCCCATATTCTTCAAGCGGCTTTCGGCGTTTTCCGGCCAGGTCCGCCGTTGGAAGCGCGACGCCTTGCAGCGCGCCTTCGCACGGTTGATGGAGGCGGAGCTGCGTTGCAAGACCACGGGCCTTCCGGCCGAGGCGATCTGTAACCGCGCGTTGATGGAGATCGCCCAGGCCGCCGGCCGCGCCGGACGGCGAAACTAGGCGGGCTTCGTGCTTAGGCGCTGAACGACGTCGTCAAGCTGTTCGAGACTTTCGTAACGAACCGTCAAATCACCGGCCTTGCCCGACGGCTTTAGCGTCACCTTCAAACCCAGGATGGCGGATAGCTCGCGCTCGAGCGCCAGCGTGTCCGTGTCTTTCGCCGAGAGGGTTTGCTTTCTTGCGGTCCGTTTTTTCCCGAGCTGGGTCAGCCGTTCGGTCTGCCGAACGTTGAGATTTCGCGAAACGACCTGACGGGCCAGGGTTTCAGCATCCTCGACGCCGAGAAGCGCACGGGCATGACCGGCCGTGATCTTGCCGCCGTCGAGCAGCGTTTTAACGCCGGGCGGAAGATCCAGGAGACGCAGCAAATTGGCGACATGACTGCGGCTCTTGCCGACCACTTTCGACAACTGTTCCTGCGTGTGATCGAACTCGGTCATTAGGCGCTGATAGCCGAGCGCTTCCTCAATCGGCGAGAGGTCGGCACGCTGGACATTTTCGACCAGCGCGATCTCCAGCGCCTCGCGGTCCGTCAGCTCGCGGACAACGACCGGCAGTTCGTGCAGGCCGGCGCGTTGCGCGGCGCGCCAGCGGCGCTCGCCCGCGATGATCTCATAAGCCTGGTCGGTCGTCTTGCGAACGAGGATCGGTTGGATGACGCCTTTTTCCCGGATCGACGCCTCGAGGGAATCCATTTCCTCTTGGCCGAAGCGGCGGCGCGGCTGAAAACGACCGGGGCGCAGCAGATCGAGCGAGACGAAGCGAGGCGCGCGAGCGTTGTCTGCGGGTGCGGCTTCGGCTGTGTCCTCACCCAAAAGAGCCGAAAGGCCACGGCCCAGGTGGCGGCGTCTGTCCTCGGCGTTCATGCGCGCAGCGCCTGTTCGCGGCGGATGACTTCGCTGGCCAGATGAATATAGGCCTGCGACCCCGCGCACTTGAAGTCGTATAGAAGAACCGGTTTCCCGTGGGACGGCGCTTCGGACACGCGCACATTGCGCGGGATGACGGTCTGATAGACTTTGTCGCCAAAATGCTGGCGCACATCGCTTGCGATGAGGTCGCACAAGCTGTTGCGTTTATCGAACATGGTCAACACTAGACCTTGGATCTCCAAGCGCGGATTGAAGACACGCTTCACGCGCTCGATCGTCCGCACCAGATGACTCAACCCTTCCAGCGCATAAAACTCGCACTGAAGCGGCACAAGCACCGC
Source organism: uncultured Rhizobiaceae bacterium (assembly GCA_964477375.1). GTDB lineage: Bacteria > Pseudomonadota > Alphaproteobacteria > CADEGL01 > CADEGL01 > CADEGL01. The sequence goes on along the minus strand of CAYZFH010000163.1, from coordinate 1,981 downwards.
GTCCACCGCGGCGAAGGCGTTGAGGGTCAGAAGGCCGAGAGCTGGCGGGCAGTCGATGAGGATATACGTATAGGAGTCGGCGATCTGACGAATGGCCGCGCCCAGCCGATGTTCGCGATCGGGCAGATTCACGAGCTCTAGCTCGGCGCCGGACAGATCGACTGAGGAAGGGATCACGCTCAGGTTTGGAATAGTCGTCGGGAGGATGGCGGTTTTAGCCTCTACCCCCTCGATCACCACATTGTATGTGCCGACGCTGCGCGCCTTGCGGTCGATCCCGAGACCCGTGCTGGCATTCCCCTGGGGATCGAGATCGATCAGCAGAACCTTTTCGCCCACGGCCGCGAGGGCCGTGCCCAGATTGACCGCCGTGGTGGTTTTCCCCACGCCGCCCTTCTGGTTCGCGATCGCCAAGATTCGTGTCGATGCCTTGGGGGGCTCGACATGGATGGTGGATTCGATTTGGTCAGGATTGATCATGCTCTAGCTTTCGTATCCGAAGGATGCAGCCCGCCGGATCGCTTTTGCTCGGAACGCGATCGGCCACGATTCTCCACTCTTTAGACGCCTCGGTCAATTCATCGTCGACCGACTTCCCTTTCGGGAAAACTCCTACGGCACCCTTTTCGAGAAAGGGCGCTGCCAGGGGCAGAAGTACCGGCAACGGCGCAAAGGCCCGGGCGACAACCGCCTTGACTGGCCAGGGTTCGACGGTACCGATATCCTTATTATGGATGGTTACGGGCGCCTGGGTCCGATGGGCGACTTCACGCAAGAAAGTGCATTTGCGGCTATCCCGTTCGATCAGATGAACGTGTTGCTGGCCCATGATAGCTAACACCATGCCCGGGAAGCCGGCACCGGAGCCGAAATCCACCACCTCGCCGGAGTCGGCCGGTTGATCGAGAAGGGGGAGGATTTGGGCCGAGTCGAGAAAATGGCGGTTCCAAAGATCGCGTAGGCTACCCGGCGCGACCAGGTTGATGGCGCGGTTCCAGCGCAGCAGCAATTCGGCATATTGAGAGAGCCGATCCCGAGTTTCACGTGAAACGCCCGTAGCGTTTTGAAATTCATCGATATTCATTCGAAACCGTGGGAGCCGGTGTTTCGGCGCCCCGTTTGACATAGCGCATCAAGGCCACCAGGGCCGCCGGTGTCAGGCCGGAGATACGGGACGCTTGGCCCAATGTGGACGGCTTCGCCACGCTGAGCTTTTCCCGGACCTCCGCCGAGAGGGAGCCGATCTGGCCGTAATCCAATGTGTCCGGCAGCTCTAGGCCCTCATCCTTCCGGAACGCCGCGATGTCTTCTTCCTGGCGAGTCAGATAGCCGGCGTAGGAGCCTTCGATCTGGATCTGCTCCAGAACGTCGGGCCTGAGACTGGCAAGCTGGGGCCAAAGGGGGAATAGGCGAGACGGCTCCATATCGGGATAGCCCAGTAGCTCCTTGGCCGAGCGGCGCTGGCCGTCGTGGTTCACGGGTATGCCGTGCCGGGCCAGTTCGTTCGGAGTGGCGGTGAGGGATTGGGCAAGGTTTTGAGCCTTTTCCAAGGCGTGATGTTTTTCATCCCAGGCGCCCTGGCGCGCACTGCCGACACAACCCGCCAAGATGCCCTTGGGGGTCAGCCGCCGATCCGCATTGTCTGCCCGCAGGTGAAGCCGGTACTCCGCCCGGGACGTGAACATCCGATAGGGTTCGGCCGTGCCGTTGGTGACCAGGTCGTCGACCATGACTCCGAAGTAGCCATCGGCCCGGTCGAACAGGATCGGGGCCTGGCCCGCGGCGGCACGTGCCGCGCTTAGCCCCGCGATCAGTCCTTGGGCGCCGGCTTCCTCGTATCCCGTGGTGCCATTGATCTGACCGGCTAGATAGAGCCCCATCAGACTGCGAGTTTCCAAACTCGGCTTGAGGGCCCTGGGATCTACGAAATCATATTCGATGGCATATCCCGGACGGAACATTTTGCAATTCTCGAATCCGG
>CAYZFH010000162.1:6222-7286 GCA_964477375.1 uncultured Rhizobiaceae bacterium | reverse complement strand
TATCAGGTCCACAGCCCCGACGTCGTGCATGTCGAGACGCCGTGGCTTCCCGGCGACGCGCCCAAGGTGGACGGGCTGGTTGCGACCAAGCCCGGCATCGTGCTGGGCGTCCTCGCCGCGGATTGCGCGCCGGTCCTGTTCGCCGATCCCATCGCGAAGATCGTGGGCGCGGCCCATGCGGGCTGGCGCGGCGCGGTCGGCGGCGTGCTGGACGCCACGGTGGACGCCATGGTCCGCCTGGGCGCGCGCGTCTCCTCGATCCGCGCGGCCGTCGGCCCGTGCATCGGCAAGGACTCCTACGAGGTGGGGCCGGAGTTTCCGACGCCCTTCCTCACCGAGAATCCGGCCAACCGGGATTTCTTCCGGCCGGCGACGCGGGACGGCCATTTCATGTTCGATCTGACCGGCTATGTCGGACGGCGGCTGGAACGGCTCGGCCTCGGCGCCGTCGACCGGTTGGAGCGCGACACCTGCGCGGAGGCCGATGCGTTCTTCAGTTATCGCCGCTCGTGCTTGAAGAAAGAAGCCGATTTCGGCCGCGGACTTTCGGCCATCACACTCGCGGAATAGTGCCATGACCGAACGCGTCGCCCACCTGATCCGCACCATGCGCGGTTACTACCAAACCCTCGCGGTCGCCGACGCGGCCGTGAAGCGCGAGGTCGATCACATGCTGGCAACGACGGAAACGCTCGATCCGGTCGCGCCCTCCGGCAACCGTGTCAACGCGGGCGCCGTGAAGCATCTGCCCGGCGCGCTGGACGCCGCGCGGAAGGGACCCGGCCGCGCCGTCGCCGACGCGATCGATGCCGCGCGCGACGATCTACTTTGGTACTACGGCTATGCGCCGCGGCCCGGCGAGCGCGACCTGTCCCAGGACATCGCCTTCTGCGAGATCCTGGGGCCTACGACCGGATCGTTCCGCAGCGCGGACACGCGGCTCGGCTTCACCCTGATCGGCCCGCGCATGCATTACCCCGCCCACTCGCATCCCGCGGCCGAGCTGTATCACCTGCTGGCCGGGCCCAGCACATGGATCAAGGCGGACGTGGCTTCGCGCAAGA
>CAYZFH010000162.1:0-6122 GCA_964477375.1 uncultured Rhizobiaceae bacterium | reverse complement strand
CTGATGGCGAGCTGTGTGCTGGCGTAGCCTCGCGGCCAGCCTCGTCATTCTTCTGACCGCCGCGGCCTGCACGCCCCTGCCGCAGCCCTTCGCGCACACGAAGGCGGACGTCGAGAAATCGAAGAAGGTTCTGGAGCTGCCGGACGGCGCCGGCATCGTCATCAACCCGAACATCGAGGGCGCACCGCCGGAGATCTCGGTCGCGCTGGCCAACGCCATGGTCAAGGCGCTGTCGGAGGCGAACATTCCGGCCAGCACCACGGGCGGCAACAAATCGAGCCAGGTGCTTGAAGGCCGCCTGGCCGCGGCCCCGGTCGCCGGACGCAACAAGGTCCTGATCCTGTGGACGCTGAGCGACCACGAAGGCAACAAGATCGGCGAATACCTGCAGCACGAGACGGTCGACCTGCGCGGCTGGCAGACCGCCCAGCCCGCGGTCATGGCCGGCTTGGCCAACAAAGCGGCCGAACCGATCGCCGGCCTGATCCAGGACAAGGGCGCGGTGACGACGCCCGGCCAAGGAAGCATTGCCGAGGTCCGCATGGTCGAAGGCGCGCCCGGCGACGGCTCGACCAGCCTGACCCGCGCCATGCGCTTCTATCTGCAACAGGCCAAGGTGAAGATCGTCGACAAGCCGTCACCCGAAGCCCTGATCGTGCAGGGGACGGTCGAGATGGGCGCGCCGCGCGGCGGCACCCAGCCCATCACCATCACCTGGCGCGTCCTGCGGGCCGACGGCACCGAAGCCGGCAAAGTGGCGCAGAACAACGCCGTCCCCACGGGCTCGCTGGACAAGGCCTGGGGCGACATCGCCTTCCTGGTCGCCGAGTCGGCGGCGCCCGGCGTGACCCAGATCATCAAGCGCGTCGCCGATCTCCCGGGGCAATCGCGCTAAAACCGCCGAAAAAGCTCGGAAAAACCGGGTTTTGCGTGTGTTTACAGGGGCAGGACCGCTTGTTAGATTGCGCGCGCCCTGGGGACGCCGGGCCGCTTCCCACTCAAGCGCGACGCTAACAGCGAACGGCCTATGAAGATCATCGCCGGCAACAGCAATCGGCCCCTCGCCGAAGCGATTTCGGCTTATCTCAACTTGCCGATGACGAAGGCGAGCGTGCGGCACTTCTCGGACCGGGAGGTGTTCGTCGAGATTCTAGAGAACATCCGGGGCGAGGACGTCTTCGTCGTCCAGTCGACATCCTATCCGGCGAACGACCACCTAATGGAGCTGCTGGTCACGCTCGACGCGCTCCGCCGGGCCTCGGCCCGTCGCGTGACCGCCGTGATTCCTTATTATGGGTATGCGCGCCAGGACCGTAAGACCGGGCCCCGCACCCCCATTTCGGCCAAGCTGGTGGCCAACCTGATCACCGTGGCCGGCGCCAACCGCGTCCTAACCTTGGACCTCCACGCCGGCCAGATTCAGGGCTTTTTCGACATCCCCACGGACAACCTGTTCGCCGCCCCCGTCCTCAGCAAGGACATCAAAGAACACTTAGGCGGCAAGGGTTTGGTCATCATCTCGCCGGACGTCGGCGGCGTGGTGCGGGCGCGGGCGCTGGCGAAACGGCTTGACGCAGAACTGGCAATCATCGATAAGCGCCGCGAACGCGCCGGTGAGTCCGAGGTTATGAATATCATCGGCGACGTCGATGGCCGGCGTTGCGTCCTGGTCGACGATATCGTGGATTCGGGCGGAACGCTGTGCAACGCCGCCGTGGCGCTCATGGAGCGCGGTGCGGCGTCGGTCCATGCCTACGTGACGCATGGCGTGCTGTCGGGCAAAGCGGTCGAACGGGTTGCCGCCTCGCCCATCGTGGACATGGTCATCACGGACAGCATCCTGGCGACTGAGGCGGTCAAGAATTCGAGCAACATCCGCCAGTTGCCGATCGCGGCGCTCCTGGGCGAAGCGATGAAGCGGATCAACGACGAAAGCTCGGTTTCGAGCCTGTTCGACTGAAGGCACTAACGGTTTTGGCAAAGGCGACGGCCGCACGAGCGGCACCCGCCGAAGAATGGAAAGGATCGAAGCGATGGCCGAGATTCAGACGATTAAGGCAGAGGCCCGTTCCACGCTTGGCACCGGCGGCGCGCGCGACGCGCGGCGCGGTGGCCGCGTCCCCGCCATCGTGTATGGCGAGAAAGCCGATCCGATGCCCGTCTCCGTCGATCTGAAAGAGATCGACCGCGAGATTCACAAGACCTCGTTCTTCGCGACGCTGTACGAGATCGAGATCGACGGCAAGAAACAGCGCGTCCTTCCGCGCGACTTGCAGCTCGACCCGGTCCACGACACGCCGATCCACCTGGACTTCATGCGCGTGGGCAAAAACACCAAGATCCGCGTGAACATCCCGGTCGTGGCGATCAACCCGGAGGCCGCGCCGGGCCTGAAGCGCGGCGGCGTGTTGAACATCGTGCGCCACGAGGTTGCCGTGTTCTGCCTGGCCGACAATATCCCCGAGAAGATCACGATCGATCTGACCGGCCTCGACATCAACGACTCGGTCCATATCAGCAACGTGAAGCTGCCCGAGGGCGTGGTTCCGACGATCAAGGGCCGCGATTTCGCGGTCGCGACGATTTCTCCGCCGACCGTCCAGGCCGAAGAGGTTGTGGCGAAGCCGGCCGAGGGCGCCGAGGGCGCGGCTCCGGCCGACGGCGCGGCGGCCGCACCGGCTGCAGGTGCTGCTCCGGCCGCTGGTGGCGCTGGCGCCAAGGGCGCGGCTCCGGCTGCGGCTGGCGGCAAGGCAGCGGCTCCTGCCGCGGGCGGCAAGAAGAAGTAAGCGCCGCCTCTTCCCTGGAGCCCGGCCATGCTGCTGTTCGTCGGCCTGGGCAATCCGGGGCCGGAGCATCGCTTCCAACGCCACAACGTGGGCTTCATGGCGATCGACGTGATCGCCAAGCGCTACGAATTCGCGCCGTTCCGCCCGCGCTATCGCGGCCAGCTCGCGGAAGGGCGCATCGGCGCGGACAAGGTCTTGGCGCTCAAGCCCCTCACCTACATGAACGACTCCGGCGTCTCGGTGGGCGAGGCCGCGCGCTTTCACAAGATTCCGCCGGAGAAGATTTTCGTCTTCCACGACGAGCTGGACCTGGCACCGGGCAAGATCCGCGTGAAGTTGGGCGGCAGCAGCGCGGGGCATAACGGCCTGCGCAGCATCGACGCCCATCTGGAACCGGACTATTGGCGCGTGCGGATCGGCATCGGCCATCCGGGCGACCGCAGCCGCGTCCTCTCCTGGGTCTTGCGCGACTTCAGCAAGGCCGACGAGGAATGGCTGCCGGCCACGCTCGATGCGATGGCGGACGCATCGCCTCTTCTGATTTCGGGCCGCGACGCGGATTTCATGAGCCGCGTGGCCCTTCTGACCCGGCCGCAAAGGCCCAAGCCCGAACGGCGGGCGACGGACGCGGCAACGGAGAACTGACGGATCCCATGGGCTTCAAATGCGGAATCATCGGACTGCCGAACGTCGGCAAGTCCACTTTGTTCAACGCGCTGCTGCGCACCGCGGCGGCGCAAGCCGCCAACTACCCGTTCTGCACCATCGAGCCGAACGTGGGCCGCGTGGACGTGCCTGACGGACGTCTGGGGACGCTCGCGCGCCTGTCCAAATCCGCGAAGACCGTGCCGACGCAGATCGAGTTCGTCGACATCGCGGGCCTCGTGCGCGGCGCCAGCAAGGGCGAGGGTCTGGGCAACAAGTTCCTGGCCAACATCCGCGAGGTGGACGCGGTGGCGCATGTGCTGCGCTGTTTCGAAGGCGGCGACGTCACCCATGTCGAAGGCGGCGTCGATCCGGTCCGGGATGCCGAGATCGTCGAGACGGAATTGATGCTGGCCGACCTCGACTCGCTCGAGCGGCGCCTCGATGCCTCGACCAAGAAGGCGCGCGGCGGCGACATCGAATCGAAAGCGTTCGTGCCCTTGATGGAAGCCGCCGTCGCGGCGCTGCGCGACGGCAAACCCGCGCGCACCGTTAAGGTCGAGCCGCAGGACCAGGAACGGTTCCGCCAGCTTCAGCTTCTGACCGCCCTTCCCGTCCTCTATGTCGCCAATGTCGACGAGAGCAGCGCCGCCCACGGCAATGCGCTGAGCGAGAAAGTCGCCGCGCGCGCGGCGGCCGAGGGTGCGCAGCATGTCGTCATCTCCGCCGCGATCGAATCCGAACTGGCGCAGCTCGAGGACGAAACCGAGCGGCTCGAGTTCCTGCTTTCCCTCGGACTGGAAGAAGCCGGTCTCGACCGCTTCATCCGCAAGGGCTACCAGCTCCTCGATCTCATCACCTACCTGACGACCGGCCCGAAGGAGACGCACGCCTGGACCGTGCGGCGCGGCGCGACGGGACCGGAGGCGGCGGGCGTCATCCACACCGACTTCACCCGCGGCTTCATCGCCGCCGAGGTGATCCCGTATGACGACTTCGTCGCGGCAGGCAGCGAGCAGGCGGCGAAAGCAGCGGGCAAGATGCGCCTGGAAGGCCGCGACTATGTCGTCCAGGACGGCGATGTGATGCTCTTCCGCTTTAATGTCTAAGATTTAGGCAGCTATATCGCACCGCCCATTTTATAGGCACAAATCGGTGCAACGGCCCTGCCCTCGGCGGGGTCTTTATTTCATAAGCATTTGAAAATAAATCTATTTTCTCCATACCGCAGTGCGGCATGGCGTTTGAAATAGATAGGTCCGAGACCACGCAAAACGTCGGTTCGGACATGGATTTGACCGCCAACGACTTCTTGGAAATGGCCCCCGCTCTCGCCTCTGAAAGCGAGAACGAAGAGCCGTCCATGGGCGCTGCCGGGCAATCCAACGGGGCGCGCGAACGCGCACTCGATGCTTCGGGTCCGCTTTGGCCACTGGCTCTCAACGGTTGGATGCCGCTCGACCGCCTGCCCGTTCAGCACGCGAAAGCCGCCGCCGTTCCCGCCCCATCGTCAGGAGCCGCCTCATGATCCGTCTTGCCCTTCTCGCCCTGGCCGCGATTTTCGCGGGAGGCCCCGCCTTCGCCGAAGAGGTGGCGGCCACACCGCCCGTGCCCGTGCTCGATACCGGCAACACGGCCTGGATGCTGGTCTCGACCGCCCTCGTCCTGATGATGACGATCCCAGGCGTCGCGCTGTTCTACGGCGGCATGGTGCGCAAGAAGAACGTGCTGGCGACCGTGATGCAAAGCTTCGCGGTCACCTGCGTGATCTCGATCCTGTGGGTCGTGATCGGCTACAGCCTGGCCTTCACCGAGGGCGTTCCCTTCATCGGCGGCGTGAGCCGCGCATTCCTCTCCGGCCTCGAGGTCGGCGGTTTGAACGCGAGTTTCCCGGAATCGGTCTGGATCACGTTCCAGATGACCTTCGCGATCATCACCGCCGCGCTGATCTGCGGCGCGGTGGCGGACCGCATGAAGTTCTCGGCCCTGCTGTGGTTCGTAAGCCTCTGGTCGCTGGCCGTCTATTCGCCGGTCGCGCATTGGGTGTGGGGTCCGAAGGGGTTTCTGTTCGACGCGGGCGTGCTGGACTATGCCGGCGGCACGGTGGTGCACATCAACGCGGGCATCGCGGGCCTAGTCGCGGCGATCATGCTGGGCAAGCGGCGCGGCTACGGCGCCGAGCCCTTCCCGCCGCATAACCTGGTCTTGTCCGTGATCGGCGCGGCGCTTCTGTGGGTCGGCTGGTTCGGCTTCAACGCGGGCTCGGCCGCCGCGGCCGACGGGCGCGCAGGCATGGCCATGATCGTGACGCAGATCGCCACCGCGGCCGCCGCGCTGTCGTGGATGTTCGTCGAATGGATCGCGCGCGGGAAGCCAAGCGTGCTCGGCATCATCTCGGGCGCGGTCGGCGGCTTGGTCGCCATCACCCCGGCCTCGGGCTTCGTCGGCCCGATGGGTGCGCTGGCCATCGGCCTCGCCGCGGGCGGCGCCTGCTACTGGGGCGCATCGGGCCTCAAGCGGATGTGCGGCTATGACGACTCGCTGGACGTCTTCGGCGTCCACGGCGTGGGCGGCATCGTCGGCGCCATCCTGACCGGCGTCTTCGCGGTCGAGGCCATCGGCGGCACGCCCGGCCTGATCGAGGGTAATCCTACTCAGGTCGTGACACAGCTTTACGGCATCGCGAGCACG
>CAYZFH010000161.1:0-7291 GCA_964477375.1 uncultured Rhizobiaceae bacterium | reverse complement strand
TTCAGCTCGCCCTTCAGCGTGGCCAGCTTCTGATCGACCTTCTGCGGGTCCATCATGCCGTGCGCGGCGCCCTGCTCGCTTGGAGCCGGGGTCGCGGCGAAGACGGAACCGGCGCTGCCGAGAAGCAGCATGGCCACTCCGCCGGCCACGACGGTGGATTTCAGGGTTTGGCGGATCGTAACGGACATTCATCGTCTCCTTGGGTTCGGCCCTGCCTGCATCAGGAGGCCATCACACGGATATACGCGCGGTCGCCGGAACGCCTGCGTCGCGACGCCCTCATCGCATGGAAAGAATTTGTATCGGCCGCGCGCAGGAGTTTGACGGATGGGACGTACGCGAACACAGGACGCGCCATGGAGGCATCCCAACGCGTTTGCGCGCGCGCCGATGCGGCTGATATCGTTTTCATCACCTTAAGGTTGGGAAGCGGATGAGCGAGATGGACGCGACACAACAGGCAAACGAGTGGTTCGCGAAGTTCGGTGAGGCGCTGGAGCGCCGGGACGTTCCCGCCGCGGCCGCGCTGTTCGAAAGCGACGGCTATTGGCGCGACCTCGTCGCATTCACCTGGAATGTCAAAACCATGGAAGGGCGCGGCGACATCGCCGCCATGCTGGCCGCCACGCTGGAGCGCGTGCAGCCCAGCGGCTGGCGCGTCGACGGGCAGGCGACGAAGTCGGGCGAGATCGTCGAGGCCTGGTTCACCTTCGAGACGGCAGTCGGGCGCGGCAAGGGCCTGGCCCGGCTCAAGAACGGAAAATGCTGGACGCTCCTGACCACGATGACGGAGCTGAAGGGCTTTGAGGAGCCGCGCGGACCGATGCGCGCGAAGGGCACGGAACACGGCGCGTTCAAGAACCGCAAGAACTGGCTCGACCGGAAGACCGACGACGAAGCGGCGCTCGGCTATGAGGATCAGCCTTACTGTCTGATCGTCGGCGGCGGACAGGGCGGCCTCGGCCTGGCCGCGCGGCTCAAGCGGCTCGGCGTGCCGACGCTCATCGTCGACAAATTGCCGCGGCCGGGCGATGCGTGGCGACGGCGTTATCACTCGCTCTGTCTGCACGATCCGGTCTGGTACGACCACATGCCGTATCTGCCGTTTCCGGATCATTGGCCGGTCTTCACGCCCAAGGACAAGATGGGCGACTGGCTCGAGATGTACTGCCGGATCATGGAGCTGAAATACTGGCCTTCGACGGAATGCCGGAGCGCCGCTTACGACGAAGCCGCGCGCGAATGGACCGTCGTGGTCGAGCGCGAAGGGAAGCGCGTCACTCTGCGGCCGAAGCAGCTCATCCTGGCGACTGGTATGTCGGGCGTGCCGAAGACGCCCGAAATCCCCGGCGCCAAAACATTCGAAGGCACGCAGCATCATTCCAGCGCCCATCCGGGCGGTGATGGTTTCCGTGGCCGGAAATGCGTGGTCATCGGCTCGAACAACTCGGCGCACGACATCGCGGCCGATTTGTGGGAGCACGATGCCGACGTCACCATGGTGCAACGCTCGCCCACCTTGGTGGTGCGTTCCGAAACCCTGATGAAATTGGCGATCGGCCGGCTTTATTCCGAAGAAGCCCTGGCCGCCGGCATTACCACAGAGAAGGCGGATTTCCTGGGCGCATCGGTGCCGTTCCGATTGGCCCCCCAATTCCAGAAGCCGATCTTCGAAGCTATCCTGAAAGCGGACGCGGAATTCTACGAGCGCTTGCGCAAGGCCGGCTTCATGCTGGAGTTCGCCGATCACTCCGGCCTGGGCACGATGTATCTCCGTCGCGGCTCGGGCTATTACATCGATGTCGGCGCGTCCGAGCTGGTGGCCGACGGCCGCATCAGGCTGAAGAGCGGCGTCGAAGTGAAAGAGATCAAGCCGCGCTCCGTCGTGTTCAGCGACGGCAGCGAGGCCGAGGCCGACCTCATCGTCTATGCGACCGGCTATGGCTCGATGAACGGCTGGGCCGCGCAACTCATCTCACAGGCGGTCGCGGACAAGGTCGGCAAATGCTGGGGCCTCGGCTCCGGCACCAAGTTCGACCCCGGTCCGTGGGAAGGCGAGCCACGGAACATGTGGAAGCCGACGCACCAGGAGGCGCTGTGGTTCCACGGCGGCAATCTGATGCAGTCGCGCTTCTATTCGCAATTCCTGGCGCTGCAGCTCAAGGCGCGCATGGAAGGCATCCCCACGCCGGTGCATGGGCTGTCCGAAGTGTTCCACCGCGAGTAAGGGCTGGAGCGGGTGAAGGGAATCGAACCCTCGTCGTGAGCTTGGGAAGCTCCTGCTCTACCATTGAGCTACACCCGCGTGGGGCCGGATTATAAGGGCCGCGGGCCGCGCCGCAACCGCGGGGACCTCCGTCTCAGGCCCGCCGCACACGGAAATTTGAAGGATCAGGCGATTGCGCCCCGCGGGCGCACGGCGATTTAATGATCCCATGGCATCGACCGCACCGCTCGACCCGGCCAAGTTTCGCGACCCCGCGCTGACCGCGCGCGGCGAGCGGCGCGCCCATGTGGCGCCCGTTTCGCTCGGGACGCTGTGGTTCAACACCGGCACGCTGTGCAACATCACCTGCCGGAACTGCTACATCGAATCGAGCCCCCGCAACGACCGGCTGGTCTACCTGACGGCGGCCGAGGTCACCGCCTATCTGGACGAGATCGGACGCGAGAAGCTGGCCACGCGCGAGATCGGCTTCACCGGCGGCGAGCCGTTCATGAATCCCGAGATGCCTTCCATGCTGGCCGACACGCTCACGCGAGGATATCGCGCGCTGGTGCTGACCAACGCCATGCGCCCGATGATGCGCCGGAGCGAAGCGCTTGCCGCCCTGCAACGCGAACATGGCGCGCGTCTCGTCCTGCGCGTGTCCTTGGATCACCACACCAAGGAAGAGCACGAAGCCATGCGCGGGCCGCGCACCTGGACGCCCGCACTCAAGGGCATCGACTGGCTGGTGAAGAACGGCGTCACGCTGCATGTGGCGTCTCGCCTGCCCGCGGGCGAGAGCGAGGCCGGCATGCGCGCGGGCTTTGCCGCGCTGTTCGCCCGCATCGGCGCGCCCGTCGATGCGCATGATCCGCGCACGCTGGTCCTGTTCCCCGAGATGGATGCGCGGCTCGACGTGCCGGAGATCACGACGCAATGCTGGGGCATTCTAAAGCGCGACCCGGCCACCGTGATGTGCGCGACGTCGCGCATGGTGGTGAAGCGCAAAGGGGCCGCGCGGCCTTCGGTCGTGGCCTGCACCCTCCTGCCCTACGACGAGCAATTCGATCTGGGCCCGTCTTTGACAGGCGCCTTGCGCCCCGTTTCGCTCAACCATCCCCACTGCGCGCGGTTCTGCGTCCTGGGCGGCGCGTCCTGCAGTGCGTAAGGGCCCGGCTTGACAGGCCCCGCCCCGCCGCACTAATGCTAGTCTTACGTGGTGATTTGGCCCGACCGGCTTGCGGCCACGTTAAACAAGCAGCTAAAGAGGTCGGAGCGAGATAGCGCCCTGACCTTCATTGGTCGGGGTTTTTTGTTGCCCGCGCGACGGGCGGCGGAGGCTCGCATGGACGGACACGAGAAGACCGGTACGAAGAAGAAGCCCGATCCCGCCAAGTGGCGGGCGCAGACGCGCCTGGTGCGCGGCGGGTTGGAGCGCAGCGGTTTCCATGAAACCAGCGAAGCGCTCTACATGACTTCGGGCTACATCTACACCAGTGCCGAAGAAGCGGAGGCCGCCTTCAAAGGCGACATCCAGCGTTACGTGTATTCGCGCTACGCCAACCCGACCGTCGGCATGTTCGAAGAGCGCATGCGCCTCTTGGAGGGTGCGGAAGCCGCGCGTTCCACATCGAGCGGCATGGCCGCCGTGTTCGCCTCGCTGATGGCGCAGTTGCGCGCGGGCGACCGCGTTGTCGCCGCGCGCGCCTTGTTCGGCTCGTGCCAGTTCATCATCTCCGAGCTTCTGCCGCGCTACGGCATCGAGACCGAGCTGGTCGACGGCACGGACCTGGACCAGTGGCGCAAGGCGCTGAAGAAGAAGACCAAGGCCATCTTCTTCGAGACGCCGTCCAACCCGCAGCTCGAAATCATCGACGTGCGCGCGGTTTCCGACCTGGCGCACGAAGCGGGCGCCTGCGTCGTCATCGACAACGTCTTCGCGAGCCCGGTCCTTCAGCAGCCGCTGGAGCTGGGCGCCGACGTGGTGGTCTATTCCGCGACCAAACATATCGACGGCCAGGGCCGCAGCCTGGGTGGCGTGATCCTGTCCACCAACGAGTTCGCGCAGACGAATCTCAAGGATTTCCTGCGCCACACGGGCCCGGCCATGAGCCCGTTCAACGCCTGGCTCCTGCTCAAGGGCCTGGAGACGCTGGAGCTGCGTGTCTCGCGCCAGATGGAAAACGCGCGCACGATCGCGAACTTCCTGTCCCAGCAGAACAAGCTGCGCCGCGTGCTGCACCCCGACCTGGCGTCGCACCCGCAGCACGCGCTGGCCAAGAAACAGATGAAGGGCGGCGGCACCGTCGTGGCGTTCGACCTCGATGGCGGCAAGCCGGCCGCGTTCCGTTTCCTGAACGCGCTGCGGCTGGTCGACATCTCGAACAACCTGGGCGACGGCAAAAGCCTGGTGACCCATCCGGCCACCACCACCCACCAGCGCCTGCCGATCGAGGATCGCGAGCGCCTCGGGATCACCGAGGGGCTGGTGCGTTTGTCCGTGGGTCTCGAGGATCCGGCCGACGTGCAGGACGATCTGGCGCAGGCGCTGAAAGCAGTCTGAAACCCTGGAAAAAACATGGGTTTTACCCGTATGGACAAGGGCTTAGGCGGGGTCTAAACCACTAGCCCTCGTCCCGCGTAAGATCGTTACCCAGGCGCCCCCTTGGGCGCGGAAACAGGCCATGTACCAGGCGAAGACCCGCGACATCGAAGTGACGGTGAAGCCGATCTACTTGGAGGACCAGTCGTCCCCCGAGGAAAGCCACTATGTCTGGGCCTATCAGGTCAAGATCGCCAACCAGGGGCACGAGAAAGTCCAACTCCTGAACCGCTACTGGCGCATCGTCGATTCGCTCGGCCGCGTGCAGGAAGTGCGCGGCGCGGGCGTGGTGGGCGAGCAGCCGGTGCTGGAACCCGGCGAGTCCTTCGAATACACGAGCGGCACGCCGCTGCCGACGCCGTCGGGCATCATGGGCGGCACCTACGAGATGGAAGGGCCGGGTGGCGAACGCTTCGTCATCACGATCCCGACCTTCTCGCTCGACACACCGGACGCGACCAAGAAGAAGCTGCATTGAGGCCATCGCGATGGACATGAAATCCCCACGCAATGCCAAGGGCCGCAACGGCGGCACGAAGCGCCTGGCGAAGCCGAGCCGGGCCGAGGCCGAGAAGGCCGTGCGCACCCTGATCCAATGGGCGGGCGACGATCCGGACCGCGAAGGGCTGTTGGACACGCCCGCGCGCGTGGTGCGTTCCTACGAAGAGTTCTTCGCCGGCTATGATTCCGATCCCGAGCAGATCCTGCGCACGACGTTCGAGGAGACGAACGGCTACGACGAGATGATCGTGCTGCGCGACATCCGTTTCAATTCGCACTGCGAGCACCACATGGTGCCCATCGTGGGACGCGTGCATGTCGGCTATCTGCCCAACAAGCGCGTGGTCGGCATCAGCAAGATCGCACGTCTGGTCGACGCCTTCGGCCGCCGCCTGCAGATCCAGGAAAAGCTAACCACCCAGATCGCCAACTCGATCCAGGACGTGCTGGAACCCCAGGGCGTCGGCGTGGTGGTGGAAGGCTCGCACCAGTGCATGACCACGCGCGGCGTGACCAAGCCGGGCGCGGCGCTGGTGACCAGCCGCATGCTGGGCGTGTTCCGCAGCGATCCCACCACGCGACGCGAATTCCTCAACATGATCGGCAACCCGACCGGGGCCCAACTGCCCAACGTCTAAAGGGTTCAGCCGGAAACAACAGCGCGGGAGACAAGCATGGCAACCCTCACTCCGCGCGCGATGATCGAGCGGCTGGTCGGTTTCGACACCGTCTCGTCCGGCTCCAACCTGGCGCTGATCGAATTCGCGGCGAACCATCTGGACGGGCTGGGCATCAAGGCCTCCCTCGTTCACAACGCCGAACGCACCAAGGCCAATCTGTTCGCGACCATCGGGCCCGACGCGCCCGGCGGCGCCTGCCTGTCCGGCCACACGGACGTGGTGCCCGTCGCGGGCCAGCCCTGGGACACCGATCCGTTCAAGATCGTCGAGAAAGACGGCAACCTCTACGGCCGCGGCTCCTCGGACATGAAGAGCTTTCTGGCCATCGCGCTGGCGCTGGTGCCGGAGATGAAGGCCGCGAAGATGAAACGGCCGATCCACCTGGCGCTTTCCTTCGACGAGGAAATCGGCTGCCTGGGCGCGCCGCTGATGATCAAAGAACTGGGCAAGACCCTGCCCAAGCCGTCCGTTGTCGTGATCGGCGAGCCCACGATGATGAAGGTGGTCAACGCCCATAAGGGCTCGTTCGCCTATTGCACCACGGTCACAGGCCTCGAGGCCCATTCCAGCGCGACCCACAAGGGCGTCTCGGCCATTCAGTACGCGGCGGAGATCATCCACTTCATCAACGCCATGGCCGACGAGTTCAAGCTGCGCGCCAAGCCGGGCGTCGAGTTCGAGCCGCCCTACACGACCTTGAGCGTCGGCATCATCGAAGGCGGCACCGCGATCAACATCATCTCGCGCCAGTGCCGGTTCCATTGGGATGTGCGTCTGATGCCCGGCGGCTCCCTGGACGAGATCGAGGGGCGCCTACGCGAGTTCATCGCGAAAGACATCCTGCCCAAGATGCGCGCGGTCGAGCCCAACGCCAGCGTCTCGACGGAGAAGCTGTTCGGCGTGCCGGGCTTGGCACCCGAGCCCAATTCACCGGCCGAGCAATTGTGCTTCCGCCTGACCGGCGCCAATTCCACGACCGTGATCGCCTTCGGCACCGAAGGCGGCCAGTTCCAGGAGGCCGGCATCCCGACCGTGGTGTGCGGCCCCGGCTCGATCCAGGTCGCGCACAAGCCCAACGAATATATTTCCCTGGAGCAGGTGGACGCCGGGCTCACCTTCCAGCGCAAGCTGATCCAGTGGGCCACCGAAGCCTGATCGTCATTTTCGTTTCGTAATTTTTCCGCCATTCATTCCACGAGGTACATCATGGCCACGAAGAAGATCGCCGTCATTGTCGGCAGCCTACGCAAGGGCTCGTACAACCGCCTGGCCGCCAAGGCGCTGATGGCGCTGGCGCCC
>CAYZFH010000160.1:0-7322 GCA_964477375.1 uncultured Rhizobiaceae bacterium | reverse complement strand
ACGCCTTTCAGCCCGGGCATGGGTGGGAAGCCCTTATCCGTCGGCAGAAGCGCGTTGGAGCCCGTGTGGCGCGAGACGATGGCGGAATGGTTCGGCCCGTGGTCGAGCCAGATGGGCGCGCCCTCGGTCTGGCCGAACAGCCCCCCGCCCTTGCCCGAAAGCACTTCCATGCCGGGGTCGTAGTCGTTGCCGGCGATGGAGGAGGTGTGGACATAGGGGGTGTGGTAGGCCTCCATCAAATTCTCGGCATAGACCTTCCAGTTGCAGTTCAGGTCCGCCGTCACACGGCGCGTGACCACCAGCTTGTCCGGCTCGTACTCGCCCATCAGGCGGAAATAGCCGCCGAGATACTCAGCCAAAGGCGGTGTCGCTTCGTCGAGGCAGACGAACAGGAAGATCCCCCAGGTTCCGACGCGGATCGGATGCAGGCCATAGTCGGCCTTGTCGAAGCCCTGGCTGTGTTCCATCTGGGGCGCGCCGTTGAGCCGCCCGTCCAGCCCATAGACCCAGCCGTGATAGCCGCATTTGAAGGCGCGGGCGTTGCCTTCGCCCTCGTTCAGGATTTTGCAGCCGCGGTGTCGGCAGGTGTTGGCGAAGCCGCGGATCACACCGTCGCGCCCGCGTGCGATGATCAGGGGAATGCCGGCCAGATCGAAGCTCCACCAGTCGCCCGGTTTGGCGACGCGATCGGTATCGCCGACCAAGATCCAGTCACGGCGGAAGATGCGTTCGGTTTCGCGGGCCAGGAAGGCGGGGTCGGTATAACAGGACGCCGGAAACATGGCGCCTTCCAGCAGCGGCTTTCGCACGCCTGAGAAGCTGTCGTCCTTGGTCGCCACGGTCATCGACATGCACGTCCTCCCGCCAGCCAATACGGCGATGGTAGCGGAGGAGGGAGGGCGGAAAAATCCCCTTTGTGGCGCTGGCAGCTTCAATCGCTGCCGGATATCCAATGACTTAGGTCTTGGGTACGCCAAGCTTGATTGTACCCGGAAGGGACTGCATCCACTGGGCAAAGACCAAGGCGCGGCGCGGCACCGATCGCGAAGTGGGGGTGAGAGCTAAGTAGAACTTATCTTCGTGAACGGCGATATTGGAAAGCGCGATCAGTGTCTTCGCCCGTAGCTGCGAGCGCATTACGCTGCGCGGCATGAGTGCGACGCCTTCCCCTGCCAAACAAGCAGCCAATGTGAGATTGGCATCCGGGTAGCGGGTTCCCGTGTCGGCGATATCGACATCCAAATCGCACTTGAGCGCCGCTTTCTGCAGCCACATCCGCCAGAGACCGCGGTTGTTATTGTGCAGAAGTGTCAGCCGGGAAAGGTCGCTCAGCCCCCCGTAGCCGTTGCGCTCCAGACAGTTGGGCGAAGCAACGGGAATGGTAACGCCTTCCAGAAGCGGCATCGCGACGAAATCTGGAAATTCGCCGGGATTTCCATACTGGATCGCCACGTCGAAATTTGCCGGATCAATCGGGTTTGACTGCTGGGAATATTGAACATCGATCTGCATGTCGGGATGCTTTTCCCAGAAGTCATGCATCTGCGGCATGAGCCAAGAGACCGCAAACAACGGCAGGCACGACACACGGATCAAAGACGACGCCTCGCTGTGACGAAGCAGTTCTGTCTCCCCGTGGATCATTTGAAAGGCTTTGCAGACCTTCGCTCTGTAGCGTTCTCCTGCCTCGGTCAGGCGAATACCGCGGCCGTTACGCTCGACCAATGGCAGGCCCATCCATTCCTCAAGCTTCCGGATCTGGTGGCTGATCGCGGAATGCGATACGCAAAGCTCTTCCGCGGCGCGTCTCACGCCGCCCATCCGGGCAACGGCTTCGAAGGAACGGAGAGCCTGCAAGGGAGGGAGTTTCATTGGTCTATTATATTCACCTATTAACGATAAAATGAAACATTCCGCGGCCAGTTCGCCTGCTACCAATTTCAATGCAGTCGCGAGGTCGGTGGTCGATTTGGGAGATTAGGCCAAATGTACTATCTGGGTGTGGATACCGGGGGCACGTTCACGGATTTCGTGGCTCTCAATGCCAAGACCGGCGAGCTGATCACCTTCAAAGTTCCCTCGGTCCCCTCCGACCCGGCCCAGGCGGTGCGCAACGGCGTGGTGCGGCTCAAGGAGCGCCACGGCGTCGATCCGCGCCAAATCGCGCGCTTCATTTACGGCACCACGGTCGCCACCAACGCGATTCTCGAGTCCAAGGGCGCGCGCACGGCGCTGATCGCCACCAAGGGCACGCGCGACGTGCTGGAAATTCAGCGCATGTGGCGCTCGCGCCTGTTCGACCTGAATTTGCAGAAGCCCAAGCCCCTGGTGCCTCGCCGCGATCGGCATGAGGTGGACGAGCGCGTGGATTCGCGCGGACGTGCGATCACGAAGTTGACCGATGAAGAGGCGGACCGCGTCGCGAACGTGATCGCCGGCGAAAACTACGAGGCCGTCGCTGTGTCGTGCCTGTTTTCGTTCCTGGCGCCGGAACACGAGCAGCGCATCAAGAAGGCGATCGAAAAGCGCGCGCCGGGCCTGCCGGTGTGCATTTCCTCTGACATCTCGCCCGAGTTCCGCGAATACGAGCGCACCGCGACCACGGCGATGAACGCCTATGTCATGCCCAAGATCCACCAGCTCGCGAAGCGGCTGGAGGAGCTGCTGGGCGAACTGGGCTGCGATTCGGGCCTGCGCATCATCCAGTCCAACGGCGGGCTGATGAACACGGAGACGACGCGGCGGTTCCCGGTCAACACGCTGTTGTCCGGCCCCGCGGGCGGTGTCGTGGGAGCGGCGGGTGTGGCCAAGGCCGCGGGCGTCAACAAGATCATCGCCATGGACATGGGCGGCACCAGCCTCGACATCAGCCTGGTCGAGGACGGCGAGGTCACTCTGTCGTCCGAAGGCCAGTTGGCCGGCTTCCCGGTCAAGGTGCCGCAGGTGAACGTCCACACGATCGGCGCGGGCGGCGGCAGCCTGGCGCGTGTGGCGCTCGGCGCGCTCAAGGTCGGGCCGGAAAGTGCGGGCGCCGTGCCGGGCCCCGTCTGCTACCGCCGCGGCGGCACGGAGCCTGCCTCGACCGATGCAGCCGTGACGCTCGGCTACATCGACCCCAACTATTTCGTCGGCGGCGAGATGACGCTCGACGTCGACGGCGCAGCCGCCGCAATCAAGAAGCATATCGGCGACCCTCTCGGCATGTCCGAGGCCGATGCCGCCATGGCCATCGTCCAGGTCCAGGTCGCCAACATGGTGACCGGCATCCGCGAGGTCTCGGTGGCCAAGGGCTACGATCCGCGCGAATTCGCGCTGCTGCCCTTCGGCGGCGCGGGCGGCCTCTACGCGGGCCTCATCGCGGAAGACCTGAAGATGCGCCGCATCTTCGTGCCCGTGGAACCCAGCGTCCTTTCGGCCTTCGGCATGCTGCTGACGGACGTGAAATATGCCCGTTCGGTCACGCGCCTGGTCGAACCCAGCGAGAAGACGGCCAAGGCCATCTCCACGGTCTTCGAGGGGCTGGAGAAGGATTTGAACGCGGCGCTCAAGAAGGAAGGCTTCAAGCCCGCCGAGATCCGTATCGAGCGTAGCTGCGACATGCGTTACAAGGGCCAGGCCTACGAGCTGAACGTGAAGCTGCCGCCGGGCAAGATGACGCCCAAGCTGGCGGCGTCCCTCGCCGGACGCTTCCACAAAATGCACCACGACGCCTACGGCCAGTCTTCGCCGACGGAGGCGGTCGAGATCGTCAACTTCCGCGCCACCGGCGTGGGCCTGGTGAAGAAGGCCCAGATCAAGCCGCTCAAGAGCGTGAAGAAGGGCGCGATCAAGGCCAAGGGCGAGCGCAAATGCTATTTCGGCGGCAAGACGGGCTGGAAGCGCTGCAAGGTTTATGAGCGCGGCACGCTCCACCCCGGCGTGAAGCTGGCGGGTCCGTTCATCGTCGAGGAGCCGGGCACGACCATCGTGGTCTTCCCCGGCCACAAGCTGACGATGGACAAGTTCGGCAACCTCTTGATCGACGTGCCCGCGCGGCGGTCGAACTGATCGCCATTGCCAGGTGAGGCGATGCGGGCAAGTCTAGCGGCGGCCGGTCACGGAGATTTGGGAATGGCGCAGCCGAACGTCGTCGGCGCCCTGCAGCAGAAGGCCCGCGCCGCCCTGGAAGCCGGGCGGTTCGAGGAGGCTCTGGCTGCTTGCCGAAACCTGCTCTCGTTCCAGCCCAACAGCCCGGACGCGCTGGCGGTGGCCGGCATCGCCAGCCTGCAGTTGGGCGACGCGAAGAAGGCCGTCGAGTATCTGGAACAGGCGGTGAAGCGCCGCGCCGAAATGCCGGTCGCGTGGCTGCATCTCGGGAGCGCGCGCAAGTCGCTCGGCTTGGGCGATCAAGCCGTGAAGGCCTACCGCAAGGCGCTCTCGCTGAAACCCGACCTCACGCCCGCCGCGCACAATCTCGGCGCGCTCTTGCAGGAGCAGGGCAAGCATGGCGAGGCCGCACAGGTCTACCGCGCGGCGCTCGATCGCTCGCCCACCCAGGCCGCCGCTTCCACCTGGCGCAACCTGGCGCTGGCGCTGGAGCACACGAAGGAACTGGAAGAGGCGCGCGAGGCCTACCGCAAATCCATCGCCCTCGATCCCGAATGGGTGCTGCCGCGCAGCGGGCTGATGCGCCTTCTGTGGAACATGCGCGACATGGAGCGGTTGCTCGTCACCTGCGAGGCGTGGCTGAAGCGCCGGCCGCAGGACACCGAGGCGCTGGCCTGGATGGCGCTGGCCCATGCCGAGAAAGGCGAGACGGCAAAGCGCGATGCGCTGCTCGATTTCGACAAGCTTGTCGCCTTCTACGACCTGCCGCCGCCGACGGGCTGGAGCGACAATGCGGCGTTTCACGCCGACATGGTCCAACACATCTATGCCCACCCGACGCTCAAGGTGCCGGGTGCGGACCATCCGACCTACCATCATCCGCAGCTCGCCATCAGCGAGGAGCTTCTGGATGCGAACCGCGGCCCCATGACCGGCTACGAGGAATTGGTGCGCGGAGCGCTCGAGCGCTATCGCAATTCCCTGCCTGAAGATCATCCCGTCCGCCTGCACTGGCCCAAGAAATGGCGCCTCTCGGTCTGGGCGGCGCTTCTCAAGGGCGAGGGCAATCTGGTGCCCCACATCCACATCGACGGTTATGTCGGCGGCGTCTATTACGTGCGCCTGCCGCCCGTCACCGCGCGCGAGGATGCCGAACAGGCGGCATGGTTCGAACTCGGCCGCCCGCCAGAGGAACTGGGAACCACAGCCGAACCCAGAACACGCCGCATCCAGCCGCGCGAGGGTCGGATGATCCTGTTCCCATCTTATTTTTATCACGGCACGGTGCCGTTCTCGGAAGGCAAGGACCGTCTCTCGGTCGCCTTCGACGTCGTGCCGGAATGAAGGAGCGTACCGTGAAAAGAGGAAATGCCATGCGTCGCAGCAGCAAGATCGATCCGGTCAGCCTCGAGGTGGTGGGCAACTACCTCGTCTCCGCGGTGCGCGAGATGTGCACCACGCTGCGCCGCGCGGCGTATTCCACCATCCTACGCGAGAGCCTGGATTGCTCGACGGCGCTCTTCGACGCCAAGGGCCAGCTAATCGGCCAGGCCGACCACGTGCCCTCGCACCAGGGCTCGCTGTCGCTGGCCGCGCGCCAAGTCGCCAGCACGTTCGACCTGGAACCCGGCGACGTCGTGATCATGAACCACCCGTATCAGGGCGGCACGCATCACCCCGACATCATGATCTTCAAGCCGATCTTCCATAAGAAGAAGTGCGTCGCCATCGCGGGAGCGCTCGGCCACCAGATCGACGTCGGCGGCCGTTCGCCGGGCAGCGTCTCGACCGACGCGCGCGACGTCTTCGAGGAAGGGATCATGATCCCACCGATGAAGCTGTATCGCCGCGGCAAGATCGTCCCCGAGATCTTCCAGATGATCGAGGCCAATATCCGCGTGCCCTACAAGACGCTGGGTGATATCCGCGCCGAGGTGGCCGCGGTGAACGTGGGCGAGCGCCGCTTCCTGGAGCTGGTCGAGAAATACGGCGCCGACGATTTGAAGGCCATCATCGACGCCAACATCGACCGTTCCGAGGCGCTGATGCGCGCGGACTTGAAGAAGCTGCCGAACGGCTCTTATTCGGCCGAAGGCTTCCTCGACGACGACGGCATCGGCGACGAGCCGGTGCGCATCCACGTCACCGTCACGCTGAAGGACGGCAACGTCACGGTCGATTTCACCGGCACCAGCAAGCAGATCAAGGGTCCGTTCAACTGCGCGTTGTCGTCGGTGCACTCGGCCGTCTTCTGCGGCGTGCGCTACATGACCAACCCGGCCATCCTGCAGAACGAAGGCTGCTACCGCCCGATCACGCTGGTGCTGCCCGAGGGCACGGTGGTGAAGCCCATCAACCCGGCCCCACTGTCCGGCCGTTTCCAGACGCTGGAGCGCATCGCCGACACGATCATCCTGGCCTTCAACAAGGCGCGGGGCGACGACCAGGTGGGTTCCTGCCACGCCTGCATCAACTCTTTCGCCACCAATGGGCGCGAGCCCGGCACTGGCGAGCCCTGGGTTGCCTACGAGATCTTCGGCGGCGGTTGGGGCGGCACGAAGTATGTGGACGGCCTCGACGCCACCTACGGCCTGATGGGCAATTGCTTCGACACGCCGATCGAGGCGGTCGAGCTCGAGTATCCGCTGCGCGTCCAGAACTACGCGCTGGTGCCTGATTCCGGCGGCGCCGGCTTCAACCGCGGCGGCATGGGCATCCAGCGCGACACGATCTACCTCCACGGCGAGGGCTACTGCACCAACCGGTCCGAGGTTTCCAAGTTTCCGCCCAAGGGCGTCTTGGGCGGCAAGCCGGGCGCGGCCAGCATCCAGGAAATCAAGCGCGCCAAGGGCAAAGTCGACCGGCTCAAGTCCAAGGCCACCAACCTTTCCATCTTCGAGGGCGACGTGGTGTGCCTGACCACGCCCGGCGCGGGCGGCTACGGCGACCCCAAGACGCGCGACCCCAAGCGCGTGCTGGAGGACGTGCTGGACGGCAAGGTGACGGACAAGGCCGCGCGCGAGATCTATGGCGTCGCCATCGACCGCGCGAAGAAGGCGGTGGATCAGGAAACCACGAGCCGTTTGCGCGTAGGCTGACGTCGCCATGACCGACATCGTCCTTCGTCCCGCGCGTGCGTCCGACGCTGATGCGATGCTCGAGATCACGGCGCGCTCGGTCGAGGGCCTGGCCAAGGCGCATTACACCCCGGCGCAGATCAAGCTGTGGACCGAAGG
>CAYZFH010000159.1:0-7363 GCA_964477375.1 uncultured Rhizobiaceae bacterium | reverse complement strand
CGCCGCGGCAGGCCAGATAGACGGCGGCCACGCCCTTCATGGCGGCGGCCAGGGACGCCGGATCCTTGAAATCCCCCATGGACGTCTCGTCCGGCGTCAGGCCGAGCTTCCCCGCGCCTTCCTTCGACCGCACCAGGGCGCGGAACGTATGCCCACCCGCGCGCAGTTGCTGGACCACTTCGCGGCCGACCGAGCCAGTTGCCCCTGTGACAAGAATCATGGAATTCCCCTTGTGACGTCTTAAACCCAAACTAACCCGGCGGGACCACGCAGCAAGCCTTTCCCTCCGGCCTTCCTTTCGCTATAGAAACCCGCGCCCGAACGCGGACAAGACGAGGACAGAATGACAGTTCACGGCAATCACCAGCATTCGCCCTATGAGCAAAACTGGCTAGGCTTCCTCAAGGCGACGAAGTATCTGAGCGTCTTCGTCATCTTGGTCCTGGTCCTGATGGCTATCTTCCTGCTCTGAACCGCGTCGCGGCTTCACGAATGCAAAGGGCGGCGCCCGAAGGCGCCGCCCTTTTTCGTTGTCCCGGCGACGGGTGCGTCAGCCGACGATTTCGATCCCGCTGAAGAAGAACGCGATCTCGTTCTTGGCGTTCTCGGCCGAGTCCGAACCATGGGCCGAATTGGCCTCGATGGATTCAGCGAATTCCTTGCGGATGGTGCCCGGCGCCGCCTTGGCGGGGTCGGTCGCGCCCATCACTTCACGATTCTTCTCGACCGCGCTCTCGCCCTCCAGCACCTGCGCCACGACGGGGCCGCTGGTCATGAACGCGCACAGGCTCTTAAAGAACGGCCGCTCCTTGTGGACGGCATAGAAAGCCTCGGCCTGCGCCTGGCTCAGATGCAGGCGCTTCTGCGCCACGATCTTGAGGCCGGCGGCTTCGAGCTTGGCGTTGATCTTGCCCGTCAGGTTCCGGCGCGTGGCGTCCGGCTTGATGATCGACAGGGTGCGAGTGATGGCCATGGAAAATCCTTTTAAAATCGGTCGCGCCTTATAGCCGGTCGGCCCCAGGGCGACAATGGCGGCCGGCCAGTCTTTTCTCGATACAAAGCGCGCGGAAAGGCAATGATTTTGGTCCGAGATGCGACACGGCAGGGAGCGAGATGGATGCCCATCAGATTTGCCAGCTGCTCTCCGACACAGAGAAAGTCCTGGCCTTTTGCACGCCCGCTAGCGAGGTCGCCTGCTCGCTCGCGGAGTACCGGGAACGGCTACAGCGCGTCGATTCCTTGAGATGGTTTGGGACGGGCCGCCCGGCGAATTTGGGCGGCCCCTTTCGCCTTTGTGGGGTATGGTGCTTCCGGCGGCAACGACCCGGAACGGTTCCGGGACCGCAAGGCGCATGCTCCGACCGAACATCACCGTTCCCCTCGCCCTTGCCTTGATCTTGACCGTCGCTTCATGCGGCGGCGGGTCGGAGCGCAAGCCGCCGCCCCTCACCGATTCCTCCAAGGTGCTGGAGGAAGGGACCCTGCTTTTGAACGCGGGGAAATGCGACCAGGCGGTGCCCTATCTCTACCACCTGGCCGATCAAGGACAGGGCTTCGAGATCGCGCAATACCGGCTGGGTAAATGCCGCCTGATCCAAGGCGGCGGCGATCCCAATTCTGACGCCACGCTGGACGGCCTGCTATGGACGCGCCGGGCCGCCACCGGCGGGCAGCCTGAAGCCCAGGGCGACCTGGCGGTGTTCTATACGGATGGGCCCGCCAAGCTGCGCGATCCGATCGAAGCGTCCATGTGGCTCGCGATCTATGAGTCGAACGGGCGTCGCCATCTGGTGGGCTTCAACCCCATGCCGGTCGCGACCCTGCGCCAGCTCAAGGAAACGCTGGGCGACGCCAATCTGGCCGAGGGCCAGAAGCGCGCCAATGCCTGGCGCCAAATCCCCTGGAACCCGCCGGACCGCGTGCTGAAGCCCAGCGGCGGCGGCCAGCGCTTCACCGCGCCGCCGGCCGACCAGGGCGGGCCAACGGGCCAGGGTGGCAAAGAGCCGGGGCCCACTCTGCCGCCGCTCATTCCGCAGAAGACACCGTAGGCCGGACGCTAGGCTTTCTTCTCCCAGCCGCCACGTTCGCCTTGCTGCCAATAAGTCACAGAATGGCCGGCGGCAGCGTATTCCTTCCAACGCGCGCGCGCGGCATCGACCGCATCGCCGTCGTTACCGTCGAACAGCTCGCAGCAGATTTGGAACGCGCCGACGCCGGACGACGCCGCGCCGTCGGTGAGAACCAGCACGTCGGCATTGTTCGGGTTTTCCTCCGACGCGGTCAGCCATATGGGCTGCTCTGAGGCGTTTCCGTCACGCGCCGTGCCGTGCGGCAGGAAGGCGCGTTGGTCGAAGGTCCAAAGATGAGTGGCCAACGCCTCGACCCGTTCGTCCGATCCCGCCATCACCACCGCGCGCGAGCCGCGCTCCAGGATCTTCTCCAGGAGCTGCGGCAGCGTCTGCTCGAGCGAGCGCCGTTGCAGGTGATAGAAGCGGACGTCGGTCACGTTTCGTAGTGGTCGGCGACCATGCGGTCGAGCAAACGAAGGCCGAACGCCGTGGCGCCCTTGGGCACTGTAGGCGAGTCTTTCTTCGACCAAGTGGTGCCCGCGATGTCGAGATGCGCCCAGGGCACTTTGTTGACGAAGCGCTGGAGGAACTGCGCCGCCGTGATGCTGCCCGCGCCGCCGTCGCCGATATTCTTCATATCGGCCGCGTCGGAATCGATCATGCGGTCGTAGCCGTCGGCCAGCGGCAAGCGCCACAACAGCTCGTCCACCCGTTTGCCCGCGTCGGTCAGACGCTGCGACAGCTCATCGTTGTTGCTGAACAGACCGGCATGGAGGCTGCCCAGCGACACGATGATCGCGCCGGTGAGTGTCGCCAGATTGACCATGAACTGCGGCTTGAACCGCTCCTGCGTGTACCACAGCGCATCGGCCAGGATCAGGCGGCCTTCGGCGTCGGTGTTCAGCACCTCGATGGTCTGACCCGACATCGAACGCACGATGTCGCCCGGACGCTGGGCGTTACCGTCCGGCATGTTCTCGACCATCGCGCAGACGCCAACAGCGTTGACCTTAGCCTTGCGGCCGGCCAGGGCGCGCATCAGCCCGACCACGACGCCCGCGCCGCCCATGTCCCACTTCATGTCCCACATGCCGTTCGCGGGCTTGATGGAGATACCGCCCGTGTCGAACGTGACGCCCTTGCCGATGAAGGCCACGGGCTGCGCGTTCTTCGCGGCGCCGTTCCAGCGCATGACGACGAGGCGCGGCTTGAACGCACTGCCCTGGGCCACGCCCAGAAGCGCGCCCATGCCCAGCTTCGCCATCTGCTTCTCGTCCAGCACCTCGACCTCGACGCCAATATCTTTAAGCGTCTTGGCCTGTGCGGCGAAGCTTTCGGGATAGATCACGTTGGGCGGCTCGGAGACCACGTCGCGCGTCATGAACACGCCCTCAGCGACCTTCGCCATGGGCGCGAACGCCTTGCGCGCAGCGGCGGCGCCGTCGACCAGGACGGTGATGCGCTTCAAGCGCGGCTTGTCTTCCTTCTTCTCCTTGGTGCGGTACTTGTCGAAGCGATAGGCGCGCAGCTTGACGCCGAACGCCAGATGCGCGGCGCGTGTTGGGCTATCGAGCTTCGATTCGGCCACGGGGCCGACGGTCAGATAAACGGGGCCGGACAGCTTGGCCGTATGCGCGTAGATCGATCCGCCCAATGATTCGATGGCCAGCGCATCCAACTTGTCCGGTTCGCCGATGCCCAGCAGCAGGACGCGATCGAGACGCGTCTTTGGCGGCAACAGGATCTCCTTGACCGTTCCTTTCCTGCCCTTGAACTCTGACGTGGCAATGGCGCGCTTGATCGCGCCGCCCATCTTCTTGTCCAGCATCGTCGCGGGTCCGCCCAGCTTACCGCCCGCCTTGATGGCGACCACGAGCGTGCCGGAGGTGGGCAAGGTCAGTTCAGAAAAGGTGATGTCCATAAACGGGCTCCTATGGGCGTCCGGGCCAAGCCTGACCGACTTTAGCCGATCACGCGGCAAAGGAAAGCCGAGCGGCCGTCAGGCTGGTGTGCGCTTCTTCGTCCGGCTGCGCGACCACGCCGCACGGCCCATCTTGAGCCAGCGCCCAAAGGTGGGCTCGGCATAGCGGCGCTGCTGCGAGAAGCATTCCGGATGAACAAGTGCCTTCACCGTATCCGGCGACGACGATGCCATCGCGGCGAGCGCCGGATGTTTTGCGAGCGTATCGGCATCGCAGAACAAGATGAGATTCTGCCGGTACCACCACGCGACATTGCCGTCGCTCCACAGTTGTGGACGCAAGCAGTCGACCGCGGCATAGCCATGGCGCGCGAAGAACGCGGCCCAATAGCTCGGCCATTGTTCATTTTCGTGGTGATGTCCGCCCTGGCCGGGAATGGCGGCGGAAAGGAGCACGCACGGCGCCAACGCGACGAGATCGGACACGAACGATTCCGCGCGCGCGGGCGGCAGGTGCTCGGCAACCTCGAGCGACATCGCGAGGTCGAAACGGCGGTCGAGGCGGACGGCCTGATCGACGCGCATGCGCCGCACCTTGTCGGTGGGGATTTTCAACTGCTGGGGCGAAATCCACGGCCCCTCGACGCCAACGATATCGTCGACGCCGAGGGCGGAAAATGCCGAAAGCCAACTGCCATCGCCGCATCCCACGTCAACCACGCTGCGCACGGGCAGAAGCGACAGCACAAGCGGCAGCACGCGCGCAGCGGACGGTCCCGAAGTCTGATCCAAGTCCCGGTAGAACTCGGCCGAATATGCCCCGGTCATCGGCGGATCGAGCTATTTCTTGAAGATCTTGTCGATCGGCACGGAGAAGGTCGCGCCGGCCACCTCGGTGCCCGGGTTGTAGTCGCCCATGAGCTTTCCATGGGACATATGGGTGAAATAGGCGCCCATCTGATAGCCGCCGTCGAAGATATAGGCCAACTCGACGCTCGATCGCAGAACGCCGTTGGAGCCCAAATCCTTGCCGTTATTGCCCGGCACATACAGCGTCGGCGCGGTGTTGACCGATAGCAAGATGCGCTTGGTGAAATACGCATCCAAACGCAGACCGACATAGGTGTAGATGCTGCCGTCCGACGTGCCGTCGATACCAATGAAGGGCTTGAACTTCCAAAGCCAAAGGTTCGAGCGGTACTCCAGGCCAAAGTCGGCCGCCGTGTTCTCGCCATCGACCGCGTCGAACATGCCGCCTTTGACGGTCAGCAGATCGGGGCCACGCTGTTGCGGCTCGGGTTCGAACAACGCCCACAGAAGCATCGGCACTGCGACGCCGCCAATGGCGATCGCGGCCGGATCCGCCGCGCGCGGGGCACGCGCCGGGAGAACCGCGACAAAGGCCGCGACACCCAATAAGGCCAACAGTTTGCGAGCCATTGCCCCCGACCCGTACCCCTTCGCCGTGCATCATGGGAGTATGACTTCCTAGTTTCAAGCATCCGCTGCCCCGGCGGCGAGTAAGCAATCTATAAAGGGCCGATGTTTCTGGAGAGTTCAGGCGTGAAATCAGGCGGCCGATCGATGGCGTGGACCTGCTTGGTCGCGGTGGCGGTTTGCGCCGCCGTTTTCATCGTGTTTCCCGGGCTGGACCTAATGCTTTCCAAGCTCTTTTACGATCCGGGACGCGGGTTTGGGGCCGAATCCGATCCCACCGTGCAGGCCGTGCGCTATCTTTGGCGCCTGTCGGCCTGGATCGTAGTGGTCGGCGCCGGCGTTCTGCTTTTAGCGAGCGCTTTTCTCGGCCGGCCGCACCTTTTGGGCATCGGACGGGCGGCGCTGGTATTTTTCCTGCTGTTGCAGGGCTTGGGCCCCGGCCTCTTGGCCAATGCGGTTTTAAAGGACAACTGGGGCCGGGCCCGTCCCTCCCAGGTGACGGAATTCGGCGGCAATAAGCGCCACGATCCCCCCGTTCTGCCCACCGACCAATGCGGACGGAACTGCTCCTTCGTCGGCGGCGAGGCGGCTTATGCGTTTTCCTTCATGGCCCTAGGTTTCTTGCCCGGACCGGTGCGCCGGCGGCGCGCCTGGTTCGCTTTCGGCGCGGTCTTCGGCATTGCCGTTTCCGCCGTTCGCGTCGCCCAGGGCGGACACTTCGTCAGCGACTGCCTCTTCGCCGGGTTCTTCATGGTGCTGACCGGCTGGGTGCTTTACTTACTTCTGTACCGTGCCCCTCTGCCGCGCGGGCTTGCCCGCTGGCTAGGGACCAGTTCTTAGGGTCTTCGTTTCGTCTGTTGTCTATCGGAAGAAATACCGATAAACCTTTGACGTGGTTGGAATTTAGCCATCCGGCCCCCGTGCGGACGGGACCAGCGGTGACCCTATGACGGCGATCAGCCGCTATATCTTGCGCCAGCTCTTCGATGCGACGGTGTTCATCACCATCGTGCTGGCCTGCACCATCTGGCTGACGCAGTCCCTGCGCTTCGTCGAGCTGATCATCAATCGCGGCCTTTCGCTGGGATCGTTCCTGTATTTGACCTCGCTTTTGCTGCCCAGCTTCTTGGTTATCATCCTGCCGGTCGCCTTGGCCTGCGCGATTCTCTACGTCTACAACAAGCTGACCATGGACAGTGAGCTGGTGGTCCTGCGCGCCGCGGGATTGAGCCAGCTCCGGCTGGCGGAGCCGGCTTTGCTCATGGGCATCGCGGTCAGCGTGATCTGCTTCAGCCTGTCCCTCTATTTCCTTCCTGCCTCGTTCCGGCAGTTTAAGGACCTCGAATCGTCGATCCGCAACGATTATTCGGCGGTCTTCTTACGGGAAGGCATGTTCAACACGGTATCCGAGGGCTTCACGGTATACATCCGGGCTCGTGACAACTCAGGCGAACTGCTTGGCATCCTGGTGCACGACAGCCGGGTTCCGGGCAAGCCGGTCACGATGATGGCGGAGCGCGGCGCCATCCTGGCCACCGAAGACGGACCGCGTGTGCTGCTGGTGGAAGGCAACCGGCAAGAAGTGGAGCGGCAAAGCGGCCGCCTCTCCTTGCTCTATTTCGACCGCTACACGGTCGATCTGAGCCAATTCACGCGTGTGTCGGAGAACCGCTGGCGCGAGCCGCCGGAGCGTTTCCTGAACGAACTCTTCTTTCCGGACCTCACGGACCCGAACAACCGGCACTACGAGAAGAGTCTCCGCTCGGAAGGCCATCAGCGCCTGGTGGCTCCCCTTTATCCGATCGTGTACGCGCTGATCGCCGCGGCGGCGATGCTGTCCGGTCAGTTTGACCGGCGCGGCCAGACACGCCGTATCGCCGTCGCCGTCGCCGTCGTGGCCATCGCGCAAACGGCCCAGATCGGGCTTTCGAATTTG
>CAYZFH010000158.1:0-7396 GCA_964477375.1 uncultured Rhizobiaceae bacterium | reverse complement strand
CGAGGCGAGCCCGGAAGTCTCGATGTACGCGACGCCGATCCCGATCGATCCCGAAAAACCCGCTCTTCCGATCAGCCATCCGTCGTATTACGCGGAGTATCTCGCCAAGCTGTTGGGCACCTACTCGACTCTCGGCATGGCCGAGGATACCTGGGCGCTGAATGAAGGCGTCATCGATGAGGATATTGCGAAGCGTGTCGGGCTCACCCCCGCTCAGATTGAGGGCATGTATCACATCATGGCGATAGCAAATTATGAGGACCGCTTCGTCATTCCCACCAGTCACCGTGAGGAAACCGAAGACGCATACGATGTGCGTGGCTCGTGCGGGTTTTCGTTCGGAAATGGCTGCTCCGGCGGATCATCGGCGCCGAACCTGTTCGGCGCACCAAAGAAGAAAAGAATTCAGACGCCAACGGAGGTGTTCTGATGATTCGGACTTTCAAGGTGCTTTCGGCCCTGTTGTCTTATCCAACTGACGAGCTCAAGGCGGCGGTATCCGCGTTTCCCGCGGTTCTTGCTCAGGAAGGCGTTCTCAACGCGCGGCAGGCGGAAGGTGTCGCCGCCTTGATTGACGAAATTCACACGCGTGACCTGCTCGATTTGCAGGAGCGTTACGTGCAGCTATTTGATCGCAGTCGCACGCTCTCGCTTCACCTTTTCGAGCACGTTCATGGCGAAAGCCGTGATCGCGGCCAGGCCATGGTGGATTTGCAGTCGCTTTACGAGCAGCGCGGGCTCGCCATCAGCGCGACCGAATTGCCCGATTATCTGCCGCTGTTCCTGGAGTTTTTGTCGACGTTATCCAAGGACGAAGCCTTCGATCTCTTGACGCAGCCGGCCCATGTTCTGGCTGCCCTCGCCGAGCGTCTGCGCCGGCGGGAAAGCAGCTATACCGCCATTTTGGAAGCCCTTTCCATCCTCGGCGGTGCTGATGGTATGACCGCGTCGTCGTGTGGAGAGGCCGATGAGAATCCGAACGATCTCGCGGCGATTGACGCGGCCTGGGAAAGCGAAGCTGTCAGCTTTGGCCCCGGTCCTGCAAAAGAGGGGTGTCCAAAAGTTGCCGGGATGTTGGAGCGGCTAAGCCAAGCGTGGTCTGCAGCACCAGGAGGCCGGAACAATGGCTGAACTCCTTAATCATCTGGTGTTTGGCGTCTATCCTTACGTCTGCTTAGCCGTTCTCGCGGTCGGCTCAGTAATCCGCTATGACCGCGAGCCTTACAGTTGGCGGTCAGGGTCGAGCCAGCTCCTACGCCGACATCAGCTGATGGTTGGTTCGGTCGCCTTTCATGCCGGCGTTCTCGTGGTCTTTTTTGGTCACCTTGTCGGGTTGCTGACCCCGATCGCGGTGTTCGACGCGCTTGGTATCGGCCATGGCGCCAAACAGTTGA
The DNA here is from genome assembly GCA_964477375.1 of uncultured Rhizobiaceae bacterium. Taxonomy (GTDB): domain Bacteria; phylum Pseudomonadota; class Alphaproteobacteria; order CADEGL01; family CADEGL01; genus CADEGL01. The sequence continues at coordinate 6,002 of CAYZFH010000158.1, read as the reverse complement.
TGGCTATTGTCGTTGGCGGCTTCGCCGGACTTCTTGCGCTCTTCGGTGCCAGTTTGCTTCTGCATAGGCGGCTGTTTGATCCGCGGATTCGTCGTAATTCCAGCTTCAGCGACATTGCGATTCTTGCATTGTTGTGGCTGCAGTTGACCCTCGGCCTCGCGACGATTCCACTCTCAATAGAGCACCTCGACGGCTCTGAGATGGTCAAGTTCATGTCCTGGGCGCAGGGAATCTTCGGGTTTCAACCCGGCGCCGCCAGCTACATCGCTGACGTCAATCCGGTTTTCAAAACGCATCTGTTTCTGGGGCTTACCATTCTTCTGGTGTTTCCGTTCACGCGGCTCGTCCACATGCTCTCAGCACCTATTCGTTATGTCTGGCGCTCGGGCTATCAGATCGTGCGGACACGGAGGCCAATTCTGTGAAAGGCAGAGCAATTGAACATGTCGTCGTCAATGGAAGCGAGATTCCGGCCGCGTCCATTGCTGGCGAGGCGCAGAACCATCCGGCCGATGGCCCTCAGGCGGCATGGGACGCCGCGGCCGAGGCCCTAGTCGTGAAGGCGCTTCTCATCGAGGAAGCAAAGCGGCTGGGCATCGTCGCTAAGTCTCTGTTCGACTCTCGCGGTCGCGCACTTGCCGAAGACGATGCGCTTATTGAGACATTGCTTGAGCAAGAAGTCGTCACGCCCCGTGCTGATGAAGCGACGTGCCGTCGCTATTACGACCGGCATAAGGACCGCTTTGCGAGCCCTGACTTGGTGGAGGCATCGCATATCCTGTTCACGGCGCATACCGAAGACAAAGACGCCTATGCGCGCGCCGTGACGAACGCGACTGACACCATTACCGAACTCTTGGAGCATCCGGAACGGTTCGAAGCGATTGCCGTAGCGCGCTCGGCATGCCCTTCGGCCAAGCAGGGCGGTAACCTCGGCCAACTTGGGCCAGGCCAAACCGTCTCGGAATTCGAGACATTCCTTTTTAATCTTGAACCTGGGCAGCTTTGTCCGGTGCCGGTCAAAACGCGCTATGGCGTTCACGTGCTGCGCATTGGCCGTAAGGTCGCAGGATCTGTTCGTCCTTTCGAGGCGGTGCGGGATAATATCGCAGGCTATCTCGAAGAGGCGAGTTGGCGACGGGCGGTTTCGCAATATATTGGCATTCTTGCTGGCCGTGCGAGTATCGAAGGCGTGACCCTCAGCGGGACGGAGAGTCCTCTCGTCCAGTGATGTATTCGAACGATCAAGTGCTTCTGTTCTTCAACAATTTCGCGGCCCCCAAGGGCCGCGCGCAATTCGGCTGACGCTATGAAGCTGGTCAACTCCATGCTCGATCCCGCACGATAGGCCAAGTTTTTCGAGAAGGCCCGTTTCCCGCCGGTCACGCGCAAAGGCTCGGAACTGTCTCCCGCAGATTATGATGCGTGATGGGGCGAGCCTGGCCGGTTCACCGAGTTAACAAAGCGGTTCAAGAAATGGCTTCTTACTTAACGACGACTGCGACGCCGTCCGCTTAGGCGCAAAGATTCGTCTTAACCGCGTGTCGGCTGACCTTAGTTGTTCTGTTTTTCGCGAGTTGTGAATTACGACATTTGCGCGCAGAGAAATTCTAAAATCATCGCCACCATTCGGCGTGGTGTTTGCGATTTTCTATTCTCTGGAAATCGCGTGAAGCGTAGAAAAGTGCCGCATCAGCGACACGTTCTCCGTCTATTTATACAATTATATCAATATATTAAGGTTGGATGGTTGGGGGACTAGGATTCGAACCTAGACTGGCGGAGTCAGAGTCCGCTGTCCTACCATTAGACGATCCCCCACCGGAGGCCGGCGGGCTTGCGGCCTGGGCGAAGCCCAAAACTGCAAGCAGGGCTTGGACATAGACCGCGCGGTGCGGTCCGTCAAGCCGCCCCCGGACAGCGCCGGCAATCCTGCTCCGGGGCCGTTGCAGCCTTTTCTAAACCCTTCCTGTCGCGCCCGAATTTGGGTAGACCGTTCCCAAGCGCAAAATGGCGGCCGGCTTCCTCGGAGGCCGCGCCGGCCGGCGGAGTTGGCATGAATCCACGCGGCGGGACAGCGGGGGAGGACTGGGCGGCTGACGGCAACGTCTATGCCGCGCTCGACCTCGGCACCAACAATTGCCGCCTTCTGATCGCCCGGCCCACGCGCGCGGGTTTCCGCGTCGTCGATTCCTTTTCGCGCATCGTCCGCCTGGGCGAGGGGTTGGGCGCGAACGGGCGGTTGAGCGAGCCCGCCGCCGATCGGGCCATCGCCGCGCTCAAGGTCTGCGCCGGGAAGATCAAGCGGCGAGGGGTCACACGCTCCCGCAATGTGGCCACCGAGGCGTGCCGGCGCGCCGCCAACTGCAACGATTTCCTGGCCAGGGTGTCGGCGGAGACCGGCATCGCGTTCGAGATCATCACGGCCGAGGAAGAGGCCGCGTTGGCCCTGGCCGGCTGTGCACCGCTGATCGACAACGGCGTATCCCATGCGCTGGTGTTCGATATCGGCGGCGGTTCCACCGAGGTTGCATGGGTCGAGGTCGATGCGGAGCCGCGCATCGTCGATTCCTTGTCGCTGCCGTGCGGCGTCGTGGATATGAGCGAACGCTATGACGGGCGCGATGTCGTGCCGGAAAGCTACCGGGCCATGATCGAGGAAGTGGCCGGGCGGCTGGCGCCGTTCGAGGCGCGCCACGGCATCCGCGCGCGGGTGGCCGGCGGCGGTGTGCAGATGATCGGCACCTCGGGCACGGTCACCACCTTGATGGGCATGCTGCTCGACCTGCCGCGCTACGACCGCTCGCGGGTGGACGGCACGCGGTTGGAATTCGACGCCATGTGGGCCATCGCCGACCGTCTTTTGGGCATGGATTACGACACGCGCGCCGCGCACCCCTGCATCCTGGGCGCGCGGGCCGAGTTCGTCATTCCCGGCACGGCGATCCTGGCCGCCATTTGTGAGACTTGGCCGGTCGGACGTGTGACGGTCGCCGACCGGGGCTTGCGCGAAGGCATCCTGCTCCATTTGATGGCGGATCAGCGATGAAGAACCTGAAAGACGGCAAGAAGCGGACGAATTCGTCGCGCCGCTGGCTGGAGCGCCAGATCTCCGATCCCTTCGTGGCCGAGGCCAAGCGCCAGGGCTATCGCAGCCGCGCGGCGCTCAAGCTCGTGGAGATGGAAGCCAAGGCCAAGCTTTTGCGCTCCGGACGGCGCGTGGTCGATCTTGGCGCGGCACCCGGCGGCTGGACCCAGGTAGCGGTCGAGCGTGTGAAGCCCGCGCCAGGTAAAGGGGCGGTCGTTGCCATCGACATCACCCCTATGGTGGCCATCGAGGGCGCCACTTTGCTCGAACTCGACGCGTTCACTCCGGACGCTCCCGAGCGCATCTTGGCGGCATTGGGCGGACCGGCCGACGTGCTGCTGAGTGACATGGCGCCGCTCGCTACTGGTCACGGCTCGACCGACCATCTGCGCAGCATGGCGCTGGCCGAGGCCGCCCTGGCGCTGGCCGATGAACTTCTGCGCCCGGGCGGTGGCTTCCTCGTAAAGATTCTGCAAGGCGGCGGAGAAGTGGAGTATGAGCGCCTGATGCGCCGGAAATTCGAGGTCACCCGTCGCCTGAAACCCGCTTCCAGCCGATCCGATTCTCGCGAGATCTATCTGCTGGGAATGGGTTTCGGCGCGGGCAAGCTATAGCGGGATCAGTTCGCTCAATTGCTTCTGCAACTCCGGCAGCGGCAAGTGGGTCAGATCTTTGTGCAGCTCGTGCACGATTTTTTTCTTGGCTTGATCGGACAAGGTTGCCCGAATCTCCCCCAATGCTTCCGGCGGCGCGATGACGACCAAGCGGTCAAAAGCGTTTTCGTGCGAGGCCTTGTCCACCAGGCCCGCGACGGATTTGACGAAGTGTTCTTTTGCTGCGCGGTGCAGGGAATCGGATTCGCCGACGGCGCTTGCACGGCCGTGAGCGTGAGAATAGACCCGCCCGGGTTTATCCGTGCCGAGCTTGCGCGATGCCGCTGATTTACCCTCGAAATGGGTGCCTTCGACGGGTTGAAGCCCATGGCCCCAGCCCTCCGACTGATAGACCTGTGCCCGCTGGCCATCGGCCACCAAGATCCAATTTCTGATCTTCTTCATCGCCCTTGTCCTATGCCGCTGCCGGAAGCATTTGACCTGAAAATCGAGCTCTTAAACTAACCGCCGCGCGAAAGGGCGCATTGATCCGGATCAAGCGGTTTGACCGCCCCGGAGCCCCGTGTATAGTGCGCCCCACCGGCCTCGGAGCGGACATGAGTTTCCCGGAAGCCCTGACTTTCGACGACGTTCTCATCAAGCCGGCCCACTCCGCCACCCTGCCTACCGACGCTGAGACCAAAACCCGCCTAACGCGGCAGATCGAGCTCGGCATTCCGCTGCTCTCCGCCGCCATGGATACGGTCACCGAGGCCCCATTGGCGATCGCCATGGCCCAGCACGGCGGCATGGGCGTGATTCATAAGAATATGGACGTCGCCGCGCAGGCTACCGAGGTCCGCAAGGTCAAGAAGTTCGAATCCGGCATGGTGGTCAATCCGCTGACCATCAATCCCGAGCGTCCGCTGGCCGATGCGCTGGCCGTGATGCAGCAGAACCGCATCTCCGGCATTCCGGTGGTCGAGAAGTCCGGCGGCAAGCTGGTCGGCATCGTGACCCACCGCGACGTGCGCTTCGCCAAGAACCTGCGCCAGCCGGTGCAGGAGCTGATGACGCGCGAAGTGATCACCGTGCGCGAGGGCGTCGACATGGAGGAGGCGCGCCGCCTGCTCCACAAGCACCGGATCGAAAAGCTGGTCGTGGTCGACAAGGACCATCGTTGTATCGGCCTGATCACCGTCAAGGACATGGACAAGGCCGCCCAGTACCCGCACGCCTGCAAGGACAGCCAAGGCCGCCTGCGCGTGGGCGCGGCGACGGGCGTGGGCGAGGAGGGGGTGCGCCGCGCCGAGGCGCTGTTCGATGCCGGCGCCGACGTGATCTTCGTCGACACCGCGCACGGCCATTCGGAAGGCGTGATCGGCACCGTCGGGCGCATCCGCAAGCTTTCCAACTACGGCCAGGTGGTGGCCGGCAACGTCGCGACCAAGGACGGCGCCAAGGCGCTGATCGATGCGGGCGCCGACGCGATCAAGGTCGGTATCGGCCCGGGCTCGATCTGCACCACCCGCATCGTCGCGGGCGTGGGCGTGCCGCAGTTCACCGCGATCCTGGAAACCGCCGAGGAATGCCGGAAGCACGACGTGCCCGCCATTGCCGACGGCGGCATCAAGTTCTCGGGCGATCTGGCCAAGGCCATCGCTGCCGGCGCGTCCTGCGCCATGCTGGGCGGCATGTTCGCCGGCACGGATGAAAGCCCCGGCGAGGTGATCCTCTATCAGGGCCGCTCCTATAAAACCTATCGCGGCATGGGTTCGCTCGGCGCCATGGCGCGCGGCTCGGCCGACCGCTACTTCCAGCAGGAAGTGCGCGACAGCCTGAAACTGGTGCCCGAGGGCATCGAAGGCCGCGTGCCCTATAAGGGGCCAATCTCGACCATCGTCCACCAGCTCGTCGGCGGCCTGCGCGCCGCCATGGGCTATACCGGCAGCCGCAACCTGGGCGAGTTCCAGCAGCGCTGTGAATTCGTGCGCATCACCTCCTCCGGCCTGCGGGAGAGCCACGTCCACGACGTGACCATCACCCGCGAGGCGCCCAACTACCGGCACGACGGGTGACGCGGAGAGCCACGCTCCCGCGCGCCGACCTTCCCCAGCAAAGTGCGTCCGCAGCAGGTGCGGCATGACGCCGGGCGCGCGGCTTCAGGCCGCCATCGAATTGCTCGACGCCATTGATGCCGATGGCCGTCCGCCGGACCGGCTGATGGCGGCCTATACCCGTTCGCGCCGCTACATGGGCGGCGGCGACCGGGCGGCGGTGCGCGAGCGCGTCTATGGCGTCATGCGCCGGCGCGCGCGGCT
>CAYZFH010000157.1:0-7406 GCA_964477375.1 uncultured Rhizobiaceae bacterium | reverse complement strand
CCATCACGTCGATATAAAGCTGCCGCTTGAACGGCACGATCAGGCGCGGCAGGTCTGTCGGCTCGATCCATTGCCAGGCTTCGAACTCGGGATGTTCGGTCTCGAGATCGATGTCCTTGTCCTTGCCGGTGAAGCGGGCGGCGAACCATTTTTGCTTCTGGCCGCGATAGCGGCCCTTCCAGGCGGTACGGCCCAATTCCGGCGGCAGGTCATAGGCGAACCAGTCGCGCGATTCGCCCAGGATCTCGGCCTTGTCCGTGCCGATTTCTTCCTTCATCTCGCGCAGGGCCGCAGCGCGCGGCTCTTCGCCGTCATCGATGCCGCCCTGGGGCATCTGCCAATGATCACCCGCCATGTCGTTGCGGCGCCCCACCCAGACGCGATGCTTGGCGTTGATCAACATGACGCCCACGCCCAGGCGATAGGGCCGGTCGTCCGCAGCCCCCTTCTTTTTCGTCATGGATAGATTCCCGTACTGGCGATGGCGCTGACTGGCGCCAGAACAAAGCCGCGATCCTCGATTGTATCAGCCCAGGCCGCGACCCGCTCGATCGTGACCGGAAAAGGGAAGCCGATGCCGATGGCGTGACCCTGGCGGCGCGCCACCATTTCCAACTCGGCCAGCTTTCCGTCAATGGCGACGCGCGCGGCCTGGCCGTCGAGGAAACGGTCGTTGGCCGCGCGGGGCAGGTTGATTTCGGAGGCCACTTGTCCGATCACGCTGGCGGGCGTCGAACGGTTGTCGAGGAACAAGAGGCCGCGATTCTTGATCTCCTGCAGTACCGGACGCAGGGAATCGGCCGAGGTAGAAAAGCGCGAGCCCATGTAATTGGTAACGCCCACATAGCCCGTGAAGCGCGACAGGGCCCAGCGCAGCCGCTCCAGATTCTGCGCCGGCAGCAGCGAGGTCAGGAGCGTATGCGGACCCGGATTGCTGTCGGGATAATTGATCGGCTCCATCGGCACGGACAGCAGCACTTCATGCCCCGCCACCCGTGACAAATCCAACCACTGGTCCAGCTTGGCGCCCGCATACGGAGAGAATGCAAGGGTGACGGCGCCGGGCAGGCGCTGGATAGCGGCTTCCGTCGCGGCGTCGCTCACGCCCAGATTGACGATGACGATCGCAATCTTGGGCCGCGAATCGGTGGGATCGGATGGGCGGGCATACACGCGCCACGCCACCTTGCCATCAGGCGATGCCTTCGGCAGCGGACCGTCGGGGCTGCGCTCGACCAGGTTGGAATCGATGCCGGGCGGCGGCGGCAACGACACGGTCTGCGGAGCCGGAGGCGGTGGGGCAGGGGGCGGCGCGGGCGCCGGTGGAATGGGCGGGATCGGCGCCACGGCGGGAACCGAAGGTGGGACAGGCGCCGGCGGCTTGGCGGGCGGCACCGGGAAAAGAGCGATGACGGGTTCCGGTTCCGGCTCAGGCGCCGGTTCGGGCGCAACAGCCGCTGTCTCGGGCATCATCGGATCGAGAAGGAGCGGTGGCGGACCGAGCGCGACCTCGATGATCGCGCCGGGCGGATCGTCGCGCGCGTTGCGCACGGCGGGATCGTCGGTCAGCTCAAGCCAAAGAACCAGTGCGGCGAAGCCGGCGGCGACGAGGATCGCCGCCGTGACAAGCGCGTATACGCCGCCGCGGCCTTTCCCCCGGCGCGCCACGGCACGGCGTTAGTTGACGCTTTTCTGCGTGCTCTGCGGGCTCTTGGCCGACGCGCCGCGCAGGAACTCCAACGCCTTGTTGAGCTGGTAATCCTGCGGCTGTTCGCCGGCCTTATACGGCGGCGGGCGATCGACGGGCCGCTGGGCCGGCGGCTGCTCGGCACCGGCCTTCTGGTTGTTCTTCAGCGAGCGCTTGAGATCGGCCTCGTGCTTTTCTTTCTCTTCCGCGGGCGTGCCTTCCTGGCGCGGCTGGTCCACCAGGATGTCGGGCTCGATGCCGCGCGCCTGGATGGAACGGCCCGACGGCGTGTAGTAACGCGAGGTGGTCAGGCGGATGGCGCCATGGCCCTGGATCGGAATGATCGTCTGCACCGAGCCTTTGCCGAAGGTCGGCATGCCCATGATGGTTGCGCGCTTATGGTCCTGCAGCGCGCCGGCCACGATCTCGGACGCCGAGGCCGAGCCGCCGTTGACCAGCACCACGATCGGCAGGCCGTTCAGCTGGTCCGGACCGCGCGCGTTGAACACGGTGGCTTCATCGGGACGGCGGCCGCGCGTCGAGACGATCATGCCCTTGGTCAGGAACTCGTCGGAAACCGCGATGGACTGATCCAGCAAGCCGCCCGGATTGTTACGCAGGTCGAGCACCAGGCCCTTCAAGTTCTTGCCCAGCTCGGACTTAATCTTGGTGATCGCGGCGTCGAGGGCGGACGAGGTCTGTTCGTTGAACGACGTGATGCGGATATAGCCGATATTGCCCTCGATCTTCGAGCGCACCGACTGCACGCGGATGACATCGCGCGTGAGCTTGACGTCGAAGGGCGGCTGCTCGCCGCGCTTGATGGTCAGGGTGATGTCGGTTTTCACCTTGCCGCGCATCTTGTCGACGGCCTCGGCCAGGGTCATGCCCTGCACGGATTCGCCGTCCAGGCCGACGATCAGATCGCCCGGCTGGATGCCGGCGCGGAACGCGGGCGTGTCGTCGATGGGCGAGACGACCTTCACGAAGCCGTTCTCCATCGTGACCTCGATGCCGAGGCCGCCGAACTCGCCCTTCGTGTTGACCTGCATGTCCTGGTAGCTCTTGGCATCCAGATAGCTGGAATGCGGATCGAGCGAGGACAGCATGCCCTTGATCGCGTTCTCGATCAGGTCCTTGTCGCTGACGGGCTCGACATAGTCGGAGCGCACGCGCTCGAAGACGTCACCGAACAGCTTAAGCTGGCGGTAGGTCTCGGAACTGGATTCCGGTTTGGCGTCTTGCGACTTGGAGTCCGCCGCATACGCGATGGACGAGGTAGCCAAGCACACGGCGAACGTGGCCGCCGCGAACGTTTTGCGAATCATCCACCGACCTTGTCGTTTCGTGCCGTCAGCACGGACACGGGGTTAACAGGACGCCCATTCCGGCGCAGTTCAACGTAAAGCGCCGGACGTCCATTTTCCGGATTTCCCATGAGGCCGACGGGTTCTCCGGCAACGACATTCTGCCCGACAACCCCATCGATTCTCGATAATCCAACCAGGATCGTATGATATCCGTCCGTCTGTTCGATGATCAAGATTTGCCCATAACCGCGGAAGGGCCCGGCGAAGGCCACTTGGCCGTCGAAGGGGGCCACCACCTGGGCGTCCGGACGCGTCTCGATCGTAATCCCCTTTTCCAGCCCCCCGGCAGGGCCCTCCTGGCCGTAAGTGCGGACGATCTGGCCCCGGACCGGCAGCATGGCCCGGCCGGCCGATTCCACCGGCGGGGGCCGAAGCACCACTTGGGCCTCCGGAGCAGCATGGGGGGCGGCGGGAGCGGCCGGGGTGCCTTGGCGCGGTTGGGACTCGCCCCGCTCGGCCTTCTCGGTCGGCGGCGCGGGCTTGGGGGGCGGGGTCTTGGGCCGGACGGATTCGAGTTTTTCCAACAACTCGCGAATGTCCTTGGCCTCCGAGGCCAGCCTGGCGTTGCGCTTGGCCAGGGCGGTTTTCTGCTCTTCGGTCGCCGCCGCCACCTTCGACTTCTGTTCGGCCATACGGTCGAGCCGCTCGCGCTCGTGGCGCATCGAATCCAGCGCCGCGGTCAATTGCCGCTTGCGGGTGGCGATGTCCGCGCGCAACTCCGCCAACTCGTCCAATTCGGCCTGAAGCGTACGCGAACGGTCTTGGATGGCGGGCACGGCGGCGCGGATCAGAAGCGAGCTGCGCACGGTGTCCGACGGCGCCTCCGGCATCGCGATCAGGGCTTCCGGCGGCTGGATGGCGATACGCTCGAGCGCGGCTAGTAACTGTATCAATTGCGCGCGCTTGCCGCCCAGCGCCGCAGTGCGGCTGGCCAGTTCGGCGTTCAGCTTGTCCAGCTTGCGCTCGATCGTGGTGACTTCTTCTTCGCGGTCCTGGACCGTGCGCGCGGCGTCGACGGCCTTGGTGCGAAGTTCGTCGGCTTCTTTGGAAAGAGACTCGGCCTCGCGACCCAGCGCGGTTTCCTTCTGCCGCCCGGCCTCCAGCTGCTTCTCGACGTCATCGAGCTTCTTGCCGCTGCTGGGCGCCGCATGGACGGCACCAAAGGCGAGCGCCGCGGCGAGGAGAATAGCCGGCGCTGCGCAGATCCCGCGGCGAAACGCGGTGATCAGGCGCTGGCCTCCGCCAAGTCCGGCAGATCCAGGCCCCACATCTTTTCCAGATTGTAGAAGCGGCGCTTTTCGGGCCGGAACAGATGGACGATCACGTCGCCGGCATCGACCAGAACCCATTCCGCGTTCGCCATGCCTTCGACCGGGACGGGGCGAATCCCCTTTTCCCGCAACGCTTCGACCACGCGTTCGGCCAGCGTGTTCAGATGCCGGCCCGAGCGTCCGCTGGCGATGACGAGATAATCCGCGATGCTGCTTTTGCCGGCCAGGTCGATGACGGAGATATCCTCGCCCTGACCTTGGTCGAGCGCCTCCTCGATAAGCGACAGAAGGCGTTGCTGCGCGCTCGGCGCGGCCTTGGCCTTACGCGGGGCTATGTCGCTCTCCCTTGGGTCGTTTTGCCTTCTCCCAGCCTCATCCGCTTCTCGCGTTCGGCCCGGCGTTGCCGCAGAGCCGTGGACGAACTCGGATGGAGCGCGGTCCGGAAGAAAACCCAGGCGGGCGGCTTGCGGTACGCCAGACCCCGGGCCTGTTCCGGATCGATCCGCCTCCGCGCGAAGCGCTCGGCGGCCGCTCCGTCCAACGCCGAATCAGAATAAGAAGGGCGGTCGAAAACCGCAACGGGAACTTCGCGCATCAGGTGCATCCAACCGCGCCATTTTGGCAATTGGATGAAATTGTCGGCGCCGATGATCAGGACGAAGTGCGCGCGCGGGAAGCGGCGCTTGAGCGCGCGCACGGTGTCGAGCGTGAAACGGGTGCCCAGGCGCGTCTCGATATCGGTGACGCGGATACGCGGATCGCGGGCCATGGCGCGTGCCGCGGCCAGCCGCGCCGGCAAGGGCGCCATGCCGCGCACGGGCTTCAGCGGATTCTGGGGCGTCACCAGCCACCACAATTCGTGCAGCCCCAGGTGCTGGATGGCCAGGCGGCTCAGATGGAGATGTCCGTCATGGGGCGGGTTGAACGAGCCGCCCATGAGCCCGATGCGTGGCGCGCCGTGCCCAAGCGCCAGGGCCTCGCGATCCGCTTGCGTCCGGCGGAGCGGGCGTTTGGCGGAAGCGTTGCGCGCGGCTGCTCGCTGCATCATGGCTGCCGGAGTCTAGCCGGAAGCCGCTTCCGCGGTCACGGCGGCTTCGGCTTCCTGGCGCGCGCGCCGGGTGCGCTGCACCTGGGTCAGGACTTTTCCCAACGCCTCGTCGACGCCCTGGCGGGCGACACCCGAAATTCCCAGCACCGACTTGCGCGCGGCCTTGGCCAGCGCCGCGCGGCGCTTCTCGAACGTCTCTTCGTCCACCGCGTCCATCTTGTTGAGCGCGATGATCTCGGGCTTCTTGTCCAGCTTGTGGCCGTAGGCCTTCAGCTCCTTGCGGATTGTCTTGTAGGCGGCGACCGGGTCTTCTTCCGTGCCGTCGACCAGATGCAAGAGGACGCTGCAGCGCTCGACATGGCCGAGGAAGCGGGTGCCCAGGCCGCGGCCTTCATGGGCGCCCTCGATCAGGCCGGGAATGTCGGCCAGCACGAACTCCTCGCCGTGCACCCGCATGACGCCCAGATGCGGCGACAGGGTGGTGAAGGGATAGTCGGCGATCTTGGGTTTGGCGGCGGTGACGCTGGCCAGAAAGGTGGACTTGCCCGCATTGGGCTGGCCGACCAGGCCCGCGTCCGCGATCAGCTTCAGCCGCAGCCACAGCCAGCGTTCGGTGCCCGGCGTGCCGGGGGTCGCCTTGCGCGGCGCGCGGTTGGTCGAGGATTTGAAGCGCGCGTTGCCGCGGCCGCCTTCGCCGCCTTCGGCCAGCACCACGCGCTGGCCCGCCTTGGTCAGGTCGGCCACGACCGTTTCGTTGTCGTCTTCCAGGATCTCGGTGCCGACGGGCAATTTCAGGATCGTATCCTGCCCCGCCGCGCCGCTGCGGTTGGAACCTTCGCCGGGACGTCCCGCGGCGGCCCGGAAATGCTGCTGATAGCGATAGTCGATCAGCGTGTTGAGGCCTTCGACCGCGACCGCGATCACGTCGCCGCCGCCGCCGCCGTCACCGCCGTCCGGCCCGCCATATTCGATGAACTTCTCGCGCCGGAACGCGATCACGCCGCCGCCGCCGTCGCCGCCGCGCACGTAGATCTTGGCCTGATCGAGGAACTTCATGGTCCGTCCTCAGCCGCCCGCCGCCCAAAAACGAAAAAGGGGAATGGCGACCCATTCCCCTTGATCGAAATCCGTCGAATGGGAGCGGTCAGTTTACCGTCTTCACCGAGACGTAGGTCCGCTCGCCGGAGGTGTTGAACTCGACATTCCCGCCTTCGAGGGCGAACAGCGTGTGGTCGCGGCCCATGCCGACATTGCGGCCGGCGCAATACTTGGTGCCGCGCTGGCGGACCAGGATGTTGCCGGGGACGACCGCCTGGCCGCCGAACTTCTTCACGCCGAGACGGCGGCCGTCGGAGTCGCGCCCGTTGCGCGAACTGCCGCCTGCTTTCTTATGTGCCATTTCTCTGCCCTCTCCGCCGATCAGGTGCGGATATTGGTGATGCGCACGACGCTCACCGCCTGGCGGTGGCCGCGCTTGCGGCGATAGTTCTGGCGCCGCTTCTTCTTGAAGACGATCAGCTTGGGACCGCGCGCCTGCTCCAGCACCGTCGCGGTCACCGCCGCGCCGTTGATGAAGGGGTGGCCCACGGTACGGCTGTCGCTGTCGCCGATCAGCATGACCTTGTCGAAGGTCACCTCGGCGCCAGCGTCACCGTCGAGCTTCTCGACGAAGATCACGTCGTTCTTGGCGACTTTGTACTGTTTGCCGCCGGTTTGGATGACTGCGTACATGGGCCCCGTCCGCGGACCTTGCGATCACGTTTGAGCTAAAATTGAAGATGTCCGAACCCGCGCCTGATGGCCGGCCGGACAAGGGCGCGAATATAGCCAGGGTCGCCGAAGTGTCAAACAATTTGACGGGATTTCCGCCCTTTTTCGGCCTTATTTAACCTTTCTAGCAGGGCTTTGGTTGCGGTCCAAAAGTCCTTCGATTAGTCTCCGGCCCCCTTAGCGGAGGGGTGCCAGAGCGGTCGATCGGGGCGGTCTCGAAAACCGTTGTACCCTTTGGGTACCGTGGGTTCGAATCCCAC
>CAYZFH010000156.1:5100-7448 GCA_964477375.1 uncultured Rhizobiaceae bacterium | reverse complement strand
TCCTGCTTCAATCCCATCAGGAGCTGCAGCGCGGGGAATCGCACGCGGCGCGGCGAAGGTCAACGCCATGCGGTGGCGCAGCACGGCCGGCGCCAGCGCCAGCACGTCGTCGATGGAGGGCGCCAAGCGCCCGTCCAAAAGCGCGCGGGCACGGATGGTCAGCATGAGCGCCTGGCTGGCGCGCGGGCCGGGGCCCCACGCCACCTGGGTGCGGATCTCGTCCAGGTCGGTCGATTCGGGCCGGCCGGCGCGCACCAGGTTCAGGATGGCCTTCACCACGCTTTCGCCCACGGGAATGCGGCGCAGCAGCTTCTGCGCGGCATGCAATTCGTCGGCGCTCATCACCGGCGCGGGTGCTTCCTCGTTCGCGCCCGTTGTGGCCAACAGCATGTGACGCTCGGCGTCCTGGTCCGGATAGCCGACGCGCACCTCCATCAGGAAGCGGTCGAGCTGGGCTTCGGGAAGCGGGTAGGTGCCTTCCTGCTCCAGCGGGTTCTGCGTCGCCAGCACGTGGAACGGGCGCGGCAGCGGGTGGTAGCGGCCCGCGATCGAGACACGGGACTCTTGCATGGCCTGCAAAAGCGCCGACTGGGTGCGCGGGCTCGCGCGGTTGATCTCGTCCGCCATCAGAAGCTGGCAAAAGACGGGACCGGGAATGAAACGGAACGAACGCTTGCCGGGCTCGGGCTCTTCCAGAACCTCCGAGCCCAAGATGTCGGCGGGCATCAGGTCGGGCGTGCATTGGATGCGCTTGTCGTCGAGGCCGAGAACCGTGCCGAGCGTTTCGACCAGACGCGTCTTGGCGAGGCCCGGAACGCCGATCAACAGGGCGTGACCACCCGCCAGCAGCGTGATAAGTGTTTCGTCGATCACGCCGCTTTGCCCGAAGATAACGCGTCCCACGCGTTCCCGGACGGCCGCCATGCGTTCGCCGAGCGCTTCGATCTCGGCCGGCAATTGGTCGGGTCTGTCGTTGGACGGAAGGCTCGTCGGGGTCACGTTCACGTCGATCACTCCACACACACGCGGCGGCCCGACGGCGACATCGAGATGGCGAAAACCGTGCCGGACCCGGATCTTCTCTCTCTTGCCGCGCGCGCTTCGAGTGGCGCGCCGATCGGGGAAGCTTGGCCAAATAGCGCGGAAAACTGCCGCGAATTCAACATTCGCATCGCCCGTGACGGCACTTGGTTCTATCACGGCTCGCCGATTGGCCGCAAACCTCTGGTCCGTTTGTTCTCGACGGTTTTGCGGCGTGCGCCGGACGGTTCCTTTTGGTTGGTGACACCCGCTGAGCGCGGCCGAATCGAGGTCGAAGACGCGCCCTTCACCGCTGTCGCGCTGGAGGCGCACGGACAGGGCGAGGCGCAGGAGCTGGTCTTTCGCACCAATGTGGACGATGAGGTCGCGGCGGGGCCCGATCATCCGATCCGCGTGGCGGAAAGCGGCGGCGAGCCGCGGCCCTATGTCACCGTGCGCGGCGGACTCGAGGCGCTGATCCTGCGCCCGGTCTTCTATCAGCTGGTTGATCTGGCGGTGGAGCGCGGCGAAGCGGGCAAGACGGTCCTCGGCGTCTGGAGCAGCGGCACGTTCTTTCCGCTCGGCGCGCGGGGTGATGCGTGATCACGCGCGACTTCATCCTTGAACGGCTGCTCGCCAGCGCTGAAGCGGCATCGGAACGCGTGCGAGACGCCGAGGGACCGCGCCTGCGCGGCGACCGCGATTTCGATCCGAGCCTGCCCGCGCCGGCCATGCGGCGCTACGCTGCCGTTCTGGTGCCGCTGGTTGAGCATGCCGAGGGCCTGAGCGTGTTGCTGACCCAGCGCACCGAGCATCTGTCGTCTCATGCGGGTCAGGTGGCCTTTCCGGGCGGCCGTGTCGAGGATGACGACGCCGACGTCGTCGCCACCGCCCTGCGCGAGACGGAAGAGGAGATCGGCCTGGCCCGCAGCCATGTGGACACGGTCGGCCGGCTCGACGATTACGAGACGGGCACGGGCTTCGTGGTCACGCCCATCGTCGGCTTCGTGCGTCCGCCCTTCACGCTCAAGCCCGACCCCAGCGAGGTGGCCGTGGTGTTCGAGGTGCCGCTCAGCTTCGTCCTGGACCGGCGCAACCACGAGCGCCGCACGGGCTTTTGGCGGGGGCGCGAACGCACTTATTTCGCCATGCCCTATGAAGGGCGCTTCATCTGGGGCGCGACCGCGGGCATGCTGATCAACCTGTGCGACGTCCTGGAGAGCTGATGGCCCTCCGTAACGAATTTGCGTTTTCATGAAGCCCGCAGGGCGCTTGCCTAATTCGGAGTGGCTCGGCGCGCCCGAAGTGCGAACCGTCATGGCGGCGCT
>CAYZFH010000156.1:0-5000 GCA_964477375.1 uncultured Rhizobiaceae bacterium | reverse complement strand
TGCCTAATTCGGAGTGGCTCGGCGCGCCCGAAGTGCGAACCGTCATGGCGGCGCTGGCAGCCGGCGGCGCCAAGGCACGTTTTGTTGGCGGGTGCGTGCGCGACACGTTGGCCGGCCGTGCCGTGGGCGACAAGGACATCGCCACATCCGCTCCTCCCGAAGTCGTTCAGCGCCTTCTCGAAGCCGCGGGTCTGAAGGCCATTCCGACTGGCATCGACCACGGCACGGTGACGGCGGTCGTGAATCACGTGCCGTTTGAGATCACCACGCTGCGCCACGACGTCGAAACGGACGGTCGGCGCGCGCGCGTCGCCTTCACCGACGACTGGCTGGCGGATGCCGCACGGCGCGACTTCACCATGAACGCGCTCTATGCCGATCTCGACGGGACATATTACGACCCGTTCGACGGCCTGCCGGATATCAAGGCCGGGCGCGTGCGCTTCGTGGGCGATGCCGAGACACGCATTCGTGAGGATGTGCTGCGCATCCTGCGTTTCTTTCGTTTCCACGCTCATTTCGGGCGGGGCGCGCCGGAGGCCGAGGGCTATGCGGCTTGCCGTAAGCTGGCGAATCTCCTGCCCACGCTCTCCGGTGAGCGCGTCGCGGCGGAACTGCTCAAGCTTTTGAATGCGCCCGAACCCGCCGCGACGGTGGCGTTGATGGCGGATGCCGGAATCCTGGCCGCTTCCCTGCCCGAAACCGGCACGCCCGCGCGTCTGCGCGCGCTCGTGACGGTCGAAGGAATAACAGCCGGTGCGGACCCGATCCGCCGCCTGGCCGCGCTGGTCGATGGCGGCGCTTCGGCTGCCAACGCGGTGTGCGGCCGGCTTCGCCTGTCGAATGCCCAGCGCGAGCGGATCACACGTCTCGTGGTTCCGCCCGTGCGGCCGGACCCGGAGTGGAGCGCGCGCACGGCGCGCGGCTGGCTCTACCGCATGGGGGCGGAGACGTTCCGCGACCTTGTGCTGCTGGCCTGGGCGGATACGGTCGCGACCGCCGGCGCGTCGCCGCGCCGGGAAGTCGAAGCTTGGCGCGCCCTGCTCGATCTGGCCGGGACCTGGCGCGCGCCCCGCTTTCCCGTGGGCGGCGAGGACGTCATGGCACTGGGCGTGGCCAGCGGGCCGGAGGTCGGGCGTCTGCTCGCCGACGCCGAGGCTTGGTGGATCGAAGGCGATTTCCAGGCCGGCCGCGCGCCGCTGTTGGAGCAACTCGCGCAACTCGTGAAGAAGGGGAAGGGCCCGTCATGACCGTCATCAGATATGCCTTCGTCGGCGACAGCATCACGGCGGGTACGGGCGACGACGATTTCCTGGGGTGGCCCGGACGTCTCTGCGCGCGCGAGCGCAAGGCCGGCCATGACGTGACGCTCTATAATCTCGGCATCCGCGGCGACACCTCCGCGCTGATCGAGCCGCGCTGGCAGCGCGAGTGCGAGGTGCGCTTCCCGCCGGATGTGCCTTGCGCCATCGTCTTCGCCTTCGGCATCAACGACACCGCCGAGGATGTGGGCAAGGGCCTGCGCGTGCCGCTGCCGGAATCGCTGAAGCTCGCGCGGAAGATGCTGACCGAGGCCAAGGCCTGGCGGCCGACCTTGTGGATCGGCCCGACGCCGGTGGATGAGAGCCTGCAGCCCATGCGGCCGCGGCCCAGCATCAACTACGATTTCCGCAACGCGCGCATCGTCGAATACAACAAGGCCTATACCGCGCTGGCGGCGGAGTTGGGCGTGCCCTATCTCGATTGCTACGCGCCGTTCGAGAAGGACGCCCTGATCGCGGCCGATCTGCACGCGCTCGATGGCGTGCATCCTCTGCGCGGCGGCTATGCGCTGATGGCCGAACGCGTGGCCGTGTGGCCCGCGTGGCGGAAGCTTCTGGACGGCTAGTTTGCCATCCGGCTCAGCTTGGCCTTCACGGTGCGCGTTTCCTCGCCGTCCTTGATGCGCGAGAAGACGAGATCCATGCCCGCACCCGTCAACGTGCGCGCGTAGCTCTGAATCTCATACATGCCGTTGTCGTCCACGCTGAAGATGTAGACGGTCAGCGTGTTGCCGTTGATGCGCGCCCAGGCCTGGCCGCCGGGCGGGATGCCCTCGCCGGGTTTGGCCTTGAACTGGTTGAGTTGGACTTGCTGGACGAAATCCATCGTCGTCGAGCGACGGCGGACGTTCGGCTGGGACGGGTCGCCGCCCTGGCGCAGGACCGTGGTCCATGTGGCGCGGAACCCGTCAGGCGTTGGCGCGATCACGACATCGGTGTCGCGCACCGTGGTGGCGAAATAGATGCTGTCCTCGGATTGGGCGATGCCGCTGCCGGTGAACTTGCCGAAGAAGGCCTTGATGTTCAGGTCGGCGGCGGCGGCCGGCAACGCAAGCCAGCAGCCGATCGCAGCCAGCAGCAATGTGGCGCGTTTCATTGCGTATCCCCTCAAACCGGCGAGGCCGGCGTTGTCCTTTATTGATACCGCTTCAGCGTGCCGGAGACTTGGCGCACGCGCTCGTTGTCGCGATAGCGCGTGAACAGCAGCTTCATCTCCTTGCCGTCCGGCGACAGCGTGCGCGCATAGCTCTGCAGCTCGTACGCCCCGCGCTCGTCGACCGACAGCACATGGACGAACAGCGTGCGGTTCTCGATGCGCGCCCAGCTCAGATTGCCGCCGGTCAGGGGGTCGCCCTGCTGCTCGGCGCGATAGACGCCGTTCGGTCCCGGCGCTTGGAACGCGATCTCGTTTTCGCGCTTGGAAACCTTGTTGCCGCTGCCGGGGATCGGCCGCTGGTTGGAGATCCACGAGATCTCGAAGCCGTCGCCCTTGGGCGCGATCGTTACGTCGAGATCGCGCAGCGCGAAGTCGAGTTTCTTTGATGCGTCCGTTTCGGCCACGGCGGAGCCGCGGAACTTGCCGAAGAACGACTTGAGCGGGATATCCGCCGCGGACGCGCCGGTGGTCCATGCCAGGAAGATGACCGTGAACGCCGCCAGGAACCGAACCATTGTTGCCCCTCCAACTGGGTTTGCGGCGCGATGATAGGGAAGGAACGCCCGCACGACAATCAAGCCAAGCGGTTACGGCCAGGTGACGGCGGGCGGCAGGGACATCAGGATGGCCTCGGTGTTGCCGCCGGTCATCAGGCCGAAGCGCGTGCCGCGGTCATATAAGAGGTTGAATTCGACGTAGCGGCCGCGCCTTTGAAGCTGGTGGCGGCGCTGCTCCTCGGTCCAAGGCCTGTCCATGTGCCGGCGCACGATCGGCGGATAGGTTTCGAGGAACGCCTCGCCGACGGCGCGCGTGAAGGCGAAATCGGCATCCCAGTTTCCGGTGTTTAGGTCGTCGTAAAAGATGCCGCCCACGCCGCGCGGTTCGTTGCGGTGTTTCAGAAAGAAATACTCGTCGCACCATTTCTTGAAGCGTGGATGGTAGGACGGATCGTGCGCGTCGCACGCGGCCTTCAGTCCGGCATGGAAATCGCGCGTGTCGGCTTCGTCCGGCACCATGGGTGTCAGATCGGCGCCACCGCCGAACCAGCCGCGCGACGTCACGATATGACGCGTATTCATATGGACCGCTGGCACGAGCGGCGAACGCATGTGGGCGACCAACGAGATACCGCTGGCCCAGAAGCGCGGGTCGTCCTCGGCGCCCTTCATCTCCTTGCGGAACTGGGGCGAGAACTCGCCCTGTACGGTCGAGACGTTGACGCCGACCTTCTCGAACACCCGGCCATGCATGATGGACATCACGCCGCCGCCGCCGTTTGGCACGTTCGGCTCGGCAGGCCGCTTCCAGGATTTCCGTTCGAAGCGGCCCGGCGGTAAACGGTCCACGTCGGGACCGCGGTAATCGTTTTCCAATTTTTCAAAAGCCGCGCAAATCCGGTCACGCAGGGATTCGAACCAAATCCGCGCGGTTTCTTTCCGATCGTCCACAGTCATGCCGGCCATCCATCCGTTTGCCGCAACGCCTCCCCAAGTACCATGGCGGCGGCAACCGCCACATTGAGCGAGCGCAAACCGGTGCGCATGGGAATTCGGAGGGACGCGTCAGCCGCGGCCTCTATATCGGCCGGCAGGCCGGTCGATTCCTGGCCCAGCAGAAGCGCATCGTCGGAACGAAAGCGGAAATCGGTATAGGGGGTGTCGGCATGGGCTGAAAGGGCAATGAGCCGTCCGGCCGGGCGCGCATTGCGATACACGGCCCAGGATTGGTGCCGGATCATCTCGGCATCGGGCAGGTAATCCAGGCCCGCGCGGCGGAAATGCCGGTCGGAAAAAAGGAAGCCGCAGGGCTCCACGATGTCCACGGCCACGCCCATGCAGGCGGCCAGCCGTAACAGGGTACCGGCGTTCTGGGGGATGTCCGGCTGATACAGCACAAGTCGCATTTCTAGGCGATTGAAAAGCCTGCTAGGCCTTTGCAAGGGTGGGGTGATTCGATTATACCCCTGTCAGCCAATCTGGATATGGCCAAGCCGGGCGGACGCCCTGGTTTTCGGCCTCGATCCCGCGGCTGCCGGGAGTTTCGGGAGTTTTCAAGGAAAGGTTGAACGACATGGCGAGTACCGTCCACTCGACGGCCCACGGCGCACATGGGGATGGCGGAACGCGCCGGGATTTCCTCTATCTCGCGACGGGTGCCATGGGCGCCCTTGGCGCGGGCCTGGCGGCTTGGCCGCTGGTCGATTCAATGAACCCGTCGGCCGAGGTGCTGGCGGTGTCCTCGACCGAAGTGGATTTGGCGCCGGTCGCCGTCGGCATGGCGCTGACAGTCAAGTGGCGCGGCAAGCCGGTCTTCGTTCGTCACCGCACGGACAAGGAAATTAAAGAAGCCGAGGACGTGAACGTCGCCGAGCTGCGTGACCCGCAGACGGACAAGGCCCGCACGGAGAAGCCGGGCTGGATCGTCGTTATCGGCATCTGCACCCATCTCGGCTGCGTGCCGCTCGGCCAGAAGCCGACGGATCCGCGCGGCGACTACGGCGGGTGGTTCTGCCCCTGCCACGG
>CAYZFH010000155.1:0-7510 GCA_964477375.1 uncultured Rhizobiaceae bacterium | reverse complement strand
AAGTTGACCGCGACACCTTCGCGCGCGAGGCCGCCGAGATAGATGCGCTTCTGGAGATCGCTGCCTTCCAGCAGGATCGGGAAGCCGCCGAGCGGCAGCGCGACGACGATGGCGGCCGTCGACGCGCAGCCTTGCGCCACTTCGTCCACCACGGCGCAGAGAGAGGTGAGGGTGGCACCTTCGCCGCCGAACTGCTTGGGCACGAACATGCCCGCGATCTTGTGCTTCTGCAGAAGTTCGACGCTTTCGACCGGATAGCGCTGATCGCGGTCCAGGATCGGCGCCAGCGGGGCGAAATGCTGTTCGGTCAGTTCACGCGCCAGGTCGCGCCAATAGGCGGCGTCGGGGTCCAGGCGCGGTTTCCAGATGATGCTCATTTCAGATCGGCGACAGGCCGACGGTGATGCCGCCGTCCACGTACAGGACCTGGCCCGTGGTGAAGCCGGCCGCATCTTGCAGGAAATAGCCGCAGGCCGCGGCGACTTCTTCGGGCTGACCCATGCGGCGCATGGGGATGGATGCGATGATCGCCCGGGTGGAGGGCGCATCGGGTGGGTTGGCGGCGCGGAACATCTCGGTTGCCGTTGGGCCTGGCGCCACGCAATTGACCGTGATGCCGTGGGGGCCCAGTTCCATCGCCCAAGTCCGCACAAAGCCCAGCAGCGCGGCCTTGGTGGCGGAATAACCACCACGCCCAACTTTTCCCAGGGCTGCACGACTCCCGATCATGACGATGCGGCCGCGTTTCTTTTTCTTCATCGCGGGGATCACCGCCTGTGCCAACACGATGCCGACGCGCAGATTGACCGTCAGCATCGCGTCGAATTGGGCGATGGTCATGTCTTCCAGTTGCGCGATTTGGATGATTCCCGCGTTGTGCACGAGGTGATCGATCGCATGGCGTTCAGCGATCGCGTCCATGGCTTTCTTTGTCGCGTCGAGATTGGACAGGTCGACGGCGTGAAACTCGCCTTTGAAACCCGCATCCGGTTTCGTGCGCGACAGGCCAATGACGTGATGCCCTTCATTAGCCAGATGGTCCGCCAACGCGCGGCCGATTCCCTTGGATACGCCGGTGACGAGGGTGATGGGCATGATCAGACCGTTGCGACGGGGGTGACGGGCGAGCCGACGGCGCCGGGAAGGTTCAGCGGCGGTGCGGTCAGGAGGAAACGGTTGCGGCCGCTCTCGCGCAAATATGCGGCGAGGGGGCCGAGGTGCCACAGCTCGCCCAGATGAACGCCCAGCTTGAACAGGCAATGTTCGTGCAGGGGCAGGGCGGCGCGTGCGCCCGTGGCGGGCTTGGCGGGATAGGCCTCGACCGCAAAATTGTCGGCGATCAGGCAGGCCATGCCGCTGTCGGTGATCCACTTGAGGAGGTTCGGGTCACGCCCGTCGAGCACCGTGCAGGCGTGATGCAATGCCTCGGTGTCAGTGTTCGCACCCATCTCGAGAATCACGGCGTCGAAGCCCGTGTGCAGGCAGACCATGTCGCCTTTTTCGACGCCGGTCTTGTCCGCGTCGCAGACGCGCATGATGTCGTCATAGCCGACCAGTTTCCGCGCGCGGCCGAAATGCGCGTGCAGGTCGATCATCACGCCGCGCCCTTGCGCGCCCGACTCCGCCATATGTTCGATGCCGAGCGCCTGGGCGGCCACCCCGGGGAAGCGTTCCCAGCCTTTGGCGGGTTCGTCCGCCGTCGGATTGCGGACATCCGCGCCAGCGCGCCAGCCGTTGTAGTAGACGGGCTCAGCCGCACCGTCGCCGTCTGCGTCGAACTTGGCGCCCCAATGGGCGAAGCTGTCCCATTGGGTCGAGAACTGCGTGTGGATCAGAGCCACGTCGTCCGAGACGATGTCGTAGAACTCGGCATCGACCGAAGAGAGCGGGAAATTGTACCCGGCCTGGTTGTTGCGGATGGTGGCCGCGATGCGCGGCGCGTGGCGGGCGGGGTGGGGGCTCTTGCCCGGCCGGTCGAGCGGCAGGCTGAGTGAGAAGACCTTGCCGTCCTTCACCTCGGCGATGCCGGCCTTCACGCGGTCGGGCGTCAGGAAGTTGAGGCGTCCCTTTTGATCGTCGGGTCCGAATTCGCCCCAGTTGGAACCGTCAGGGCGGCGCTTCCAACGTTGGCTCATCAGCGCCCGCCGCCCACGTCCATGATCATGCCGGTGACGTAGGAGGCCTCGCCCGAGCAGAGCCAGATCGCGGCTGTCGCGATCTCCATCGGATCGCCCACACGCCCGAGCGGAACGGCGGTCTTCGCGCGCTCGATCAGCTTATCCTTGTCGTCGAAGATCTCGGTCATGATCAGGCCGGGCCGGATGCAGGCCACGCGGATACCGTCCGGCGCAACCTCGTTCGCGAGGCCCATGGTGAAGGCGTCGAGCGCGCCCTTGCTGGCGGTATAGGGCATCTCGCCGACCAGCTTGTAATGGCCGGATGCGCGCGAGGAGATGTTGACGATCACGCCACCCTTGCCGCCGCGCTTTGTGGACATGCGCCGGATCGCCTCGCGGGCGCACAGGAAGGGCCCGAACACATTGACCGCGAAAATCTTCTGTAGGCCTTCCAGCTCGACGTCCGCGGTGTCGCGGGCGGGGATGTCGATGCCGGCGTTGTTGACCAAGGCCGTCACCGGGCCGAAGGCCTTATCGACCTCCTGGAACATG
This sequence comes from uncultured Rhizobiaceae bacterium, assembly GCA_964477375.1. GTDB lineage: Bacteria > Pseudomonadota > Alphaproteobacteria > CADEGL01 > CADEGL01 > CADEGL01. The sequence continues at coordinate 4,841 of CAYZFH010000155.1, read as the reverse complement.
CGGACGATATCGGCTTCCTTGCTGACGTCGGCCTGCACCGCGATGGCCGAACCGCCGCCGTCGCGGATCTTGCGCGCGACTGCCTCGGCCTTGTCCTTGGCGCGGCTGTAGTTCACGCAGACCTTCCAGCCCCGTGCGCCGCCCAGTTCTGCGATCGCGGCGCCGATGCCGCGGCCCGCGCCCGTCACGACCAATACGCCCGCCATGCTGCTCCCCTCAACTTGGCCCGGCTCCATGATATGCCGAGGCCGCCGGTTTCGGGTAGGCTCCAAGCCAAGGTTTCCGGGGGCTGCAGCATGACGGGATTTGCCGAATACGCGCGCTATGACGCCATCGGCCTGGCCGAGCTGATCCGGCACAAGGAGGTCAGCGCGGCGGAGGTGTTGGAGGCCGCCATCGCGCGCATCGAGCGCCTGAATCCCAAGATCAACGCAATCATCCGGCCGATGTTCGATCAGGCGCGCAAGCAGGTGGCGCGCGGCCTGCCCAAGGGGCCTTTGGCCGGTGCGCCTTTCGCGATGAAGGATCTGGGCGCTCTCTATGCCGGTGTACCGACGGTGAATTGCAGCCGTCTCTGCGCCAACGACCCGCCCGCCGATCACAACAGCACGATCACCGAGCGCTTGCTGGCCGCGGGGCTTGTCGTCCTCGGCAAGACCGCCACGCCGGAAATGGGATTGTGCATGACGACGGAGCCCGTCCTGTATGGCCCGACCCGCAATCCGTGGAACGTGGATTACTCGGCAGGCGGCTCCTCGGGCGGCTCGGGTGCGGCGGTCTCGTCCTGCATGGTGCCCGCGGCCCATGGTTCGGACGGCGGCGGCTCGCTCCGCGTACCGTCGTCGAACGGCGGGCTGTTCGGTTACAAGCCCACGCGCGCGCGGACACCGGCGGGGCCGGATGCGGGCGAGGGGTGGAGCGGCCTGTCCCTCGAACATGCCGTCGCCCGCAGCGTGCGCGACAGCGCGGCGATCCTGGACGCGACTCAAGGTCCTGCGCCCGGCGACCCGTATTTCGCGCCGCAGCGCGACCGGCCCTATCTGTCCGAAGTCGGCCAGGATCCGGGACGGCTGCGCATCGCGCTCACCACCAAGGGCAAACTGGGCGAGGCCATCGATCCGGAATGCGTCCAGGCCGCAAAGCATGCGTCGCGCCTGTGCGAATCCCTGGGGCATGAGGTTGTCGAAGCGGAACCCGACTATGACGCCGGTGCCGTCCGCTGGGCATTGAAGGTCATCATCACCAGCAACATGACGAACTTGCTGGCCACGATCGGGCAAGCGCGCGGGCGGCCGGTCGGCCCGGACGATGTCGAACGGGTGACCTGGCAATGGGCCGAGGACGGCAAGCGCATGACCGGCGCGGATTACGCCCGCGCGGTCCAGGTTCTGCACACCACCGGTCGCAAGGTGGCTGCATTTTTCAACACGTTCGACGTCGCCTTGTCGCCGACCCTGGCGTCGCCGCCCGTAAAATTGGGCGTGGTGAACATGATGCGGAACGATCCCGAGGCGTTCTTTGACGATCTGTTCGACCGACTGCCCTTCACGCCGCTTTACAACGTGACCGGCGGGCCGGCCATGACGGTGCCGCTCCACTGGACGGCGTCCGGCATGCCCGTGGGCGTGCAGTTCGGCGGCGACTTCGGCGACGACGTCACGCTTTTCCGGCTGGCGTCCCAACTGGAAAGCGCGCAGCCTTGGATCGGGCGTTTCCCCGCGACGATGGCGGCATGAGGTCCCAATGACCGACCCGTTCACACTCGGCGACGTGAAGCTCGACCCGTACTGGTGGGACCAGGCGCCGCGTCCGAAGCTGCCCGAGCTTGTGATGCCGAAGAAGGTGGACGTTGCCGTGATCGGCGCGGGCTATACGGGCCTCGGCGCCGCGCTGACGCTCGCGCGCGCGGGTCGCGACGTGCTGGTGTTCGACGCCGAGACAGCGGGCTGGGGCGCATCGTCGCGCAACCAGGGCCATATTGGCCTGATCAAGCGCGCCTTCGCCGATGTCGAGAAGGCATACGGCAAGCCCAAGGCCATCGCGCTGGTGCGCGAGGGGCAGGCGGCCATCGATCACGTCGTCGATCTGATCGAGCGCGAGAAGATCGAGTGCTATCTGCGCAAGAACGGCCGCTTTATCGCCGCACCCCGGCCGGGCCACTACGAAGCGCTGGCACGCGAGCTGGAACTGCTCAAGCGCGAGATCGGCTTCGAAGCCGACATGGTGCCCAAGGCGGAAATGCAAAGGGAGATGGCGTCCGACGCCTATGCGGGCGGCGAGGTTCGCTACCGCGAGGCGTGTTTGCATGGCGGCCTGTTCCATAGCGGCCTCCTGGCACGGACCATGGGGGCGGGGGCGCGCGTCGCCGCCGAGACGGGCGTCACGCGCATCGAGCGTGGCAAGGACGGCTTCACCATCCACACGGCCCGCGGTTCGGTCGCGGCCAAAGACGTGTTCGTGGCGACCGATGCGCTGACCGGTAAGTTGGTGCCGTATTTGGCGCGGCGGGTGATTCCCGTCAGTGCGGGCGGCATCGCGACCGAGCCTCTATCGCCGGAACGCATCCGTGCGGTCATCCCGGGCCTGCGCGCCTGCATCGATGTCTGGAAGCTCAGCAATTCGATCCGCCCGTCGCCCGACATGACGCGCATCGTCTTTGGCGGCCGCCGCACCATGGTGGACAGCGATGCACGCACCTCCGGCCGGCGGCTCTACGCCAACATGGTGCATCTGTTCCCGCAGCTCGCGGGCGTGCGCATTACTCATAGCTGGCTGGGCAAAGTCGGCTACACGTTCCAGACCATGCCCCATGTCGGCATGGTCGACGGCATGCACTACGCCACGGGCTATTGCGGTTACGGCGTCGGTGTCGCGCCCTACCTCGGCCACAAGGTGGGCTTGCGCATCCTGCGAGCCAACGATTCGGCCACGGCGTATGACGATCTGCCCTTCGAGACGCGCCCGCTTTATACCGGCAACCCGTGGTTCCTGCCGGCCAGCGTGGCCTGGTACCGGTATCAGGATTCCCGCGTGCGCTAGACCGAAAGCTTGCCGGCGGTGCGATGCGCGCTTATCTGATTCCCATGGCTATCCAGCTCGACCACATGATCGTGCCGGTCCGCGACAAGGAAGCGGCGGCCAGGTTCTTCGCCCGCATCTTCGGCCTGTCCTATGACGGGCCCATGGGACCGTTCGCGCCCGTCCGCGTCGGCAGCCTGACGCTGGACTTCGACAGCCACGACGATCCTGCCGTGCTGCATTACGCGTTCAAGGTGGACGATGTAGCGTTCGATGCGATCTTCGGCCGGATCAAGAAGGAGGGGCTGCGCTACGGCAGCGGGCCGTTCTCGCTGGACGATATGACCGTCGGTGTGCGCGGAAACGGCCGGGCCCTCTATTTCAAAGATTTGGACGGCCACATCCTGGAAATCCTGACTACGTGATCGCAAGCAAGGCGCCGCCCGCAGCGCTGATCGCGACCACGGCCCAGGGCGGCGCGCGCCACAGGAACAGCAGCAGGAAGGCGGCGCAAGCCAGTACGAAGTCGCCCGCGTTTTGGATGCCCGCGATCCACACCGGGTTGTAAAACGCGGCCAGCAACAGGCCGACGACCGCGGCATTGACGCCGCGCAACGCGGCCTGCGCGGCGGGTCGGCGGCGCAAATCGTCCCAGAAGGGCAGCGCGCCCAGCACCAGCAGGAACGACGGCAGGAACACGGCGACCAAACACAGAAGCGCCCCCATCCATCCGTTTGGTTGCGGCGTCATGGCCGCGCCCAGATAGGCGGCGAAGGTGAACAGCGGCCCCGGAACCGCCTGTGCCGCGCCATAGCCCGCCAGGAATGTATCGTCGGTGATCCAGCCCGGCGGCACGACCGAGGCCTGCAGCAACGGCAGCACCACATGGCCACCGCCGAAGACAAGGGAGCCCGCGCGGTAGAATGCGTCGAACACGGCGAGTTTATGGGAAGGCGCCGCCGCCTGGAGCAAAGGCAGCCCCACCAGCAGCGCGGCGAAGAGTGCGAGGAACATGAAGCCGGCCTTACGTCCGACGCGGAGCGGCAAGGCGGCGTGATCCGCCTGCCTATCGGGGTGCGGCAGGAAGAAACCGCAAACGGCACCGAGCAGGATCGCGCCGACCTGTCCCGCCGCAGTGGGAATCGCCAATGCGATGGCTGAGGCGACCACGGCCAGAGTGGCGCGCGGTCGGTCCGGGCTGAGGGTGCGCGCCATGCCCAGCACGGCCTGCGCCACGACCGCGACGGCGGCGACCTTCAACCCATGAATCCAGCCGACGCCCGAAATGTCGCCGAGCGTGCCGACCCAATAGGCGAACAAGGTCATCGCGACGGCGGAGGGCAGCGTGAAGCCGGCCCAAGCGGCCAGCGCGCCGCCATAGCCCGCACGCGTCAGGCCGATCGAAATACCGACTTGGCTGGACGCGGGTCCGGGCAGGAACTGGCACAGCGCCACCAGATCGGCATAGGCGCGGTCGTCGAGCCATTTGCGGCGCACGACGATCTCCTCGCGGAAATACCCGAGATGCGCGATCGGCCCGCCGAACGAGGTAAGGCCGAGGCGAAGGAAAACCCGGAACACTTCGAACCAATGTCCCGGGTGACTCTGCGTCGGCGTAGGTGCGCCGTCGCTTGTCATGGCGTCTTTGAACGCGGTTGGGCAGACCGATTCATAATTCCTTCATCATGACAGTTTGACGCGGTGAGGCGAATGTCGGGGCGTCCGAGGTCTATTGAAATTGGCCGGAAACCGCCTAAGGTCCAAGCGGTTCGCGGAGGAGACGGCGCGTGAAGATCGACGGAAAACCCTATCGCACCATCTGG
>CAYZFH010000154.1:0-7538 GCA_964477375.1 uncultured Rhizobiaceae bacterium | reverse complement strand
GACAGCCTGGCCGTCTTTGCGAGCCGCCACGACGTGGTCGAGGTCTCCGCCGCCGGTGAACTTTCGCTTTCCGTCGACGGGCCGTTCGCGCCGGCGCTCCATGCCGCGATGGAAGGCGACAACATCATGCTGCGCGCCGCGCGCGCATTAGCCGATGCGGCCGGCATCGCGCCGCGCGCATCTGTCCGCCTGACCAAGAATCTTCCCGTCGCGGCCGGCATCGGCGGCGGTTCGGCGGACGCGGCGGCGACTCTCGGTCTTCTTTCGCGGCTGTGGAACACGGCGCTGAACGACGATGTCATGCAGGCTCTGGCGCTCTCCCTCGGCGCGGACGTGCCGGTCTGCCGCTTCGGCCGCGCGGCCTTCATGGGCGGTGTCGGTGAAAAGCTGGAGGCGGCACCCGCGCTGCCGTCCGTTTCGCTGGTGCTGGTCAATCCCAAGCTTCCGCTCGCGACCAAGGACGTTTTCCGCGCGCGCGACCAGGCGTTCTCGCAGCCCGGCCGTTTCATGGCGGCGCCCGCCGACGCGGCCGCGCTCGCCGCGCTGCTGCGCGAGCGGACAAACGATCTCGAAGCGCCCGCCATCCGCCTGATGCCCATGGTGGGTGCGGTGTTGGCGGCGCTCGCGCGGCAGAAGGGATGTCTCCTCGCGCGCATGTCCGGCAGCGGCGCCACCTGTTTCGGTCTGTTCGCGAACGAGAGCGAGGCAAACGAAGCCGCCGCCGCGATCCGGCGCGCCGAACCCGGCTGGTGGGCCGATGCATCCCGCCTTGTGACCGATACGCGTGAACTGAAAATCTGAATGCGGAGATGAGGCGATGAAATTCGGCCTGATGTGTCAGCTCCAGATGCCCAAGCCGTGGAGCGCGCAAGCGGAGCAGGAGGCGTACCGCAATTTCCTCGACCAGGCCGTGGCGGCCGAGCAGGCCGGCTTCGACTATGTCTGGGTGACGGAACAGCATTTCTGCCGCGAGATCGGCCATGCCGCATGTCCGGACATGTTGCTGGCGGCTTTAAGCCAGCGCACCTCGCGCATCCGTCTCGGCTTCGCCGTCATCATCCTGCCGTGCCACAACCCCTTCATGGTGGCCGAGCGGGTGGCGACGTTGGACGTCTTGAGCGGCGGACGGGCCGAGTTCGGCGTCGGCCGCGGCGCCTACCCGTATATTGTCGAAGGCCTCGGCTTCGATCCGCGCGAGGGGCGCGACAAGGCGAAGGAATCGCTGGACGCCGTCTTGTCCATGTTCGAGCACGAACTCTTTCCCGGCTACAAAGGCCGGTATTTCGATCTGCCCTCGCGGCACGTGATTCCGCGTCCGATCCAACAGCCCCATCCGCCCTTGTGGGTGGCCGCGTCCAGCCTGGAAACCTGGGGCCACGCGGGAAAGCTCGGCTTCGGTGCGATCGGCATCGCGCACACCACACCCGCCGAGACCAAGCCCGCCATCGACGCCTACCGCGCGGCGTTCCGCAGCCAGGACCGCAGCCTTCGTGTCGCGTCGTTCGACAACGAACATGCGGCGGCCTTCGCCGTCGGCGTCTGCCTCGACGACGACCGCGAGGGGCGCACGGTCGGTTGTAATGCCGCGCGCTGGTATTTCGGCCAGAACGACGCCGAGCTGAACCATGTCCGCTTCGCGAGCGGCAGTGCCTTGCATCAGGTCGCGGAGAAGTTTTCGCGCCGCACGGACGACGAATTGGTCAACGATGCCATTGCCATCGGAGGCGATGGCGACACCGTCTCGCGCCAAGTCGCCAAGTGGCAGGACGCGGGTCTCGATCAGCTGCTGTTCATGTTCCAGTCGGGCCGCACCACGCACCAGCAGGTGATGCGCTCGATCCAGTTGGTCGGCGAGAAGGTGATCCCGCGCTTCGCCTAAGACGTCAGGTCTTCGGCTTCGCCTTGGGCGTCGAGGCGGGAACCGGTGCCGCGCCCGCCGGTGCGTCCTCGGCTTTGACCTTCACGCCTTGCTTCGCCAGCTCGTCGCCCTTGGCGACCTGTTGCGGGCTCATGCGCCGCGCAACCTCGCCCAGGCGGCGCTGCGCGTCCGGCTCGTCCTGCGCGGCGGCGATCTTGTACCAGCGGTAGGCCTCGATCAGGTTGCTCGGCCCGCCGAGGCCTTCTTCATAAAGGATGCCCAGATTGTATTGGGCCTTGCCCAGTCCGCGCTCGGCGGCCTTGAGGAACCATTTCTGCGCTTCGGTGTAATTCTGCGGAATGCCGCGGCCTTCGGCGTAAGCCACGCCGACATTGTATTGCGCGGCGGTGTGGTTCTGTTCGGCCGCGCTCAAGTACCAGAGCAGGGCTTCCAACGGATCCTTCTGCACGCCCAGGCCGCGCTCGTGCAGCACGCCCAGATTGTACTGCGCGTTGGCGACGCCCTGCAGCGCGGCTTCGCGGAACCAGCGCGCGGCCTCGCGGTAATCCTGCGCCACGCCGTTGCCCTGGGCGTAGAGGATGGCCAGGTCGTGCTGGGCGGCGGCTTCGCCGCGCATGGCTGCGGCTTTCAACTGTTCGACCGTGCGCGCCGCTGCCGTTTGCGCCGGGCTGGGTGCGGCCGCCATTTGCGGCGGTTGCGCGGGCGGTGCCGTTTGTGCGCCTGGCGCCGGCTGACTGGGACGCGCATTCGCGTTCGGCGGTGTGGTCAAATTCTGATTCGCGGGCGGCGGCGTCGCGGCGGCGGGTGGTGACGGCGCGGCTTGTTGCGGAGCCGACGCCTGTGGCGCTGGTGCAGGCGCGGGCGTCGGAGCAGGGGTTGGAGTGGGCGCGGCTGCTTGCGGCGTTTGTGTCGGCACCGGAGTGGGGGTTGGTGTTGTTTGTGGCGCAGGAGCCGGCGGCGTTTGCGTCGGCGTCGCGGCGGCTAGGGGCGGCGGCGGCTTCTGTGCGGGCGGCTTCATGCCCTCGGTGCGCGCTGCGGTCTCGGTATCTGGTGTCTTGGCCGTGTCCGCTGTCTTCGCCGTGTCGGCGCTGTCGTCCTTAGCGGCGGGTGTCTCGTCGCCTTGCGTGTGCGGTTTTTCCGGCGCCGTTTCCACGACGGTGGCCGGCTCGCGCGCAGGCGGGCTTTTGTCCATGCCCAACCGGACGAAGGCGAAGACGCCGACCAGGACGAAGGCGAGGAAGATGGCGCCGTACGCGACCATGCGCGCGGTGCCCATCGCCGCGCTCGGCACGACAGGGGGCGGAGGCGGCTCGTCGACGAACTCGGCCTCGGCGGCGGTGGACGGAATCTCAAGCTGCTGATCGAGGTCGATGACCTCGCTTTCGCGCGCGTCGCGTTTGGCTTCGGCGCGGAGCACTTCCGGCTCGGGCTGCAGCACGTCCTGGGTGAAGGAGGGGCTGTCCGCGAAGGACGGTTCGGCCACGAAGGGTTCGGCGATCGGAGCTTCGATCGGCGGCGGTTCGACCGGCGACGGTTGAGCGGGAACGGATTCGGCCGCGGGGGCGTCGGGCGTAATCGGCTTGTCGGACGGCGTGTCGATCGCGTCGAGCTGGCGCTCGAGGCTTTCCACCGCCTTCTCGAGCGGCGTCAGGATTTCGCCGATGACGCGTTCGTTGGTCTCGACCCGGTCGGCCAGCGCGTCGAGCGCGTCCAGCAGCGCCTGTTCGGACAAGGCCTCCTGGGGCGCCGCGCTCGGCTGCGGCTCGGGCGGTGCCGGCGGCGTCGCCTCGACGACGGGCGGTTCAGCCGGTTTTGGCGGCTCGACCTCTTTCGCCTGCGGCGGCTCGGCCGGTGGCGGCGGCGGAGCGGGCGGTGTGGCGGGAACGGGGCGGAGCGGAGCGGCGGGACGGATTACACGGCGCGGTGCGGCGGCGCCGGGTCCGAGCGAAGGCTGCAGGCTGGGCGTCTGCACAATGACCGGCCGCTGCGGCTGGGGCGGCGGCGGTGGAGGCGGCGGTGCGGCCGCGGCCGGCGGCGGCGCGCTGGCCAGGACGATCTGGCTGATCCATTCCTCGACCGACAGTCCCGCTTCGGCGGCAGCGGCTTCGGCCGCCGCGCGCGTTTCAGGATCGAGATCCGTAAGGTTGAAGTTGGAGTCGTCCGCCATTTCGACCGCGATGCGCCCGGCGTCATAATGGGTCAGCGCGCGCCCACCCACAAGCGCCGAAGGGCGCCGAACCGTTTCTGTTAAAGGAGCCGGAAGCGCCGCCGGGGCGCGGGAGAATCGTCGGACAGGCGGGGCCGGCCTTTGTTTTCCAACTGCTCAAGCCGCTCGGCCATGCGCGCCAGTGCGCGTTCCATCGGCGCGGTCGAAATGTTCGCGCGCGTGCTGACCTCTTCGACCCGCTCGGTCAGATGGGCCATCTTCTCGCTCAAGGGCGCGATGACTTCGGTGGTGCGCTGCTCCGCCGTCTCGATCCGCTGGGACAGGCGGCGGATATTGTCGAGCAGCATCTCGGTCGTGAGCGCAGGCGGCGCATGCCCCCCGGCGCTGGTCGCGTTGCTGACGAACGGGGCCTGCGCGGACGCACCTGTCCCGCGCTTCAGCTCGACGGCCGCCGCGGTCATCAGCGTCTGTGAGATCCAGGTTCCGAGCGGGATCCCGGCACGCTTGGCCGCGAGTTTCGCGGCTTCCTGCGCCTCCGGCTCGACCCCCTCAAGCACCCAGGAAACGAATTCGTTCATACAAGACCAATCCCCGGCCCCGGCCGGGTTAGCGGATAATGTCAGATTTAGTGCAATTAGCATGCCAGGGATTGTTGCTCAGGAGGCAAAAACCCCTATAGAACAACGCGATAGGCGGGCTCAGGCCGGCCTCTAGCGGGCCGCGCGCTGGAGCCGGGCGATGAGCTGGCCGAGCGAGCTCAGGTCCTGGAAGCGGATGTTCAGGCTGCCCCGGTCGTTGCGGTAGTTGATGCTGCACTTCATGCCCAGGAGTTCGCTGAACTCCTTTTCCAGCACCTGGATGTCGGCATCCTTGGCCGTGCGCACGGCCTTGGCGGTGCCGTCGCGCAGCGCGCGCTGGACCATCTCCTCGGTCTGGCGGACGTTGAGGGCGCGCGAGACGACGGCCTGCGCCACCGCGGCCGGGTTCGGCGCGTTCAAGAGCGCGCGTCCGTGGCCGGCGGACAACTTGCCGTCGTTGAGCAGCGTCTTCACCGCATCCGGCAGGTTGATCAGGCGCAGCGTGTTGGCGATGTGGCTGCGGCTCTTGCCCGCGAGGCGCGCCGCGTCTTCCTGGGTGTGGGCAAAATCCTCGATCAGGCGGCGGTAGCCTTCGGCCTCTTCCAAGGGCGACAGATCCTGCCGCTGCATGTTCTCGACCAGCGCCGCTTCCATCGCGTCGTGGTCGTTCAGCGCCAAGACGACGACCGGGACCTCGGTCAGGCCCGCGGCCTGGCCAGCGCGCCAGCGGCGTTCGCCCGCCAGGATCTCGTAGGATTCAAGCGCGTTCGGACGCTGCCGCACCATGATGGGCTGCAGGATGCCGCGCGCGCGGATCGACTGGGCCAGCGCCTCGATTTCTTCGGCCGTGATGCGGTCGCGCGTCTGGAAGCGGCCGGGCGACAGGGAATCGATCGGCACGCGGCGGGCCAGATCGGCGACGTTGGGCAGGGCCGCCGCGGTGTTGGCGGCGGGCGCCGCACCCGGCGCCGCTTGCGCGCTGGCCTTGCGGATGGCCTGGGCGATCCACGCATTCATCGGCACGTTGGCCGCGCGCGCCGCGTCGGAAGCGGCCCGTTCGGCCTCGGTCGTCAGGCGGCCGCCATCGGCCGGCTTGTTGTCGTCATCCGCGGGAGTCATGCGCTTATGGGCTTTCCGAAGCGTGGGACGCGGCCATACTATACGCCGCCTCCGGGCCTGTTAAGGCTAGGTTCTCGCGCATAACCGCGCATTCCCCACGGCTGAAGGATTCGACCCGCATGAAGCGGAATGTTGCGCTTATCACCGGAGTGACCGGCCAGGACGGCGCCTATCTGGCCGAGCTTCTGTTGGCCAAGGGCTACGTCGTCCACGGCGTGAAGCGGCGCTCGTCGTCGTTCAACACGGGCCGGGTGGACCATCTCTATGCCGATCCGCACGAGCGGAGCGTGAAATTTCTCCTGCATTACGGCGATTTAACGGATGCGACCAATCTGATCCGTCTCGTCCAGGAAGTCCGTCCCACCGAGATCTACAACCTGGCCGCGCAAAGCCACGTGCAGGTCAGCTTCGAGACGCCGGAGTACACGGCCAACGCCGACGCGCTCGGCACGCTGCGCCTGCTCGAAGCGATCCGCATCCTGAAGCTCGAGGACGAGGTGCGCTTCTACCAGGCCTCGACCTCCGAGCTTTACGGTAACTCGCCCGCGCCGCAGAGCGAGAAGACGCCCTTCATGCCGCGCAGCCCGTATGCGGCGGCCAAGCTCTACGGCTACTGGATCACGGTGAACTATCGTCAGGCCTACGGCATGCACGCGTCGAACGGCATCCTGTTCAACCACGAAGGGCCGACGCGCGGCGAGACGTTCGTGACGCGCAAGATCACCCGCGCGGTGGCCGCCATCGAACTTGGCCTGCAGAAGAAGCTGTTCCTCGGCAACCTCGACGCCAAGCGCGACTGGGGCCATGCGAAGGATTTCGTCGCCGGGATGTGGCTGATCCTCCAGCAGAAGAAGCCCGACGACTATGTGCTGGCCACGGGCGAAAGCCACACGGTGCGCGAGTTCGTCGAGAAATCCTTCACCCATGTCGGCCGCAAGATCGCCTGGCAGGGCAAGGGCGTGAAGGAGAAGGGCGTCGACGCCAAGACCGGCGACACGCTGGTCCAGATCGACCCGCGCTATTTCCGCCCGACCGAGGTCGACCATCTCGAGGGCGACGCGCGCAAGGCGCGCAAGGTTCTGGGCTGGAAGCCCAAGATCAGCTTCAAGGCCCTGGTCGACGACATGATGACGTCCGACCTGGAATTGATGCGGCGCGAAGGGGTGCGGAATGAGCGCGCCTGAACGCCCCTTCACGCTGGCCGGCAAGCGCGTCTGGGTCGCGGGCCACCGCGGCATGGTGGGCTCGGCGGTCGTGCGCCGCCTCGGAAGCGAGAAATGCGAAATCCTGACGGTGGGGCGAAAGGACGTCGACCTGCGCCGCCAGGATCAGGTCGAAGCCTGGATGGAAAAGGCCAAGCCCGACGCCGTGTTCCTGGGCGCGGCCACCGTCGGTGGCATCCTGGCTAACGATTCGCGTCCGGCCGAGTTCATCTACGACAACCTGGCCATCGAGACCAACGTCGTGCAGGCGGCGTGGAAGGTGGGCGTCAAGAAGCTCCTGTTCCTGGGCTCGTCCTGCATCTATCCGCGCCTCGCGCCCCAGCCGATGAAGGAAGAGCATCTTCTGACCAGCGGGCTCGAACCGACCAACCAGTGGTACGCCATCGCGAAGATCGCGGGCCTGATGATGTGCCAGGCCTACCGCCGGCAATACGGCGCCGATTTCATCTCGGCCATGCCGACCAATCTTTACGGCCCCGGCGACACCTACGATCTACGCGGCAGCCACGTGGTGCCGGCGCTCATCCTCAAGGCGGACGCGGCCACGCGCGCGGGTGCCAAGTCCATCGAGG
>CAYZFH010000153.1:4136-7548 GCA_964477375.1 uncultured Rhizobiaceae bacterium | reverse complement strand
ATCCCGGGCCTCGTTCTGGCACACACGATCGTGGCGCTGCCCTTCGTCGTCATCAACGTCTCGGCAGTCCTGAACCGCATGGACTGGCGCATGGAGCAGGCCGCGCTCAGCCTTGGCGCCAACCACTGGCAGGCGTTCTTCCGCGTCACCCTGCCGATCATCAAGCCGGGTGTCATGGCCGGCGCCCTGTTCGCGTTCCTGACCTCGTTCGACGAGGTGGTCGTGGCCCTGTTCATGACCGGCGTCGACACGGTGACATTGCCGGTCCAGATGTGGGCCGGCATCCGCTTCGAGATCAATCCGGTGGTGGCCGCTGTGTCGGTCATGCTGGTCGGCCTGTCCGGCTTCGTTTTCACCGTCTATGCCCTGTTGAGGAGGTCCCAGCCATGAGCACGCCGCTTCCCAAGGTCGTCGTCGAGGAAGCCGAATTCGCAGGGCGGCGCGCGCGGGCGCAAGCAGCGGCCAAGGCGCGCGGGCTGGACGCCATCCTGGTCTGCTCGCGCGGCGGCGGGCCGGTCGACCGCTATGCCGACATCATGTATCTGGCGAACTTCTACACCTCGTTTCCCTATACGCCGGACCTGGCGCCGCATTGGACCGGCCGCGCGCACAGTTTCCTCGTCCTGCCGGTGGGCGATCCGGGGCTTCTGATCGCCGACATCCCCTATCTCGACGGCGTCGCCATGCCGCGCGAGCGGATCGAGGTGACCGACAACGTGATCGAAAGTGTGATCGCGGCGCTCAACCGCTTCGGCCTGTCGCGTGCACGCGTTGGGTTGGTCGGCGACGACGTGCTGCCTGTCGGCATGGCGCGCATGATCCAAAGCGCCTTGCCGGAGATGCGGCTGGAACCGGCCGACGACGTGGTCGGCACCATGCGCATGATCAAGTCGCCCGCCGAGATTCAGCGTCTGCGCGCGGCCGCCAAGATCGGCTCGCGCATGATCGAGGCGATGATGAAGGCAGCGGAGCCCGGTGCAAGCCACGGCGACGTGATGGCGGCCGGGCTGCAGGTCGTCGTGCCGGCCGGCGGCGCGCTCTACAACTCCTTCATGGCTTCGGGCACGGGCGGCGACAATCCGACCCTGATTCGCTCGACGTTTCCGACGTGGCGTTCCGAAACGCCGCTTAAGAAGGGCATGTGGCTGCGCGTCGGCCTGTCGGGCGTGCTGGACGGCTATGTCTTCGACGTCTCGCGCTCGAAGGCTATTGGCCCTGCGACCAACCATCAGATCGACGCCTTCGAGACCGCGATCGCGACCGTGCAGGAAGGCATCAAGGCGACGCGCGTGGGCACCACGGCCGGCGCCGTCGCCGAAACCGGGCTCCGGCGCCAGGAGGCCATGGGCTATCCACTCGGCGGGGTCTTCTCCGGCCTCGGCCATGGGCTCGGCCTCGGCTGGGACAAGCCGTGGCTCGTCATGGGCGACAAGACCGAGCTCAAGCCCAACATGGTGCTGAACTACGAACGCACGGTCAGCCGCGACGGCTACGTCGGCGACTTCGAGGAAACGATCCTCTTGACCGAGGAAGGCACCGAGCTTCTGACCGACGCGCAGCAGCGCTTCTGGTGAACGCGGACGCGCCGCGCGTCCTTTCCTATAATGTCCGGGTACATGCGCGGCTAAACGGCGGCGCGGGGGTCACTCATCGCTCGGAGGCACGGACATGCTTCAGGAATTCAAGGCGTTCATCGCGCGCGGCAACGTCATCGACCTGGCGGTCGGTATCATCATGGGCGCGGCGTTCACCGCCATCGTGAATTCGCTGGTGGCGGACATCATCATGCCGCCGATCGGCCTTGCCCTCGGCGGCATCGACTTCTCGGCCTTTTATGTCGATCTGGCGGGTAACCATTACGACAACCTGGACGCGGCGCGCGCCGCCGGTGCGCCGGTCTTGGCCTATGGCCTGTTCGTCAACGCGATCATCAAGTTCCTGATCGTGGCGTGGGCGGTGTTCATCCTGGTCAAGCAGGTGAATCGCTTCTACCGCAAGCCCGAGGAATCGCCCGCACCCACGCCGCCGACCAATCAGGAGGTCCTGCTGGCCGAGATCCGCGACTTACTGAAGCAGCGCGGCTGACGGATCAGCGCCGCTTCCGTTTCTTGGCCGCGCCCTTGGCGGACGCGACCGCGACGGGCTTGGATATCCCCGCGGCGGCGACAGGCTCTACCTTGTCGAGGCACTGGCAGACGATGGTCTCGTGCTTGCCGCCATCGGCCAGCTCGAACGCTTCGCGTACGACGGCTATGCACTCCGTGCGGTCTGGATTGTCGCAGGAGCCGATGCAAACGGGCTCCACGGGCTTAAAAGTCCCTTGCGGCGAGCGCAGCATGCGCAAGGCTATGCGGCAGCCGCGTATCATGTTTTCGCGCGTGATGGGATTGGGCGGAGGAATCGGTATGTCCTCGTCGCACGCGCAGAAGCGGAGAATGTGATTGGGCCCGCCCGCCGGGTCTGGCCGGTCGGTCGTGCGGCAGGCTTGGCCGCTATTGCACGTTCCCTCGCAACGGATGGAAAGGCCGATAAGCCGGCCCAGTTTGTTCGTGCGACGGATCACCTTCGATAGGCACGGCATGGCAGCCTCCCCGATTCGATGATGGAACGATCGCGTGATGCATTCACGCCGCGCGGCGCGGCCGGCTCTCCCACGGTGCGTAGAGGTCGATGATGTTGTCGCCCGCGCGGCGGCAGCGCGGGTTGGCCAACCATAGCCGCAACAGATGGCGCTTCTTGCCCGGCCCATCCCGGTAGGCTGTACGGCCGTGCAGGATGTTGTAGTTGTTGATGAACTGCATGTCGCCGGTCTGTAGCCCCATGTGAAGCTGCATCTCGGGCCGCGCTATGGTGGCGTCCAGATAATCGAGCGCTTCGATCTCGTGCGGCGCGTAGGACAGGCCGACGCTGTCCATCCATGAGACGGGGTTGCGGTTGTAGCAGCAATGCACCAAGCCTTCGTGGATGGCGAAGACGGGTATGCGCTCGGTATAGGGCGCTTCACCCGCGGGCTGTTCGCCGCGCCGGTGATGATGGAAGCCGCGCAGCAGCGTTTCCATCACATCGGGCCGCTCCCGCAGGATTGCGTTGAAGACGGACGTCACGCTGACGATCACGCTGTGGCCGCCTTCGGCCGCCTCGCCCAGGCAATAGAGGACGGCGAAGTCCGAGCCGTCCGTGTGGAACGCCAGGGCATGCGTGCCCATGTAGCCGCGATGCTGATGGTTCATGGGCAGGCCGCGGTCGACGATGTCCTCGATCTTCTTGCGCGAAACCGTCTGGTCGACGACGCGGCCGAGATGGCAGCCGACAACCGCGAACAGGACGGCGTTGCCGTCGCGATCGAACCGCTCGGCGGGCAGGCCTGACAGGACGCTGAAGCCGGTGCCGTTCTCCAGATCGTCGAAGACCT
>CAYZFH010000153.1:0-4036 GCA_964477375.1 uncultured Rhizobiaceae bacterium | reverse complement strand
CGCCGGATGCCATCACATTGTGGCAACATGTTCCGGCGATCTTCGCGGCCGATGCCGCTTGGCGGATGGGTAAGGGGAATCAAAGAACGCCACGTTCTCGATAGGTTTGGATCAATGGAGGGGAATATGTCCCAGAAGAATTTGACGCGTCGCTTGGCATCCCTGGCGGGTGCTTTCGCCGTGACGTCCCTGCTCGCGGTGTCTCCGGCACTGGCACAGCAGAAGCAGCAGACCGTGACGCCTCTGGGTGCCGAGGCGCAGGAGGTCGATCTGGTGGCGACGGTCGTTTCCGTCGACCTGCCGTCGCGCACCGTTGTGCTGCAGGGCGACGACGGTAAGCAGTCCAAGGTGAAGGTCGGCGAGGCCGTTCAGCGCCTTGACGAGATCAAGCCGGGCGACAAGGTGAAGATGCGCTACTACGAATCGGTCACCATGGACCTGCGCCGTCACTCGAAGGACAAGCCGTCCGCGACGAGCGAGACGGTCAGCGAGCGCGCTCCGGCCGGCCAGTTGCCCGCCGGCTTGGTCGCCCGCCAGGTCACCGTCACCGCGGAAGTGACCGACATCGACCTGAAGAAGAACTCGGTAACGCTGAAGGGTCCGGGCGGTTCACAGACCGTGGCCGTGAAGAAGCCGGAGTATCAGGCCGCGCTCAAGAAGTTGAAGAAGGGCGACCTGATCGACATCACCTACAGCGAGGCGATGGCGGCCGAGGTCATGAAGCCGTAATCGAACGCGCATTCCGACGGCGAAGCGCCCCGGTGAAAGCCGGGGCGCTTTTCGTTTGTATCGGCTTAGCGAAGGGCTGGAATGGGAATCGGCTGCAGTGCGATTCCCTCGGCGGCAAGGCAATCGAACACGGCGCGATTGACCGCGAAGCGCGTCGGGAAATAGTCGCGGCTGGGAATCCAATAGCGCGCGATCACGACCGGGCCATGGTCGCCCAGGTCGAACACGCCGATCTCGGGCGCGGGAGATGCGGCCACACCGGATACGCTGGTGACGGCGCGGTGGATGACGTCAAGCGCTCGAGCCACGGGTGCGTCGTAGGCCAGCCGAGCCCGCGTCTCGGCGATCTGGTTCTCGCGCGAGTTAACGAGAATTTCGCCGACAATCTGTCGATTGGGCACAATCACGTCCGCGCCATCGGCATTCTTAAGCATCGTGGCGCCCAGTTTGATCTCGCGCACCACGCCGGAGACGCCGCGAACGGTAATGGTGTTCCCGACCACGAAGGGGCGCGTCAGGATGATGACGAGGCCCGCGGCGAAGTTGGATAAGGGCCCCTGGATCGCGATAGTCAAACCCAACGCTGCCGCGCCCGCGGCGGCAATCAGGGGTGCGATCGCGATGCCGAAATTGCCCAGCGTGATGATGATGACGAAACCCAGGGCGACCACGCGCGAGGAATCGCCCATCAGGCCGGCTAGTGTGGCCTCAACGCCCTTGCGTAACGCGAACGCCGCCACCCGCCGACCCATCCAGCCGGACAATTTCCAGCCGATGATCAGGATCGCCAGAGATGCGAGAATCTGGAAGCTGTAGGCGACAAGGAACGCCGTGACGGCGCTGTACGCTTGCTCCACGGAGCCCAAATCTTTCGGCATCGTGTCCCCCCTACGAACTTGTACGCACCATAGCATCGGCTTGTCAGGTCCGCGGCTCAAGGCGACAATTCGGGCCTCTCATTTCAACGGAGCGATTGATGAAGGCGGCGGTTCTGTACGAGTTCGGCAAGGACATGGCGATCGAGGAGGTCCGGCTGGCCGATCCGAAGGATCGCGAGGTGCTGCTGCGCATCACCGCAGCCGGCGTCTGCCACAGCGATCTTTCGACCTTTCAGGGCAAGGGCGGCGTCCAGCTTCCGATCATCCTGGGCCACGAGGCGACGGCCGTTGTCGAGCGCGTCGGTCCGGGCACGTCGCGGGTGAAGAAGGGCGATGCGGTCATCTTGTCCTGGGCGCCCAATTGCGGAGCCTGTTTCTTCTGCCGCGCGGGTTTTCCCACCAGTTGCGAAGTGTGCGCGGCGGCCGGTGCCGCCGGCGGCCTGTGGGACGGCACCTCGCGCCTGTCTCTGCCTTCGGGCCAGCGCATCGCCACGTTCGCCTGCCAATCCTCCTTCGCCGAGTATGCGGTGGTGCCGGAGGCCGGGTGCACGCCGATCCCGGCATCGGTCTCGCAGCCGGTCGCGGCCCTGGTCGGCTGTGCCGTCACCACGGGTTTCGGCGCGGCGGTGAACGACGCCAAGGTGCGGCCCGGCGATTCGGTCGCCATCTGGGGCCTGGGCGGCGTCGGCTTGTCGGCGCTGATGGGCGCCAAGCTGTCGGGTGCCGAGACCATCGTCGCGGTCGATGTGAATCCGAAGAAGGAAGCCGTCGCGCGGCGTTTCGGCGCGACGCATTTCATCAACCCGAAGGTCGAGGGCGATGTGCCCGGCGCGATCAAGGCGCTGACCAAGGGCCGCGGTGCGGACGCCACGTTCGACTGCATCGGCAAGTCGGTGGTGTTCGAGCAGACTTTCGATTCGGTACGGGCGGGCGGCACGATCGTGGTGGTCGGCCAAGCCGCGAAGGGCGAAGCATTCCGCATTCCCTCGGGCCGCAATCTGATGGCCGCGCAAAAGCGTATCATCGGCAGCCATTACGGCGGCGGCGTGCCGGAGCAGGATTTCCTACGCATCCTGGGGCTCTACGCCAACGGCAAGCTCGATCTGGACGCGCTGATCGGAAAGACGGTCCCCTTGAAAGGGATCAACGACGCGTTCCGGGAGTTGGAATCTGGTATCGACACCAGAACGGTCATAACATTTGCTTAACAGTCGCAGGATAACAGTCCTCTTGTGACGCCATCGTGCGATCACCAGATAAAACCGGCTGATCCGAGGGAGGTTTCAATGATTCGCGCGTATGCTGTCCGCCTTGCAACCGTGGCCGCCGCCGCGTGTTTTGCAGCTACCCTGGCTTTTGCCGCGCCGGTTCCGGGCGTCAAGCCGGCCCAGCCGCAGCCCGCGGCCGATAAGCTGCAACCTGGCCTCTCGGTCAACTACACCTACATGATGTTCAGCGACGTCAGCGAAGTGCCGAAGGCGGGCAAGGGCAAGCCCGGTCCGGCGCTGGCCAACCTCGACCATCGCACCGACAGCGGCAACGTGCTGACCGCCACCGCGTCGATGGGTGTGGGCGCGCAGATCAACGGTTTCATCAAGCTCGACAAGCCGGGCCTCTACACGTTCGAGCTGATCTCGAACGACGGCGTGAAATGGACGCTGGGCGGCGCCATGGTCTACGAAAATCCGGGCATCCACGGCGACACGCCGTCTCCGCCGATCGAGGTCGAGGTCAAGGAGCCCGGCTGGTACGCGTTCGCGATCGACTATTTTCAGCGTAAGGGCACTTCGGCCCTGCGTCTGAGCTGGAAGCCGCCGGGGGGGCAGGTGCTGGTCGTGGTGCCGCCCGACGCGTTCGCTTCGGCTAAGCCATAAACTGCATGCGCGGGCGCTTCGGCGCCCGCGCTTATTTTCGGATCAGATTCCGACGATCACCTGGCCGCCGTTCACGCTGATGACCTGACCGGTCATGAAGTCGGATTCGCCCGAGCACAGGAAGCCGACGGTATAGGCCATCTCGACCGCCTCGGCGAAGCGCCCGGCTGGCACGGCCTTGGACTTCTCGCGGATATAATCCATGCCGCCCTTGCGCAGGGTCAGTTCGGTGATGACCGCGCCCGGCGCCAGCGAGTTCACGTTGATGTTCCAAGGCGCCAGTTCCTTGGCCCACGCCTTGGTCAGGCCGATCAGCGCGGCCTTGGCCGCACAGTAGGTCGCGCCGTATTCGTGGCCGGTCTGGCCCCAGATCGAAGAGACATTGACGATCTTGCCGCGTTTGCGCGCCTTCATGCCGGGCACCACAGTTTGGGCCGCGAAGAAGGAGCCCTTCACGTGGACGTCGAACATGCGCTGGAACCACTCGGGCGTGACCTCCTCGATGCCCGTGCGCTCCGCGCCGATGCCGGCGTTGTTGACCAGGATGTCGACCGG
>CAYZFH010000152.1:6403-7601 GCA_964477375.1 uncultured Rhizobiaceae bacterium | reverse complement strand
TGTTTGGTTTTTCATCGGACGCCCCCCCAATCTTCAAACGTGTCTATTCGTCGGACAGGATACCCTTCCAAATCGTCATAGCGCATGACCGCCGCCAAAAACCAGGGGCGCGAATGCCGCGATGCCGTTGGACGCCAAGCCCCCGCCCTCCGTTCCCGGACGTTTGCCGGTGACGGCCCCCCGGCGACGCGCTATGAAAGCGTCATGTCCGACACGCTGAAACGCATCTGCCAGGACAAGCTGGCCCATGTGGCCAAACGCAAGGCCGCACGCCCCTTGGCCGCGGTCGAGGAGGCCGCGCGGGCGGCCACGCCGCCGCGTGGGTTTTTGTCTGCGCTCGCGCGCGCCGTGTTGGACGGCTATGGGCTGATCGCCGAGATCAAGCGCGCCTCGCCGTCGAAGGGTTTGATCCGCGCCGACTTCGACCCGCCCTCCCTCGCGCGCGCCTATGCCGCGGGCGGCGCCACCTGCCTGTCGGTCCTGACCGACATCCCCTATTTCCAGGGCGAGGATTCGTTCCTGACCGCGGCGCGCGACGCCGTCTCCCTGCCCGCCTTGCGCAAGGACTTCATGCTCGATCCCTACCAGATCGTGGAATCGCGCGCGCTCGGTGCCGATTGCGTTCTGCTGATCATGGCGGCGCTCGAGGATTCGCAGGCGCGCGAGCTGGCCTCCGCCGCCGAGGGTCTCGGCATGGACGTGCTGGTCGAAGTGCATGACGAACCGGAGCTGGAGCGCGCCATCACGCTCGGCGCGCGCATGCTCGGCATCAACAACCGCAACCTGAAGACGCTCAAGGTCGACGTGGCAACGACCGAGCGGCTCGCGCCGCGCGTGCCCGACGACCGGCTGATCGTGTGCGAAAGCGGCCTCAAGACTCCGGCCGACTTGAAGCGCATGTCTAAGGTCGGCGCGCGCTGTTTCTTGGTCGGAGAATCGTTGATGGCCCAGGACGACGTGGCCGCTGCCACAAAAGCGCTGCTGACGAGAGCGGGATGAATACATCCGCCATCTCCCCAACCGTCGCCCCGGACTTGATCCGGGGCCCAGTCGCGGGCACGCGCCAAGAATCCAGCACTCTCTTGCTCGCTACCGCTCACACTGGACCCCGGAGCAAGTCCGGGGTGACGATCGGAATGGTGTGGATATCCTGATGCCCAAAGCAAAAATGACGTAACCTAAGATTGCCGCAACTGCG
>CAYZFH010000152.1:4987-6393 GCA_964477375.1 uncultured Rhizobiaceae bacterium | reverse complement strand
CCCGCCTCACCCATTTCGACGCGCGCGGCAAGGCGCGCATGGTCGATGTCTCGACCAAGGACGCGACGGAGCGCGTGGCTGTGGCGCGTGGGCGCGTGGTGATGTCGCCCGCCACCGTGCGGCTGATCGCCAGCGGCACGGCCAAGAAGGGCGACGTCCTGTCGGTCGCGCAACTGGCCGGCATCATGGGCGCGAAGCAGACGCCCGCGCTCATTCCCCTCTGCCATCCCATCGCGCTGTCGTCGGTCAAGCTGTCCCTCTCGCTCGACCGCAAGAAGAACGCGGTCGAGATCGAAGCCACCTGCAAGACCGTGGGGCCGACGGGCGTCGAGATGGAAGCGCTGACCGCCGTCTCCGTCGCAGCGCTGACCGTCTACGACATGTGCAAGGCCGCCGACCGCGCCATGCGCATCGCCGACATCCGCCTGGTCAAGAAGACCGGCGGCAAATCCGGCGACTACGAAGCCAAATGATTTCCGTCGCGGAAGCGCTGCAGCGCGTCCTCGGCGGTGCCAAGCCGCTCGGGGCCGAGCAGGTTTCGCTTGCCGATGCACTCGGCCGCACGCTTGCCCAAGACATCGCCGCCCGCCGCACCCAGCCGCCCGCCGCCATGTCGGCCATGGACGGCTACGCCGTGCGCGGCGCCGACGTGGCGAAATTGCCTGCGACCTTGACGCAGGTCGGCAGCGTACCGGCGGGGCAGAATTATCCGCACACGCTGAAGCCGGGCGAATGCGTGCGCATCTTCACGGGCGCCCCCCTGCCCGACGGCGCCGACACGGTCGTGATCCAGGAAGACACGGATGTCGCGGGCGACCGCATTACCATGAAGGACGCGAAGCCCGGCCGGCATGTGCGCAAGGCGGGCATCGACTTCCGCGAAGGCGACGTGGTCTTGCGCGCGGGCCGCGTGATGACGCCGCGCGACGTGGGCCTGGCGGCGGCGGCCAACGTGCCGTGGCTGTCGGTCGCGCGCAAACCGCGTGTCGCCATCCTGCCGACCGGCGATGAGGTGGTGATGCCGGGCGAGCCCATCGGGCCGAACCAGATCGTCTCCTCGAACGGCCCGGCCTTGGCCGCCTTCGTGCGCGCCTGCGGCGGCGAGCCGTTGCTGCTGGGCGTGGCGCCGGACGAGGCGCATGCGCTCCAGACCATGGTCGCGGCCGCGCGCGGCGCCGATCTGCTCGTCACCACCGGCGGTGCATCGGTCGGCGAGCACGATCTCGTCCGCGACGCGTTGGGCGCGGAAGGCATGACGCTCGATTTCTGGAAGATCGCCATGCGGCCGGGCAAGCCGCTTATCTTCGGACGCCTCGGCGCCGTGCCCGTGTTGGGCCTGCCGGGCAATCCGGTCTCAACCATCGTCTGCGCCGCGATCTTCTTGCGCCCGCTGCTCGACGCGTTGC
>CAYZFH010000152.1:3546-4887 GCA_964477375.1 uncultured Rhizobiaceae bacterium | reverse complement strand
GTCTCAACCATCGTCTGCGCCGCGATCTTCTTGCGCCCGCTGCTCGACGCGTTGCTCGGCGCCGTACGCCCACTGGACGAAACGAAGCCGACCGCAAAACTGGCCCAGCCGCTCGCCGCCAACGACCAGCGGCAAGATTACATCCGCGCCACCCTCGCGCGCGACGCCGCGGGCGCCCTCACGGTCGCACCCTATCCGCTGCAGGATTCCTCGATGGTGTCCGTACTGGCGCGCGCTGACGCCCTCATCGTCCGCAAGCCGCACGCGCCCGCGGCACCCGCCGGCGAACTGGTCGAGATCCTGCCGCTCGGCAACGGCGCGCTCGGGATTTAGCCCGCGCCGTCGCCAAGCGAAGACGGGGAATTAGCCTTTCCGCGCGTTCATCACGCCGGCGCCGATCAGAATGCCGCCGACGATCAAACCGCCCCAGCCGACGAAGGGCGGGATGACATGCGACTTCTCTTCCTTAGCCGTGACCTTCAGGTCGCCGACTTTGACGAGGTCCGTGCTCTCCTGCGTCGTGAAGACCGGGATCGCAATCGCGATCAGTCCCAGAACCGCCAACGCAACGCCCGCCATCACCAATCCGTTCTTCATGATCCCCTCATTCCCCTCGTTGCGGATGAACCGCTCGGGATATCGGAACGTAAAACCCCTCAGGAAGTTCCAGTTTTGGGCCGGCGCTTCCTGATCGGTCGGCCATTCCCCCACTCAACCGGGCCAAAATTGTCCACAGGAAGTGCTTGACCGGGGGAAGGAACCAAACTAGAACATGGACGCCTGTTTAGGTTTTGTTCTAGATATAGGGGGCTCGCCGAGGCGAGTTATCCACATGCTGACCAGAAAGCAGAACGAGCTGCTTCTTTTCATCAACCAGCGCATCAAGGACGGCGGGGTCTCCCCCTCCTTCGATGAGATGAAGGAAGCCCTTGGTTTGAAATCGAAATCCGGCATCCACCGGCTCATCACGGGCCTTGAGGAACGCGGCTTCATCCGCCGCCTGGCGCATCGCGCCCGCGCGCTCGAAGTGCTGCGCTTGCCGGAAACCGCCGCGCATCACGGCGCCAAAAGCACCGAGGCCCACGGCTTCAAGCCCAATGTCATCAAGGGGCAGTTCAAGCCCGCCCCGCGCGCCGTCGTGGCCGAGTCCGTCAGCGCCGTCGACCTGCCCCTCTACGGCAAGATCGCGGCCGGCAATCCCATCGAAGCCCTGCGCGACAGCAACGCCACCATCGGCGTGCCCGCGAGCCTTCTCGGCCGTGGCGAGTACTACGCCCTGCAGGTGGACGGCGATTCGATGATGGAAGCCGGCATCTTCGACGGCGACACGGCGATCATCGA
>CAYZFH010000152.1:0-3446 GCA_964477375.1 uncultured Rhizobiaceae bacterium | reverse complement strand
CCCATCACCATCACCGCCTTTGACCGCTCACCCGACGGCGGCAAGGGGTTGGCGCGCGACACGCGCATCCGCTGGGCGCTGGAGGAAGTGGGGCAGCCCTACGCGGTGCGCTTGGTTTCATTCCGCGCGTTGAAAGAGCCCGCGCATCTGGCGCTGCATCCGTTCGGTCAGATCCCGACCTATGAGGAAGACGGCCTGGCCCTGTTCGAGACGGGCGCGATCGTGCTCCACATCGGCAAGCGTTATGCGAGCCTGCTGCCGGGCGATCCAAAAGCCCGCGCGCACGCGATCGCCTGGATGTTCGCTGCGGTCAACACGGTGGAACCGCCGATCCTCGAACTCGTCACCGCGAAAATATTCGAAGCCGACAAACCTTGGGCCAAGGAGCGCCTGCCCCTGGTCGAAGATCGTGCCCGTGAGCGGCTGAGGCAATTGTCCACGCATCTCGGCGATACCGAATGGCTCGACGGTTTCTTCAGCGCCGGCGACCTGATGATGGCGTCGGTGCTGCTCCGGCTCCGGTCATCGGGCCTTCTCGACGAATTCCCGAACCTGGCCGCCTATGTGGCCCGCGGCGAAGCCCGGCCTGCCTACAAGCGGGCGTTCGCCGCGCAGTTGGCGGTCAATACGCGCTAGCTACTCACCCATCCTCATCCGTCGGCGCCGGGTTCTCGCGCGGCGCCGATTTCTTTGCGCGTTCCTGGCGCGGCACCCAGGGGCGGTCGCCTTGGCGGCCGCGCACGGTTTCGATGCGCGGGTCCCGCCCTCCCAACCAGATCGCATGGGTGCCGTTGCGCCAAAGGTCGAAGCGGTCGATCACTGGAACACCTGTGCAAGCGCGGCGCACGGGCACCAGGCTGACGACCAGTTCCGCGACCGCGCAATCCTCCGCCAGCGCATCGGCCTGGCGTACGAGCGCAACCACATGGCCCGGCGGACGGTAGAGGCAGGCCAGCGTGTCGCAGGAGAGCCAGCCGCCGTCCTCCACAGCATCGCGCGTGGGCCAGGGCAGCGCCTCCTCCTCGCCCGCCTGCAGCAACCAGCGCTCGGTCTCGAACTTGCCGCCACCGGCGCTCCAAACTGCCAGCCCACCCGAAGGCGCGCGCGGGGCGACAAGCTTGGCATCGCCCGAGACCAGGATGTCCGGCGGTCGTGCGAGCATCGACAGCACGATGCCAATGGCTATCGGCGCCAATCCCAGGAGGCGCACGCGCCGCCGCCAAATGAACAGCCAAAGGCCGCCGATTGTGATGAGCACGAGCGCCGTTGTCGGCATGGTAGGCGTGGCGATAACGGCGCTGGGCCACGACGCCACTTCGCGCGCGACGTCGATCATGAGTTGCACGCCCCAGACCATCGGGCCCAGTGCCCAATGTTCGAGACCGAATGGCATCAGCGCCAGCACCGCCAGCGCCCAGGGCATGATCCACAGATCGGTCAGCGGCACCGCGATCATGTTGGCGACGAGGCCGTAGAGCGAGAAGCGGTTGAAGTGATAGGCCGCGAAGGGCGTGGTCGCGGCGATGGCGATTACCGAGGTGAGCGCGACCGCAAGGAGATGGCGGAACGCGCGCGTGGGCCAGCGCGCCGATCCATCGCGTCCGCGCACCCAGGCGCCATAGCCGCCGGGCAACGATTCATAGGCCGCGATCAAGGCGGCAACCGCCGCGAAGGAAAGCTGGAAACTCGGCCCCATCATGGCTTCCGGCAGGATGAGGAGGATGAACAAAGCCGCCCATGCCAACGGCCGCATGGAGATGACCGAACGGTCGAGGATCACGGCCAGGAGGACGAGGCCGATCATGGCGACAGAGCGCTGCGTCGGCACGCTCGCGCCGGATAGCAGCAGGTAAAACAGTGCCGAGGCGAAGCCTGCCGCCGCCGCCCATTTTTTGATCGGATAGCGCAACGCGACCCATGGGATCAGCGCAAGAAAGCCGCGCACCAGGAGGAAGACGAAGCCGGCCATGATGCTGATGTTCTGGCCGGAGATGGCCAGGAGATGCGCGAGGCCCGAATCGCGCATGGCCTGCAACACATCGTCGGGAATGGCGCCTTGCTGGCCAGTCAGAAGCGCGGCCGCGATGGCGCCCGCTGCTCCGCCGCCGGATGCATCCACGATGCGGCGGGTGACATCCGTGCGCACGCCGTCGAGCCACACGACGGGCGACCAGCCGCTTGCGCGCGCCGCGGGCGGATCGAGCGGCTGCGGCCGCTTGGCGACGGCGAAGCCGACCGCGCCGATGCCTTGGAAATACGCCTGGCGCTGGAAGTCGTATCCGCCCGGTGTCGCGGGCGGCGGCGGGGGCGACAGGATGGCGCGCACCGAGATCCAGCCGCCGGACTTCAGCACGCCATCCGGATCGCGCACGCGGATCCGCACGCGCTCGGGCGTCGACGCGCGCGCCTGGCCTTCGATGCGGACGTGGTCGAGGATGACGCGGAAGCCGTTGGTCTTCGATTCGATCTCAGCGATGCGTCCCTCGACCAGCACGGGCGGCGTCTTGCGCGCGAGGACCGGCGCGTCCATGAGCGCCGCGCGGCCTTGCGACACGGCGAAGCCCACGGCGGCGAGCGAAAGGGCGATGCCAGCCAGGAGCCCGATGGGGCGTTTCCGCGCGGCGGCGGTGCCCGCTGCGGCCACGGCCAGGACCATAATGCCAAGCCACCAGGGCGGCTCACGTGAGAGGCCGAAATAGGCCCCGATGCCGATGCCGAAGAAGACCGGCAGCCAGAGCGGCCAGCGATCCTGCTCCGCTCCAAGCGCGTCCGTGAGACGCGAAAACGCCGATCGGACGTGCTGTATCATCGAGGCCGGTATGCTATACGGCGCCACCCCTTGCGGCTATCCGGGTTAGTTCCACGCCATGAGCGTCGTCGTCCGATTCGCGCCTTCGCCGACCGGTTTCCTCCATATCGGAGGCGCCCGCACCGCCCTCTTCAACTGGCTCTATGCCAAGCACCATGGCGGGCAATTCCTGCTGCGCATCGAGGACACCGACAAGGCCCGTTCGACCGAGGCGGCCAAGACGGCCATCATCGACGGGCTGGAGTGGCTGGGTCTGAACTGGGACGGCGAGATCGTCTTCCAGTCGGCGCGCTTTGCCCGCCATGCCGAGGTGGCCCACCAGCTTCTGGCCCAGGGCAACGCCTATCGATGCTACGCCTCGCCCCAGGAGCTGGAGGAGATGCGCGAGGCCGCCCGCAAGGCCGGCCAGCCCATCCGCTATGACGGGCGCTGGCGCGACCGCACCGATTGGCCGGAGGGACCCTACGCCATCCGCATCAAGGCGCCGCGCGAGGGCGAGACCGTGATCGACGATCTGGTCCAGGGCGAGGTCAAGGTCGCCAACGACCAGCTCGACGACATGATCCTGCTGCGCGCCGACGGCACGCCGACCTACATGCTGTCGGTCGTGGTGGACGACCACGACATGGCGATCACC
>CAYZFH010000151.1:0-7633 GCA_964477375.1 uncultured Rhizobiaceae bacterium | reverse complement strand
AAGCTGATCCCTTCCGCCATTGGCGCGTTGGCCTCGGGTCGCCCTTTCAATTGCACGGAAGGGCGACAAAAACGGGACTTTGTGTTCGTCGACGACGTGGCGAACATGCTCGCCATGCTGTTGGAAAGTGGCGCGGAGGGCCCCTTCAACGCCGGAACCGGTCAAGCGACGGCGGTCCGGGATGTTGTCAGCCTGATCGCCGAGCGCGTCGGCGCCCCCCATCTCATCCGGTTCGGCGCCATCCCCGAGCGACAAGGCGAACCCGCCATACTGGTTGCCGACACGACGCGCACGGCAGCGCAATTGAGATGGTCGGCGCGTATCGATCTTCCGACGGGCATCGACCGTACTATTGCAGCATGGTATGACGCGCGCGGTCGAATCGGCAGAGTCGATGAAGAAGTTTGAGCATTCATGCGGATCATGATCGATACCACCACCCGGCGCATGGAAGTCACGGACGATGCAGGCGCCGTTTCACTCGACCTCTATGGAGAAGAGGCCTTCCGCGCTCTTTCCCTGCTGTGGCTGAAGACGGGCTGGAACCTCAAGTACCCCTATACGTTTACATGGCTCGGCCGTCCGGTAATCCAGCATCCGGAGGACATGATCCGGCTTCAAGAGGTCATCCACGGCCTTGGCCCCGATGTGATCATTGAGACGGGGGTCGCCCATGGCGGTTCTCTCATCTTCTCAGCCAGTCTGCTTAAGCTTCTGGGCAAAGGCCGTGTGATCGGCGTCGATATCGAGATCAGGCCGCACAACCGCCACGCCATCGAGACTCACCCGCTGGCGCCGCTCATTACCCTCGTGGAAGGCGATTCGGTATCGCGCGCTGTGACTGGTCGCGTTGCGACACATATCAGGCCTGAAGACCGTGTGATGGTCATTCTCGATTCCAACCACAGCAAGAAGCATGTTCTTGCTGAATTGGAAGCCTATGCCCCCTTGGTATCGCCGGGGTCCTATATCGTCGCAACCGACGGTATCATGCGCGATCTGGCTGACGTCCCTCGCGGTGATCCGAACTGGCGGGTGGACAATCCGGCAGCGGCGGCAGAAGAGTTTGCCCGCCGACACCCAGAATTCGTGATGGAAGAGCCCCGCTGGATGTTCAATGAGAGCCCGCTCGCCGCCGGCGTCACCTGCTGGCCGAACGCATGGCTGAAGCGCCGAGGCTAAACTCTTGCGTAGCGCCCCATGAGCATACGTAGCCAGCAACGATGATCGCCCATTCCAACGGTATCCGGAGATGAAAGTCAGGAATCGCCTGCGCGATGCGTGGCGGGCTCTTGGCGGCGCCATGGCCGAGGAACGCGCGTCGCACGCACGGCAGATCGCGACACTGAAAGACGATTCTCTCTTGACGATGAGCCAAGCTGTCGCGGCGCGCACGGAGGCCGAAAGACGGCGCATCGAAGTTATCGAACTGCAAGAACGAATCACTTCAGTTCAAAGAACGCTCGAATCAACCGGAAGGGAGGTTGCTACCCTCGAGGCTCAGCGCATCGTCAGCGATGCCGCGTTACGGGAGGGCACCGAACAGTTGGCGGAAGCGCGTGCGCGCGTGGAGTCACTTGCCGCCAGCGTCGAAGAGCTTCAAAAGCGCCTCACCGCGACCGTTGAGCGTGAACGGGCGCTCGTGCGCGCTAACACGGCACTTGAGAACCATTTGGCTGAGCAGCGGAACCACGTGGCGTCTCTGGAATCCCAACTGGCCGGTAAACATAACTACATCGGTTCCCTGGAAGCGCAGGTCGAGGCGAACCGCGTCGAGATAGCGGCCCTGGAGGCGGCGTTGGCTGCAGGGAACGAAGCAGCGCAGAGCGCCCAAGAAGTAGAACGCCTGCAATTCGGGGACCGACTGGCGGCCGTCGAACAAGAATTGGCCGCAACCCGCGCTGAGGCGGATAACCTCAGGACCCAGGCCGCTGAACACCTGCAGGTTAAAGACCGCCTCGGGGTAGTGGAGCGGGAGCTCCTCGCCGCCCGAACCGCCGCGGATAGCTACATGAGCAAGGCGGCCGAAACGCAATCTAAGTTCGATAAGCTTGAGGGCGATCACAACTGGCTTAAAGAACGCTGGGAAGCTACGCGCGTCCCCCCTCTTCTGATCACCACTATGCCGCGTTCGGGCACCTATTATATCAGCAGGCTCTTCTCCGACGGGCTTCGTATCAAATCTCAGATCGTCAGCAACCAATATTTTCCAAGCGACACCATCCGCTATCACGCGCTTAAGGAATTCGCGAACGGCAACTATGTTTCGCAAGACCACTTCGAGGCGAGCAAAATCAATCTAACCCATATCTCCCATTATGGGGGGCGCGTACTTTGTCATGTGCGCGATCCACGGCAGGCAATGCTGTCTTGGATCCATCACATCGAGCAATACAAAGAAAATGCGGAGACGTACCTCTTTATTTATCCGCCGCTGCCCGAAAGCTATTACGGCTACTCCTTGGAAAGAAAGATCGATTGGGCAATCGACAATTGGCTTCCTTTACTTGTTCGCTGGACCGAAGACTGGGTCGCCGTGGCCGACGGTGATGGGCCGGTCAAGGTCAAGATGACGCATTACGAGGAAATGATCCGGGACGAGAAAGCATTCATTACCGACGTGTTGGACTTTTTCTCGGTACCCCGCGAACGATTCATCCCGACGAAGATCGAGCTAGGCGAAGATGTCCATTTCCGAAAGGGCGACGCCGATGAGTGGAAGACCGTCTTCACCTCAGCGCAGAGAACAAAAGCGACCGCCCTCATTCCGAACGACCTGATGGTGAGGATGGGATGGAGCCCGGCGCCATGACGAGCGCGCCGCTACCCTCGCTTTCCGTTCGTATGAGCGCAACTGCGGCTTGGGACCCAGTGGGCGCACTGCGGGACTTGGCCGCGGGCGCGCGGCTCTATTCGCTTTGGCTGCGGCTGGGCTGGCTGGACGTCAGGCTCAAGTATCGCCGGACCTACTTGGGGCCATTCTGGGTAACGGCCAGTTTCGGGCTTTCCGCCGTCGCCATGACGATCGTTTTCGGAAAGCTGTTCGCGATCCCGACCCAGCAATTCATCCCCTATTTGATTTCTGGCCTCGCGATCTGGACCCTCCTCTCGTCACTCATTCTGGATGGCTGTAGCAGCTATATCGGATCGATGGGGCTCATTCTTCAGTTTCGCCTGCCGCTCTCCGTCCATGTCTATCGGCAGTTGACGCGAAACTTGATTTTGTTCGGCCATAACCTCCTAGTCGCGGAACTGGCCAGCTTGTATTTCGGAATCGATTACGGCTGGGCCACACTACTGATACTACCTGCACTAGCCGCCATCGTCCTGAACGGCATTTGGGTTTCCATCCTGCTAGGAACGATCTGCACGAGGTTTCGCGATCTGCCTCCACTCATAGCGCTCCTCGTCAATATCACTTTCTTCGTTACGCCAATTTTCTGGAAGAAAGAGATGTTAGCCGAACGCGGCTTCATCGCCGACTTCAATCCCCTCTTCCATTTTATCGAAATCCTCCGCGCACCTCTTCTCGGGCAGATCCCGCCGCTTCAATCCTGGTATGCCGTGACATTCATGACCGTGATCGGATGGGCAGCCACGCTCGTGATCTATGCGCTATACCGACGGCGCATCGCCTATTGGTTGTAACGCGGTACCCATGGCCCATATCAAGCTTTCGGACGTCAGCGTCGAATTCCAAGTTCTGAACGCGGATTCCACGTCCTTGCGCGCACACATCGTGCATATCAGCAGCGGCGGGTCTCTCAAGCGCGACGCCCGAAACAACGTGTCCGTTCTTGCGCTTGATCGACTCTCCATGGAAGCCCGCGAAGGCGACCGTATTGGCCTCGTAGGCCGAAATGGCGCGGGTAAATCGACTCTACTTCGTTTGCTAGCCGGCATCATCGCACCCACTCAGGGCAACGTCTTTGTTGATGGAACAGCGGCTGCCCTTCTGGGTTCCACGCTCGGCCTGGACGAAGATCTTACCGGCTACGAGTCGATTCGATATGGCTGCCTACTGATGGGTCTATCGGAGCGCGAGACACGCAACGCATTGCCCGAGATCGCTGCATTCACGGAGCTCGGCGACTACCTGGCCATGCCGGTGCGGACCTATTCCAGCGGTATGCGGGTCAGGCTTTCATTCGCGATCGCAACTTGCCACCAGCCCGATATCCTTCTGATCGACGAGATGATCGGCGCGGGAGATGCCCATTTCGTCGGAAAGGCGAAACAGCGCGCAGCGGAGTTCATGGGTCGATCCAGCATCGTCATCCTCGCCTCCCACTCGGAAGACATCATCCGCACCGTCTGCAACAAGGCGATTTTGCTGGATCAGGGCCACGTCGTCATCGCAGGGAATGTCGACGAAGTCCTCAGCCTCTACGGCGAGATCGGAAACAACACCGATCAAAAGCGGGCCCGGCCACGCGGCAAGCCATTCGGCAGCAATCCCGCCCCCACCCATCCGGTCGAGCATGCATTTGACGGAAAGCTCAGCACCCGCTGGGAAGCGGGATCGGTGCGCGGTCTCGCCTTTCTTGGGATCGATTTCGGCGAGGGCCAGACCCAAGAGGCTCGCGGCTTCACGATCCGCCAATGGCACGGTGGCGACAGGGCGACCACGATCGACCGTGTGCATGTCGAGGCCAGCGACGATGGATTTCGCTCGGACATCCGGCGCGTGTGTACGGTGGCAATTGCACCCACGATCCAGCGCGCTACCTATCCAATCGAGCCGTCTCAGCCGTCGCAATATTGGCGCCTGGTCGCCGCAAGCGAGACTGGCGGCGGTCCATGGGCGGTCTGCGAGCTCGAATTCCTCGAAGGCGGCGATGAAGCTCTGCTCGCTAGCAACCAGGCACGCGTCTTCGGCAGCGGCCACACGCGCTCACACGGCCCCAAACACGCTTTCGACGGGTGGCTGAAAAATTTTTGGTGCTCGACGTTCCGTGGCGACGAGGTGACCGGAAACGCCTATCTGGGTGTGGATTTCGGGCCCGGAAATGCCGTCGAGATCAGACGCTTCAAGCTGCGGCAGTGGGACGGCGGCGCGCGGCCAAATACCGTCTTCTCCATCCGCGTACAGATGAGTTCGGACGAGTTTCGCAACGATGTCCATGAAGCCGGTGCGATCCTGGTTCCGCAAGACAATGTGGCTCACGTGCACCACCTCGGTCCGAGCGCGCCCGCGCGCTACTGGCGAATCCTGGCGAACTCACCTACCGGCGGCGGTCATTGGGGGGTGTCCGATCTCGAATTTTCGAGTCAGTTCGAGCCTGATCTTGGCGCAGAGGAGACGCACGATGCACCGCGTGCTGGCAACGCGATCTCCGGAGGCGAGGTCTTGCCGCACCGCAGCTCCAATGCCTTCGATGGCGATCCGACAACCTACTGGCTGTCGTTCCAGCCGGGCCCCTACCTGCCGCGCCAAGCCTATCTGGGATACGATTTCGGTCAGGGGCGAACCGTGGAGGTTCGACGGTTTGTGATCCAGCAGTTCAACAGCGGCGCGCCGCCGAATATGATCGACTCCGTGGTTATACAATGCAGCAACGACCATTTCGCAGCCGACGTCACGACCGTCGCGACTGTCGCCATCGACCGCAACACGCTCCGCAACGCTTACGATCTGCCGCCGTCCAGGCAGGCGCGTTATTGGCGGATCGTCGCCAACGGCGTTACCGGCCCTGGCGACGCGCCATGGGCCGTGGCCTTGCTGGAGTTCTGGGACGAAAGTGGGCGGCGCGCTGGACAGCGGCCCAAGACGCACGCTTTCGCCTCGGCCTAGCCACCCATTCGATGCACGCAGGCGCATGCGGCAGGCGTCCTTTACTCGCCTCCTCTCCATCCCGTAGTGTCGCGCGCTCCTCGATCTTGCCGGCCAAGTTGCTGTAGCCCTGCCGCCGGAAGTCTGCTGGGATTACCGTCATAAACTGAGGCCAACGCGTCGTGCTCGACCGCGTCACTGTCATCATCCCGACCTACAATCGCCCGGTGGAACTCGCGCGCCTTCTGGCTTTCTTCTCGGCTACGCGCGCCGGAAACCGTTTTCTCGTCCTCGATTCGAGCGCCGCGCCTTATCGCGAGGAGAACAGGCGCACAATTGAGCGCCATCGCCTTGACCGCCGCTTCCGCCTGGCCATCGATGTTCGCGAGTTCGAACCGTCGTTACCGCCCTACGAGAAATTCGCCTTGGGCCTGCGGTTTGTCGAGACTCCCTATTGCGCGTTCTGCGCGGATGACGACTTGTTGTTTCTGCCGGCGGTCGGCGATTGCGTGGCGCATCTCGAAACGCACAAAGATTTCTCAATCGCGCATGGCTACTACTTCAATTTTCAGGAGACGGAGCATATCTGCCTAAGCTACGTGCAATATGTAGGACGCTCGATCGATCTCGACGATCCCATCGCCCGCTTGCGCCAATTCATGGCCGATTATGAAGCCACCTTCTACGCCGTGCATCGAACGGAACAGCTGGCGCACGCGATGGATGTGGCACAAGATCTCGAATCGACGCTGTTCCGCGAGGTGACCGCTGCGGCGATCACGATCGTACAAGGGAAGGCGGCGCGCATCCCACGCTTCTACTATGGCCGAAACACCGCGCCCTCTCTCAGCTATGACAACTGGCATCCCCACCAAATTCTGGCGTCGGACGCTGACCTACTGTTCCGAGACTACGCCCGCTATCGGTCGGCCGTGCTGAGCGAGATTGAGCGCACTTACCCAACTGACCACGCGCGACTGTCCAGTATGTTCGACCACATCCACCTAAAGTATCTGCGCCAGACGCTGGACCCGCGCGTCATGGAATTCATCCTCGACGAGGTCTTCAAGGGAACGCCACCCAAGGCCATAGTGGATGGCGTGTGGCAACGTTGGGTTTCCAACGTCGAGCGTGCACAGCACCCGATCCGTCCTTATCCGCCTCGGCCAGGCGCCAGGGTCAAACGCGCGTCCCGGCGGAAGCTTTTCGCCCAGGTGTTCGACCGGATTGGAGTTGTGCCAGGACCTGTACGTCGGCTTTTCTACCCCTATGCCGACTATCTTTTACGCAGCAATACGGCCGAGGGACGTCCAAGACACTATCTCATCCGGGATGAGTTCCTGTTCCCAGACGATCGTCCGGACTTTTCCGTTGACGAAGCCGGCGTTGCCGAAATCGTCTCCCAAATGAATAACTTTGAGCCTATGGACGTATTCCGTACGGCGCGCTAACAACCCTTGTAACCGACCTTGCCGGTTCAGGATTTTTTCATTGTCGAGATATGCGCAACTCACTTAACCGACTCAGAATTCTACGCGAGCAAATCCGGACGAATGATCCGGACGTGCTGGTGGGTCTAATCGACTATTCATACCAGCACTACGCACTCGGCGATGCGTTGACGACCGAAATGTACCTCGCCATCACGGCGGTTGAGCGCAATCTGTCGCAGATTGATCTTGTTCTGGGGTTGGATACCTGGAAGCCCTCGACCGACATTCAGGCCTTCATCACCCACGAAAACTATCTTGGTTACCTCAACAATCTTTTCCCCGCCTATCTATGCCAGCCCATGCTGCGCTCCGTGCGGTTGATCCGAGACCGGCGCGCCTTCAACTACATGCTTTTGTCAAACTACGT
>CAYZFH010000150.1:0-7755 GCA_964477375.1 uncultured Rhizobiaceae bacterium | reverse complement strand
TGGGAACCGCGAGCGCATGGGTAAGCGCCCGCACGACCGGCCCTTCGCGCTCGAAGGGCGGCGGCAGACGCTTGGGCGATCCGCCGAAAATCTCCACACCGTCCAAGGCGAAAAGGTCTTTGAGGGAGACCGGGATTCCCTGCAACGGCCCCAAATCCGCGCCGGCCGCCCGCGCGCGATCCGCGGCCTCCGCGGCCCGCCGCGCGCGCCCGGGCAACCACAGCTTGTAGGCCTCGAGCGGCCCGCCCTTCCGCGTATGGCGTTCGATCGCGCGTTCGGTCAGCTCGGCCGAGGTGACCGTGCCGTCCCGAAGCCGCGCAGCCATTTCCCGGAGCGACCATTCATGCGGCTCGGCCATGTCACCTACCCCCATATTACAGGAATGTAATGCTGGCGTGCCCTCCCTGCCCGGCGCAAGGGCGGCGCTTGTGGGAGGGTATTCGGGGGTGAAATACTCCGCTGGTACGGGACGCGGCTTATCGACCTCGACCTGGACTCTCTTGATTGCGTTGGCGGCCCGCACTGCGACCAGGCCGAGGCGACTCGGTGTCGTGCATAACAAACGCAAAAACTGGGAGACCATGAATGATGCGCATCGCTTCCTTATTCGGCGCGGCCGCGCTCGCGGCAACCGCGCTGACGACGGCGCCTGCCTATGCCGTCAAGATGGGGCCGGTCGACGACCCCATCGGTGTGGTCAAGATCGCTAAAGGCGCGCCGATCAACATCGGCGGCATGTGGGTCCTCTCCGGCGCCGACACGGCGCTCGGTCTCGACCAAAAGCGTGCGGTCGAGGTCTACATCGACGAAATCGGCGGCAAGGTCGCGGGTCATCCGATCCGCTTCATCGCCGAGGATGGCGGCTGCAGCGCGGAGGGCGGACAGACCGCCGCGACCAAGCTGGCCGCGAATCAGAACCTGGTGCTGGTCCTCGGCCCGTCCTGCTCGAGCGAGGCGACGCCGGCCGCACCCATTCTGTGGAAGCAAGGCATCCCCATGATCGGCACGTCGTCGAGCGCGCCGGCCCTGACCGCGCCCACGCGCGGGCCGGGCTATGCCGGTTTCGTCCGCACGACGCCGAACGACATCGGCCAAGCCTCGGCCGATGCGAAATGGATGTACGAGACGCTCGGCTGCAAGACGGCTGCCTCAATCCATGACGGCAGCCCCTACGCCCAGCAACTCGTGAAGGTCTACGGCGAGTTCTTCCGCAAGCTCGGCGGCACGATCACGAACGAGGAGGCCGTCGCCCCCACGGACGTCGATATGCGGCCGGTCTTGACCCGCATCGCCACCAACAAGCCGTGCATCGTCTACGCCCCGGTCTTCCTGGCCGCGGCGGCGCAGATCGTCCGCCAGGTTCCGGAGATCGGCGGCCTTGCGAACACGCAGTTCATTGTGGGTTCGTCGGTGCAGTCGAAGGACTTCATCGTGGCGGCCGGCGACAAGGTGGTCGGCGTCCGCTACACCTCGCCGGACATTTCCGCCGAGGCGTTCAGCAAGGCCTATCCCGAGTTCCTGAAGGCGTATAAGGCGAAGTTCGGCGAAGACCCGATCAACGGCTTCCACGCTTTCGCGTATGACGGCGCCAAGATCGGCTTCGAAGCGATCAAGAAAGTCGCCAAGACCGACGCGGACGGGAACACCTATATCGGGCGCAAGGCGCTCCGCGACGCGATCTTCGCCACCAAGGGCATGCCGGGTCTGGGCGGCACGCTGAGCTGCACGGAGAATGGCGACTGCCAGGAGTTCAAGTTCGCCGTTCTGCAGTTCACGAACGCCGACCCCAGCACCTACAAGCTGGGAACCAATCCCAAGAAGATCTATCCGCCGACGAAATAGCCGACGGGTCCTGCTGTCAGACGCCGCCGTCCCTTCTGGGGCGGCGGCGTTTCTTTTTGCCCCACCGCCACCACGAAATAACGCGGCACCTTATATGATAGGTCGTCTGCCGCCGACCCGAGGTAAGGCTTGT
This sequence comes from uncultured Rhizobiaceae bacterium, assembly GCA_964477375.1. Lineage (GTDB taxonomy): Bacteria > Pseudomonadota > Alphaproteobacteria > CADEGL01 > CADEGL01 > CADEGL01. The sequence goes on along the minus strand of CAYZFH010000150.1, from coordinate 5,780 downwards.
CCGTTCACACCGTGCAGATCGCGCCGGAAACCCGCACGGGCCTGTTGGGCTCGCTGGCGCTGCATGGCCTGTTCGCGCTGCTGCTGCTGTTCCTGGCGCCCAAGCTGATCACCACGCCCCGGCAAGTGGAAAGCACGGTGCCGGTCGAGATCGTCGAGCTGGCGCCGCCCGCCGCGCCCACGGGCGAAGTGATCGTGCCGCGCCCGGCGCAGCCGCGCGAAGCCCCGTCCCGCCCGCGCGCGCTGCCCCATCTGCCGGAACAGCCGCAGGCCGAAGTACCGAAGGCCCCGCCGGCAGCCGCGCCGGAAGCGCCGCAATCAGTCGCCGGCCTCAACATGAGCCTGGCCGCGCCGCGCGCGGGTGCCGCGGGCGCCGGCGCCCGGCCACGCGGGATGTTCGATCCCAAGGACCTGATCCGCGAGCAGATCGAGCGTCATTGGGTGTTCGACCGCAACAAGCTGCCGCCGGGCGACCGCACCGTCGTGCTGCGCGTGACGATCAACCGCGACGGCACTGTGGCGGCGGCGGAGATCATCGAAGATGCGCAGCACGGGCTCGACCCGGCCTACCAGACGTTGGCGCGCAGCGCGCGCAACGCGGCGCTGCTGGCCTCGCCGCTGACGATCCCGCCGGAGCGTTATCAGGAGCTGAAAGAGATCACGCTGCGCATGAACCCGGCGATGGTGTCGCAGTAGAGCGCTTAGGGCACCGTGCGCGCGACGCGGAAGCCCGCGTAGTTGGCGTAGTCGAAATCCTCGCCGTTGGCGTCGGCGCCGATGCGCGCGGCCGAGCGCACGAAGGCCGGCACGTTGCTCCACGAGCCGCCGCGCACCGCGCGCTTGCGGCATCCGGGCGAGATCCAGGCAGCGGCATCCTTGGGCGCGCCCATATAGCTGTCGTGCCAGCAATCGGCCGTCCACTGCCAGACATTGCCCAGCATGTCGTAAAGCCCGAACGGGTTGGGTCCGAAGCTACCGACAGGCGCGAGGCGCGAACCGTCCCATTGGCTGCCGCAGCCGTTGCAGTTGGCGTTGCCCTTGCCGATCGCATCGCCCCACCAGCGCACGGTTTCGGTACCGCCGCGCGCCGCGTATTCCCACTCGGCCTCGCTCGGCAAACGGTACGGCCCTGTGGGCGGCGGCGCGCCGGGCTTGCGCAGCTTCTCGTTCAGCCAAGCCACATAGGCGCGCGCATCTTCCCAGTTGAGGCAGAAGGCCGGCCAGCGCGCGGGCGCCAGGCCGCCGGGCGGATAGACCAGCCCGTCGCCCGCCGTGTACCAGCCCAAGCCCATTTTCTCGTCGCAGGCCGGCGGCTGATAGTTGGTGTCCTCGAGAAAGCGCCGGTATTGCGCGACCGTGACGGGATATTTGCCCAGCGCGAAGCTCGGAACTTCGACGAAGCGCCGCGGCCCCTCATTGTCGAAGCGCCCCGCCTCCTTCGGCAGGCTGCCCATGGCGAAGCCGCCCGCTGGGATGACGACCATCTCCGGGCAATCGGCGCAGTCCCGGAACTCGCGCGGCGCGTCAGCGGCAAAGGCCGTTGCGATGAACAACAGCGCGGCGGAGAACGCCGCGAGCGTGAGGGAAAACCGGCGCACGGCGGAACGGTCGAAGCCTTAGCCCCGCCGCGCCTTGATGGTCCGCCCGCCGCCCGACAGCGTCAGCGCGCCGTCCGGCGCGATCGCATAGCCGCGCACGGCGGACAGGGCAGACAGGAACTTACTTTCCAGATCCATCAGCGCGGGCGCGCAGGCCATCTTGGTCGCGGCCGCCTGGTCGATGGTGAGCACCGCACCGGAGAGCGTGTAGCGCGCGCTGTACTGGTTGCAGAAGGCGCGTCCCGCCACGCGCCCGTCCGAGCCGAACACCAGCGTGCCGCGGGCATTGTCGATCACGCCGCCCCCGTCGACATCCTGCACGACCCATTCGCCGCCCGTCAGCGTCGCGGACGAGCCACCGCCATAGGAAATCGTCTCGGCGCCCGGCATCTCCTCGGGCGGATACAGCGTGATGCACCCTGACAAGGCGAACACGGCCGCAAGGGCGGCAGGAGCAAGGACAGCGAGACGCATGGCAAGCCTCCGGTCGAGATCGCCGGATTCTAGGCCGCGCGCGGGCGGCTTGTCCTGCGTATTCCTAGGTTAGCGGCGCGCGCATCCGCAAGGGCGCCTCGCGCAGCTTCTCCTGGACAGCCAGGCGCGCCCGCACCCTGAGCAAGTCCTTACGCGCTACGATGCCGACGACGCGCCCCTCCCCGTCCAGGATCGGCACGCGCCCGACATTGGCATCCGCCATGCGGTCGGCCAGCGTGCCGGCCAGTTCGTCCATATGGCCCGTCACCACGGACGACCCGCCCACCATCTCGCGCAGCGTGGCGCCCGCCGGCCATCCTGAGGTGACCCAGAGCAAGACATCGCTGCGTCCCAGCATGCCGACCAAGGCGCCGTCCGCGTCGATGACCGGATAGCTGCGGTGCCGGGGCGGCACGCTGCCGTCGGCCAGGCCGGGCACGGTGAAGAAGCCCACGGCCTCCTCGACCGGCATGGTGCCGGGCATCGTTTCGACCGGTATCGCCATGACGTCGCGCACGCGCACGAACTCGAAGGGATCGACGATGTATTCGCGCATCACATGATGGCCCTTGCGCGCGACCTTCTCGGTCAGGATCGACCGCTTCAGGATCAGAACCGTCAGGGCGAAGGCCGCGCAGCACGTGACCAACAACGGCAGCAGCGCCGACACGTCATGGGTCAGCTCCAGCGCGAAGGCGATCGCCGTCAGCGGCGAGCGCATGGTGCCGCCCATGATCCCCGCCATGCCGAGCAACGCCCAAAAGCCCGGCGTCCCCGCCGGAATGATATGGCCCGCCAACGCACCCAGCGTGCCGCCAAGGATGAGAAGCGGCGCCAGCACGCCGCCCGACGTTCCCGAGCCCAGCGCCACGGACCAGATCAGCGCCTTCACCGCGCCGAGCTTCAGGATGTCGCCCGGCTCCATCGCGCCGTTCAGAAGATCGCCGATGATGTCGTAGCCGACGCCGAGCGCGCGCGGAGCAACGAGACCTCCAAGCCCCACCACCAAGCCGCCGATGGCGGGCCACCACATCCAATGGATCGGCAGGCGGCGGAACAAATCCTCGAAGCCATAGACCAGCGCCGTCAGGCAGCCTGAGAACAATCCCGCCGCGATGCCCACCAGCGCGCAGGCGCCGAGGCCCCACCAGGGCAGGATGACCTCGGTCGTCAGGGGAAAGAGGATGCCGCTTCCGAGAAGCAGCGGCCGCAGCGCCGCCGCCGTCGCGGAAGCGGCCGCGACCGGCAGGAAGCTGCGCGGCTTCCATTCGAACAGCAGGAGCTCGACCGCGATCAGCACGGCAGCGATCGGCGTGTTGAAGGTGGCCGACATGCCCGCCGCGGCGCCCGCGACCAGAAGCGTTTTCCGCTCCTGGTCCGACAGTTGGAACAGTTGCGCGAACAGCGAGCCGAACGCGCCGCCCGTCATGATGATCGGCCCCTCCGCGCCGAACGGCCCGCCCGTGCCGATGGAGATGGCCGAGGACAAGGGCTTTAGCACCGCCACCTTGGGGTCCATGCGGCTGCGCCCGATCAGGATCGCCTCCATGGCCTCGGGAATGCCGTGGCCGCGGATTTTCTCCGAGCCATAGCGCGCCATGATTCCGATGACGAGGCAGCCCGCCACGGGAACAAGGACCGCGAAGAGCCCCCACGGCGAATGGGCCGGCGAGGTCAGCGCCGTCTCGAAGCGCCCGAAATAGGCCAGGTTGGTGATCAGCCCGATCAACCACTGCAGAGCGAAGGCCACGACCGCAGCCACCGCGCCCACGACCAACGCCATGGCGATCAGGAGAAGCACGCGCCGGTCGGTGGTGAAGTCGCGCAAGACAGGGCGTGCGACGGCGCCGTTCTGTTGCTGTGTCATGAAGTCCTATCGGGATACGGGATATGCGCCGGAAGCCACTTCGGCGCGTGACCGATATGTCGTGGTACGATATATTTGTCAACCGATGGCCAAAACCCGCAAAACCCGTTCGGACGCCCTGACAGACGCCGACTACCAGGCCCTGTCCGAGTTCCGCTTTACGCTGCGCCGGTTCCTGCATTTCAGCAGCGAGGCCGCCGAGGTGGCCGGGCTGACGCCGCGCCAGCACCAAGCGCTTCTGTCCATCCGCGGCTACCCTGGCGGGCCGCGTGCGACCGTGGGCGAACTGGCCGGACGGCTTTTGATCCGTCACCACAGCGCGGTCGGGCTGATCGACCGGCTGACGGGTCTGGGGCTGGTCAAGCGCGAGAGCGGCACGAAGGACCGGCGGGAAACCTTCGTCACCCTGACTCCACGGGCCGAAGCCATATTGGAGCGCCTGGCCGTGAGCCACCGCGCCGAACTGCGCAAGATCGCGCCGGTCTTCACCGCCCTGGTCAAGCGCATCAACGACGGGGCGTGACACGCGCCGCCCGCTCGTCCTAGGCTTTCACCCTTGGTTCAACACCAGCGGGGATTTCCATGAATACCTACGACCTCAAGGGACGCACGGCGGTGGTTACGGGCGCCGTGCGCGGCATCGGTTACGGCGTGGCGGAGCGGCTGTTGCGCTCGGGTGCCAAGGTCAGTTTGTGGGATCTGAAGCAGGCCGACCTGGACAAGGCGGCCAAGGCGCTGGGCAACCTCGGCGAGACGCACACGGTTGCGGTCGACGTGACCAAGTCGGCGGCGGTGAACGCATCGATGAAGTCGGTCGAGGACAAGTGGGGCAAGGTCGACATCCTGGTCAACAACGCGGGCATCCTGGGCCCGCGCAAGCCCAGCCATGAGCATACCGACAAGGATTGGCAGGATTGCATCGACGTGCTGATGACCGGCACGTTCTACTGCATGCGCGCGGCGCTGCCCGGCATGCTGGCGCGCAAGTTCGGGCGCATCATCAACGTGGCCTCGACCTCGGGCAAGGAAGGCTCGCCCATGATGCCGGCCTATACGGCGGGCAAGTCGGGCGTCGTCGGCATGACCAAGGCGCTGGGGCGCGAATACGCTTCCACCGGCGTCCTCATCAACTGCATTACCCCCGCCAACATCGACACCGGGATGACTGCGCATCTGGGGCCCGAGTACAAACAGTTCGCGATCGGCCGCACACCCATGGGCCGTTACGGCACGGTCGAGGAAGTGGGCGCGCTGGTCGCCTTTATGGCCTCGGACGAATGTTCCTACGAGGCCGGCGGCATCTTCGACATCTCGGGCGGCCGCTCGACGTTCTAGCCCGTCAAAATACGCCGTGGACTCCCAGCACGGCGCCCACCACGGTCACGGAAGCCAGCACCAACAGAAGCCAGTGCGCGCGCCGGATGACGGCGAACGTCGGTTCCGGCGCGGTCTTCATTCGCACACGGAACCAGCGGTGCAAGAACAGCGGCTCGGCCACGAACAGCACGATCATGAACAATGTCCAGACAAGGACCATGGCGTGCATCCACCAGAACGTGGGGTCCCCGAATCGATCCCACGCCCCCAAACGCTCCGTCATGTAGAATCCCGTGATGCCCGCGAGCGGCACCGAGATTTTCGCGTGTTTGGAAAAGTGGCCCTCGATCGTCTCGAACAGTTCCAACCGGCGTTCGGGCCCGGCGAGGCGCGCAACGGCGGGCAGGATCACGGCCGTCACCATCGCCACGCCGCCGATCCAGTGGACGACGGACAGGACGTGGATCGCGCGCGCGATGGCCAGGTCGTCCATCACGCGGCGCGCGCTTTCCGCGCGGGCTTCGG
>CAYZFH010000149.1:0-7854 GCA_964477375.1 uncultured Rhizobiaceae bacterium | reverse complement strand
TACATCGTCAAGGACGACAAGGTCATCATCATCGACGAATTCACCGGCCGCATGATGGAGGGCCGGCGCTATTCCGACGGCCTGCACCAGGCGCTTGAGGCCAAGGAAGGCGTCGAAATCCAGATGGAGAACCAGACGCTGGCCTCCATCACTTTCCAGAATTACTTCCGCATGTACCCGAAGCTGGCCGGCATGACCGGCACGGCCATGACGGAAGCCTCCGAGTTCGCCGACATCTACAAGCTGGACGTCGTCGCGATCCCGACCAACCTGCCCTGTATCCGCAAGGATAACCACGACGAGGTCTATCGCACCCTCAAGGAAAAGACGAAGGCGGTCCTGGACCAGATCGTCGAATGCCAAAACCGCAAGCAGCCGGTTCTGGTCGGTACGGTCTCGATCGAGAAGTCGGAGTCCCTGTCGGAAGAGCTCAAGAAACTCAAGATTCCGCACCAAGTTCTGAACGCCCGCTATCACGAGCAGGAAGCCTATATCGTGGCCGACGCGGGCCGGCCGGGTGCGGTGACGATCGCGACCAACATGGCCGGCCGCGGCACGGACATTCAGCTCGGCGGCAACGTCGAGATGCGAGTGCGGCGCGAACTGGCCGGGGTCGAAGATCCGGTCGAGCGCGACCGCCGCGCCGCCGCCATCAAGGCCGATGTCGAGGCCGGCAAGAAAATCGTGCTGGAGGCCGGCGGCCTTTACGTCCTCGCGACCGAGCGGCATGAAAGCCGCCGCATCGATAACCAGCTACGCGGCCGTTCGGGCCGCCAAGGCGACCCTGGCGCGTCGAAGTTCTTCGTCTCGCTCGAAGACGACCTGATGCGCATCTTCGGCTCCGAGCGCATGGACGCCATGTTGCAGCGCCTCGGCCTCAAGGAAGGCGAGGCCATCATCCACCAGTGGATCAACAAGGCGCTGGAGAAAGCCCAACAGAAGGTCGAGGCGCGCAACTTCGACATGCGTAAGCAGCTGCTGCGCTATGACGACGTGATGAACGACCAGCGCAAGGCCATCTTCGAGCAGCGCAAGGAAGTGATGGCGGCGACCGATGTCTCGGACACCGTTGCCGACATGCGGGTCGAAGTCGTGACCGACCTGGTCGGGCGCTACATCCCCGAGAACGCATACGCCGAGCAGTGGGATATCCCCGGCCTGCACGAAGAGACGCGGCGCCTCCTGGCGGTCGATGCTCCCATCGCCGAGTGGGCGAAGGAAGAAGGCATTGCCGACAAGGAAATCCGCGAACGCCTGATGGAAGCCGCCGAAAAGCACATGGCGGAGAAGGCCGCGAACCACGGCGCCGACATCATGCGCATGGTCGAGAAGAGCCTGTTGCTGCAGCTCCTCGATCAAATCTGGAAGGACCACCTGCACTCGCTCGACCATCTGCGTCAGGGCATCGGCCTGCGCGCCTATGGCCAGCGTGATCCGTTGAACGAATACAAGACTGAGGCCTTCAACCTGTTCGACGAGATGCTGACGCGCCTGCGCGACCGCACGATCGAGGTGTTGAGCCACGTCGAACTGCGCGCCGCGGCGCAGGCGACCGACGACGACCTCTTGGCGCCCAAGAATCCGGTCAAGATGCAGGAGACGCGCGACGACCCGGCCTTCGCCGAGCACAGCGCCGAACCGGAAGCATCCGTGAAGAAGGCGCCGGTGCGCCGCCTGTCCGGCGCCGCCATCGATCCGCGCGATTCCTCGACCTGGGGCAAGGTCGCGCGCAATGCCCTCTGCCCTTGCGGCTCGGGCCGCAAGTTCAAGCATTGCCACGGCAAGGTGGGCGGCTAGGCCAGTCCCTTCTGGCCGATCTCCAGGAATTTCTCGCGGCGGCGGGCGCGCAGGACCCCGCCTTCGATGCCGCGCAGGGCGTTGAGCGCGGCCTCCAGCACGTCGCCGACGGCGGCGACCGCCTTTTCCGGCTCGCGGTGCGCGCCGCCCAAAGGCTCCGGCACGATGCGGTCGATGACGCCCAGCTTCTGCAGATCCTGCGCGGTGAGGCGCAGCGCTTCGGCCGCCACCTGCGCCTGGTCCGCCCGGCGCCACAGGATCGAGGCGCACCCTTCCGGCGAAATGACCGAATAGATTGCGTGCTCCAGCATCAAGACGGTGTTGCCCGCGGCCAGCGCGATGGCGCCGCCGGAACCGCCCTCGCCGATGACGACCGACAAGAGCGGCACGTGGACGGACAGACATGTCTCGATGGAGCGCGCGATGGCCTCGGCCTGACCGCGCTCCTCGGCGCCGATGCCGGGATAGGCGCCCGGCGTATCGACGAAGGTGACGATAGGCAGGCGGAACCGCTCCGCCAATTCCATCAGGCGACGCGCCTTCCGGTAGCCCTCGGGATGCGCCATGCCGAAATTGTGGCGCACGCGCGAGGCCGTATCGGCACCCTTCTCCGTGCCGATGACGACGACGGAATTGCCGCGGAAGCGCGCGAGCCCGCCGATGATGGCCGTGTCCTCGGCGTAGCCGCGGTCGCCGGCCAAGGGCGTGAGGTCTTCGAGCAGCGCCTTGGCATAGTCGGTGAAATGCGGACGGTCGGGGTGGCGCGCGACCTGCACCTTTTGCCAGGCGCTGAGCTTGGCGTAGGTCTGGCGCAATTCGCGGTCGACCTTGCCCTGAAGCTTCGTGACCTCATCGATGATGTTGAGGTCGCCTGAGCTGGAGAGATGGCGTAGCTCCTCGATCTTGGCTTCGAGCTCCGCGATGGGCTTCTCGAAGTCGAGGAAGTTCCGCATGGGGGCGCGTACGTCGGCCATGGTCAGCCTTTCAACGCGGCCATCTCGGCCTTCTTCACCAGAGTTTCAGCCTGGCGGATCGACGCAATGTCGATCAGGCGTCCGTCGAGCGCGACGGCGCCCTTGCCGTCCTTCGCCGCCGCCGCCATCGCATCCATGATGCGGCGCGCCTTGGCCACCTCGGCCTCGGTCGGCGTGAACATCTCGTTGGCCAGCGGCACCTGGCTCGGGTGGATCGCCCACTTGCCCTCGCAGCCCAGCGCGATCGCGCGCCGCGCCGCCGCCCGGAAACCGTCGGGGTCGTTGAAATCGCCGTAAGGCCCGTCGAGGGGACGCAAGCCATTGGCGCGGGCGGCCACCACCACGCGCGCGAGCGCGTAATGCCATTGGTCGCCGTAATCGGTCGTACGCGCGCCTTTCGCATCGGCGTCGGCGAGGACGGCATAATCGGGATTGAAGCCGCCGATATTCGTCGTGCGCGCGCGGGTCGAGGCCGCGTAATCGGCCACGCCAAAGCTGAGCGATTCGAGGCGCGGGCTGGCGGCCGCGATCTCGTTCACGTTCATCATGCCGAGCGCCGTCTCGATGATGACCTCGATGCCGATCCGCTTCTTCAGATTGTGCGCGGCCTCGATCTGGGTCAGCAGCATATCGACCGCGTAGATGTCGGCGGCCGTGCCCACCTTGGGCACCATGATCAGGTCGAGACGCGCGCCGGCCTGTTCCACCAGGTCGACCACGTCGCGATACATATAATGGGTGTCGAGACCGTTGATCCGCACCGAAATGGATTTCCGGCCCCAATCGACCTCGTTCAGCGCCTTGACCGCGTTGCGGCGCGCCTGCGGCTTGTCGTCCGGCGCCACGGCATCCTCGAGGTCGAGGAAAACCACGTCGGCCTCGGACTTGGCGGCCTTCTCGAACAGCTTCGGGTTGCTGGCGGGGACCGCCAGCTCGCTGCGATTGAGGCGCGGGCGCGCCTCGACGACGGTTTTAAAGCTCATCCCCTCCGCTCCGCGCATGCCGCGCGCGATTCTGGCGGACATTTGCCGCCGCCCGCCTGCTTGTCAACCGCGCGCGCATTCAGCCCCGCCTCGGTTTCAGCCCGCGCGCGAGCGGATGGTGGGTCTGGACCAGCGATTTCAGCCGGTCGTCCAGCACATGGGTGTAGATCTGCGTCGTCGAGATGTCGGCATGACCCAACAGGCGCTGGACGCTTCGCAGGTCGGCGCCCCGGTTGAGCAGGTGCGTCGCAAAGGCATGCCGCAACACATGCGGCGACAGTTTCGATGGTGTCAGCCCGGCCTCAAGCGCCAGCTCCTTGAGAAGCTGCGCGAAACGCTGGCGCGTGAGATGACCGCCAGCGCCGCGTGAGGGGAACAACCATTTCGATTCTCGGTCGCCGCGCAAGAAATGGGCGCGCACTTCGCGATAACGCGCCAGCGCGGCCTCGGCCTTCTCGCCCACCGGCACCATGCGCTCCTTGCCGCCCTTGCCGCGCACGACCATGAAGCGCGGATCGCGCCCGAGCGCCGCGAGCGGCAAGCCGACCAGCTCCGACACACGCAGGCCGGTCGAATAGAGCACCTCCAGAAGCGCGCAAAGGCGCGCGCCCTCCGCGCCTTCGTGGTTCGCGGCAGCGTTCAAGAGCGCTTCCACCTCGTCCTCGCCCATGATCTTGGGCAAGGCGCGGCCGCGCTTGGGGCTGTCGATCGAAGCGGTCGGATCGTCGGGCCGGACATTTTCGGAGGCCAGGAAGCGGTGGAACTGGCGCAAGGTCGAAAGGCGCCGCGCCGCCGTGCGCGGATTGATGCCGGCGCGCGACGCCGCGGCCAGATAGGCGCGCACGTCATCCGCGCTCGCCCTCTCCGGCGCCGCGCCGCGCTTAGCCAGGAACGAAGCGAAACCGAGGATGTCGCGGCGATAGGCGGCAACCGTATTGGCCGCCGCCGCACGCTCGGCCATCAGCATTTCGAGGAAGGCTTCGACGTGGCGGAGATCCGCGGACGGCGTGGCGGGGCGCTTCGCCACGCGCGGCCTCAGAACCCGTCCTTGAGCGCCTGCTCGACCGCGATCCGGCGCGCATCGGCCTCCATGCCCGAAGCTTTGAGCGCGCGCACCGCGATACCGAGCGGCAGCGGATGGGGCGGCTGCGGCTTCGCCAGGACGACGAGAGCCAGCAGCGCCGTCTCGCCCGTGCGCAATGTGCCGCCGTCGCGCGCCAGCGCTTGCCACGCCGCGACCTCGCCCACCGTCGCCGGCAGGGCGGCGTTGTCGCCGAGTTGCGCCGTCCACAAATCATGCTCGACCGGCCGGTCGAATGCATCGAGCAGCGCATTCAAGCGCATGGCGCGGGCGGTCTGTCCCGTGGCCGCCGCCTTCACGCGCTCCTTCGTTGCGCCGTCCGCTTCCGTGGCGCCCGCCAGCCGCGCGAGCGCCCAGAGCCCGGCGTCACCGGACGCGGATGATGATTTCAGAAGCGCGAGCCATGGGCGCGCCCCGGCCAGATCGCCTTCGCTCAAAAAAGCGCGCGCCGCGTCGGGCGCGAGCGATGCGGTGTCGGGGCCGGCGGGAACGTCGCGCAGAAGCGGCAGCATGGCGCGCGCGGTGGTGCCGAACAGCCCCGCTTTGCGAGACAGGGAAAGCGCCGTGAATAACTCGCCCACCCGCGTCTTCGGATCCGGCTTCGCCTTGGCGGCCTGATACAGCATGGCGCGCGAACGCGGTCCGTATACGGCGCCCGCGGTCACCGTCGCATTGGCGAATTCGTCCGGCCGGAAGGTCACGGCTTCGTAGAGCGAGACCAGCGCCGCAGTGGACAAGACGCCCAGCGCCTCGGCCTGCTCTCCAGCCTCGACGCGCGTCAGCGTCTCGGCCTGGGCGCTTTCCGCGATGGCGCGCAGCATGGCGGGGTTCTTCGTGCGCGCCGCGTCGGGCGGAATGGTCTGGCGCAAGGCGCGGATCATAGCCAGTTGGAGCGGCGTGGGATCGGGCAGGCTTTCGACGGTGCCGGGCTTGCCCGCCAACGAATCCATCAGGATGAAGAAGGCACGGTCGGTCGACAGGCCCTGTTCGCGCAGCACGTCGAGGCTGAGCGACGCCGACGCTGTCTTGCCGCCGACGGCGTCGCAGAACGCCGCAGCCTTCTGCCAATACGCGTCGGTCGACTGGCGCAAAGCACCCTCGACCTCGCTGCAAGCACCCGGCGTATCGCCGGACAGGAACGCACCGTCGGCACGGATACGGCGCAACGCGGGGTCGGTCTGGGGGATAGCGGCGGAACGCAGGATCGCCGCCGCGGCCGGGATTTGACCCAGCGCCGCCGCGCGCTCGGCGCGCAGAGCCAGGAAGCTTTTTGTTGCCGGACCCGCCGGCGGCTTCTGCATGGAAAGGACGAGGCGACGGCCCAAATCCGTCAGCGCACGCGAAGTGCCGGCCTCCGGAATCCGGGGCAGCAAACTCTCGACCAGCGGGCGGGGCGTGTCCTGCCAGAGGTCGGGCGCGAAACCTTCGGGCGGCTGAAGCAGGCCGAACCCCTCCGGATCGGGCGCCGTGAGGCTCTGGACCTTCACTTGGCCGCTGGTGCTTTGCGCCAAGGCCGGCGCGAGACCAAGCGCCAGGACAGCCGCCGCCGCAACCGGCGCGACGAATTGGAGGGCTCTTTTCATTCGTAAAATCCGCGTCGCGTAAGGGGTAGGCGGGCGCATGGGGGGACAGTCCGCCGGGGCATGTGCTAGGGTTGCGCGGTGGCGATTTTAAGGCAGCAACTCCGTTCGACAATGACCATTCCATCCATTTTCCGCCCGCTCGCGGCGCCCGGCCGGCGGTTCCAGCCATGACGCGCGCAACGCCGAAGCCCGACAAGATCATCGTGCTCGTGGGCCTGATGGGCGCGGGCAAGACCTGCATCGGCAAACGCCTGGCCCAGGAATTGGGCCTGCCCTTCGTCGACGCCGATCACGAGATCGAGGAAGCAGCCGGCTGCACGATTCCCGAAATCTTTGCCAAGCACGGCGAGGCGGCGTTCCGCGACGGCGAACGGCGCGTGATCGCGCGCTTGCTCGACAATCCGCCGCATGTGCTGGCCACCGGCGGCGGCGCCTTCATCGACCCCACCACCCGCGCCAAGGTCGCCGAGAAAGGCGTCTCGATCTGGCTGCGCGCCAGCATCGACATCCTCATGCGGCGCACGGCGCGGCGGAACAACCGCCCGCTGCTGAAGAAGGGCAGCCGGCGCGAGACACTCGAACGTCTGATCGAGGAGCGCTATCCGATCTATGCCGAGGCCAACATCACGGTCGACAGCGTCGATGCGCCGCCCGAAGTGACGGTCGAGCGCGTGATGGCGGCGCTGAAGGATCACAACCGCCCCGCGCGCAAGAGCGCCGCGTCATGACATCTTCTCCAAACACGATCGAGACGCTGCGCGTCGAGTTGGGCGAGCGTGGCTACGACATCCTGGTGGGCGGGGATCTGATCGCGCACGCGGGCCGGCATATGAAACCCGTGCTGCCGCGCCCGCGCGTGGTCGTGATCACCGATGAGACCGTGGCCAAGCTGCATCTGGTGGCGCTCACGGCCTCGCTCGACCAAGCGGGCATCGCGCACGGCACAATCGTGCTGCCGGCGGGCGAGGCCACGAAGGACTTCGCCCATTTGGAACGGCTGATCGAGGAGCTGTTGGGCCAGCGCGTAGAGCGTTCGACCATGCTGGTCGCCCTCGGCGGCGGCGTGATCGGCGACATTTCGGGCTTCGCCGCCAGCATCGCGCTGCGCGGTCTCGATTTCGTGCAGATCCCGACCACGCTCCTGGCCCAGGTCGACAGCGCGGTCGGCGGCAAGACTGCCATCAACACCAAGCGCGGCAAGAATCTGGTCGGCGCCTTCCACCAGCCGCGCCTTGTATTGGCCGACACGGGTGCGCTTTCGACCCTGCCCAAGCGCGAGCTTCTGGCCGGCTACGCCGAGGTTGTGAAATACGGGCTGATCGACGATGCGCCCTTCTTCGCCTGGCTGGAGGAAAACGGACCCGCTCTGATCGCGGGCGATGCGGCGCTGCGCCGCCATGCGGTCGCGCGAAGCTGCGCCGCCAAGGCGCGCATCG